>NZ_JBRIQR010000009.1:0-152821 GCF_052983755.1 Enterobacter sp. CFEC122 | reverse complement strand
TAAAGTGTTACCCATGTTTCCGGTTCATACCCTGCGCTTACCGGGGCGACGAAATCACAAACCTACGGACGCGACTCTTCCGCTTCCGGGAGCGTCACGTTCAGCTCCAGAATCGAAATATCCCCGTCTTTTTGTTCCAGCTGCACCGTCACCATCTCCGGGTCAATCTGCACGTACTTACAGATCACTTCCAGGATGTCCTTGCGCAGCTGCGGCAGGTAGTGAGGCTCGGCGTCGCTACGACGACGCTCCGCAACGATAATTTGCAGACGTTCTTTTGCGATGTTGGCGGTGTTCTTTTTCCGCGAGAGAAAAAAGTCCAGTAATGCCATAACTTATCCTCCGAACAGGCGTTTGAGGAAACCTTTCTTCTCTTCTTCAATGAAGCGGAAAGGACGTTCTTCTCCCAGCAGACGGTCAACGGTATCGGCGTAAGCTTTACCTGCATCTGCCATTGTATCAAGGATCACTGGCTCGCCCTGGTTAGAGGCGCGTAACACGGACTGATCTTCCGGGATAACGCCCACCAGCTTAATGCGCAGGATCTCCAGCACGTCTTCCATGCTCAGCATGTCACCTTTGTTCACGCGGCCCGGGTTGTAGCGGGTGAGCAGCAGGTGTTCTTTAATCGGGTCTTCGCCATTTTCCGCACGACGGGATTTAGAGGCGAGGATCCCGAGAATGCGGTCTGAGTCACGCACGGATGAAACTTCAGGGTTGGTGGTGATGATCGCTTCATCAGCGAAGTAGAGCGCCATCAGGGCACCGGTTTCGATGCCGGCAGGGGAGTCACAGACGATGAAGTCGAACTCCATTTTTTTCAGCTCGTCGAGCACCTTTTCTACCCCTTCACGGGTCAGGGCGTCTTTGTCACGCGTCTGAGAAGCCGGGAGAATGTAGAGGTTCTCGGTGCGCTTGTCTTTAATCAGCGCCTGGTTCAGCGTGGCATCGCCCTGAATGACGTTCACAAAGTCATACACGACGCGACGCTCACATCCCATGATGAGGTCGAGGTTACGCAGGCCGATATCGAAGTCGATAACGACGGTTTTCTTTCCCTTCTGGGCCAAACCAGTAGCGATGGCCGCGCTGGAGGTGGTCTTGCCAACGCCTCCTTTACCCGAAGTAACAACAATAATGCGTGCCATAGAAATTCCTTGTTAAAAAGGGATCAATTCAACGGTTGAACGGTCAACGCGTCGTCTGCCAGAAGCAGGCGAGCCGCTTTGCCATAAAATTCGGCTGGGATCTTGTCGCTCAGCCAATATTCACCTGCGATGGACACCAGTTCCGCCGTCAGGTGAGTACAAAATATTTGCGCGTCCCGATCGCCACTTGCACCTGCGAGCGCACGTCCACGCATCATACCGTAAACGTGAATATTGCCATCTGCAATCAGCTCAGCGCCAGCACTGACGTGGCTTGTAACAATCAGATCACAGTTTGGTGCATAAATGCGCTGACCGGAACGAACCGGCACATCAATCATTCGCGTTTTTGTGATGTTTGTAACGTTTTGCGCCGCAGGAGGGGGCGTTTCGACGGCAACGGGTGCCGCACGCGGGGCTTTTTCTTTGCCTTCATTCAGAAGCGGCAGCCCCGCACGGTCAATTTCCGCTTTCAGTTCAGTATCTTTGCAGCCGCTGATGCCGACAATACGCAGTCCGGTCGAGGAGACGGCCTGCTGGAGACGTTTCCAGTTAACCGGCGCTTCAAGACCGCTGACGTTGATAACAACAGGGGCGTGCTTCAGGAAGGCGGGAGCCTGGGCGATTTTGTCTTCTAACGCCTGACGAATAACCTCGGGTTTTGCATCATGCAAATGTACCACTGATAAGGTGAAGCTACTGCCTTTAAGCTCGATGGGCGTGTTTGACATCCTGGCCTTACTCAATTTGCTATTAACCGCAACCACTCGCTGCGATATTCCGAAGAGTATCAGGCATGTTATAGTCAGGAGTATATTGAGGCAAGCAACCACCCATTAATTCAGAGTAAAAACATGTTTTGTGTGATCTACAGAAGTACAACCCGTGACCAGACCTATCTTTATGTCGAAAAGAAAGACGATTTTTCACGCGTGCCTGAAGAATTAATGAAGAGCTTTGGCCGACCGCAGATGGCGATGCTGCTGCCGCTTGATGGTCGCAAGAAACTGGTGAATGCCGATCTGGAGAAAGTGAAAACGGCATTAGCCGAGCAGGGCTATTATTTACAGCTTCCGCCGCCACCCGAGAATTTATTAAAACAGCATCTTGAGGCGAACGGGAAAAAATAGCCTCAACTGTTTTTGAGCACAACACATCAACCGTTTAGGGGTCGACCATGTATCAACATCATCACTGGCAAGGTGCATTACTGGATTATCCCGTCAGCAAAGTGGTTTGCGTGGGCAGCAACTATGCAAAACATATTCAGGAGATGGGCAGTGCGACGCCAGAAGAGCCGGTTCTGTTCATTAAGCCTGAAACGGCGCTTTGCGATATTCGCCAGCCGCTGGCCCTGCCGCAGGGGCTCGGCTCGGTGCACCACGAAGTGGAACTCGCCGTGCTGATCGGCGCAACGCTGCGTCAGGCCTCCGAAGAGCATGTGCAGAAAGCGATTGCCGGATACGGCGTGGCGCTGGATCTGACGCTACGCGACGTGCAGGGTAAAATGAAGAAAGCGGGGCAGCCGTGGGAAAAAGCCAAAGGGTTTGATAATTCCTGCCCGATTTCGGCGTTTGTGCCGGTGAGCGAATTTACCGGCGATCCGCAGGATACGCCGCTCAGCCTGAAGGTTAACGGTGAAATCCGCCAGCAGGGCACCACGGCAGACATGATCCATAAGATTGTGCCGCTGATCGCCTACATGAGCCGCTTCTTTACCCTCAAGCCAGGTGATGTGATCCTGACCGGCACGCCGGAAGGCGTTGGTCCGCTCGCGAGCGGTGATGAACTTGAAGTTGGTTTTAAGGGCCTGTCGCTGAAAACCCGCGTGCTGTAACCTCCTCTTGCCGCCTGAAAAGGGCGGCAAAACTTGCAACGACGTGCCAGACTCGTTATAAGGTGCGCTTTCTTTTGACGTGTGGACATCCTGATGAACGACATCCCTTTCTGGCAAAGCAAAACTCTCGACGACATGACCGACGCGGAATGGGAATCCTTATGCGACGGCTGTGGTCAGTGCTGCCTGCACAAGCTGATGGATGAAGACACGGACGAAATCTACTTCACCAACGTGGCCTGCAAGCAGCTGAACATCAAAACCTGCCAGTGCCGCAACTACGAGCGCCGCTTCGAGTTCGAGCCAGACTGCATTAAATTAACCCGTGAGAATCTGCCCACCTTTGAATGGTTGCCGCATACCTGCGCGTATCGCCTGCTGGCGGAGGGGAAAGGTCTGCCTGACTGGCACCCCCTGCTGACCGGTTCAAAAGCGGCGATGCACGGCGAACGTATCTCCGTGCGCCACATTGCGGTGAAAGAGTCCGAGGTGCGGGACTGGGAAGATCACATCATGAACCACCCGACCCGTTGAGATTAAAAAACCCGCCAAAGCGGGTTTTTTATTGTGCGCTGTTGTGTCGGGTGGCGCTGCGCTTACCCGACCTACAAAACCGTAGGCCCGCGCAAGCGAAGCGCCGCCGGGCGAATTAGCGTCCGAACAAATCGCGTTTCTTCGGTTTGAACGGCTGAGCGATCAACACCAGCAGCGCCACGACGAAGTAGGCGGCAAAAATGCCCATCAGCCACTGCGGCATCTCCAGCGTCAGGAATTCCCACTGGCGAACGGAGCAGTCACCGGAGGCAACGAACACCTGCGGCAGCCATTTGTCCAGCGGCAGCCAGCTCGGGAAGCGGGCGGCAAAATCGCAGGTCATAAACGGTGACGGATGCAGCTGCATCATCGTGTGCTGCCAGGAGAGTTCAATGCCTTTCCAGGCGCTGTAGAGCCAGATTGCGATCCCGGCATAGCGAAGCGGCGACTTCGGCGCAATCGCGCCGACCAGGCCAGCCCCCATAATGCCGAACAGCGCGCAGCGTTCGTAAATACAGAGCACGCATGGTTTGAGTCCCATTACGTGCTGGAACCACAGCGCGACCATTTCCAGCGCAAAGGCGGTCAGGGCCATTAACAACCACGCTCCGCGACCGCGGGAGCACTGGTTTAAAAATCTCAACATAATCATTTCCCTGGAACATGCTTAGAAAGCGCAGTGTAAACGAATTCGTTTTTCGCGCCACCTGTACCTGGCGAAATAAAACGTAATTGGATGTTTATCGTGCGAAAAGGCAAACGGGCAGCGAACTGCCCGAGTTGCAGTGTTTACTGCGCCGCAAGTATACCCGCTTGTATCAACCATTGCGTACAGGGAATAAGGGTAATTTTGACGCAAAGCAATCCCACGATCGTAAGCACCAGCGTATAGGGCAGGGCCATCCAGACCATTCTTCCATAAGAAAGACGTATGAGTGGCGCAAGGGCGGAGGTCAGCAGGAACAGGAAGGCGGCCTGGCCATTGGGTGTCGCCACCGACGGCAGGTTGGTACCGGTGTTGATCGCCACGGCCAGCAGTTCAAACTGTCCGGCGCTGATCACGCCTTGCTCCATCGCGGTCTTAGCCTCGTTAATGTAAACCGTCCCGACAAAGACGTTATCTGAGATTGACGAGAGCAGGCCGTTAAACAGGTAAAACAGCGACAGCTGAGCATCCGGCGATGCCCGTAAGACAAAGGCAATAATCGGCGCGAACAGGTGCTGGTCGATTATCACCGCCACGACCGCAAAGAACACCGCCAGCAGGGCGGTAAACGGCAGCGCTTCGGTGAAGGCTTTGCCGATGGCATGCTCATCCGTCACGCCGGTAAAGGTAGTGGCGAGAATAATCACGGACAGACCAATCAGCCCCACTTCAGCAAGATGGAACGCCAGCGCGGCGATAAGCCAGACGCCGATGATCCCCTGTGCAATCAGGCGCAGCGTCTCCTGGCGCGTCCGCTGGCGTCGGCTCTGCAGATCGAATTTATGCAGCTCCTGACGTACCGGCTCCGGGAGTTGTGCCCCGTAACCAAAGAGGCGAAACTTCTCCACCAGCAAACAGGTCGCCAGACCGCAGATCAGCACCGGCACGCTCACCGGGGCCATTCTCAGGAAGAAATCACCGAAGTGCCAGCCCGCCGCTTTCGCAATGATCAGGTTTTGCGGCTCGCCCACCATCGTCATCACGCCCCCCAGTGCGGTACCGACGCCGGCATGCATCATCAGGCTGCGCAGGAAGGCGCGAAACTGCTCAAGTACCTCACGGTTATGCGCATCGACATGGCTGTCATCCTGCAGATCCTCACTCGGACGAGAGGAGGCCACGCGGTGATAAATACCGTAAAACCCCACCGCGACGCTTATCACCACCGCGACGACCGTCAGCGCGTCCAGGAAGGCTGACAGGAAGGCCGCCGCAAGGCAAAACGCCAGCGAGAGAACCATTTTCGACGGAATGCTGAGCAGCAGGCGCGTAAAGATAAACAGCAGCAGCTGTTTCATAAAGTAGATGCCCGCCACCATAAACATCAGCAGCAGAAGCACTTCAAGATTGGATGCCAGCTCTGCTTTGACATGCTCGGCAGAGGTCATGCCAATCACTACCGCTTCAAACGCCAGCAATCCGCCCGGCAACAGGGGATAGCATTTCAGCGCCATCGCCAGGGTGAAGATAAACTCCGCGACCAGCAGCCACCCGGCAACGAACGGGTTCACGTAAAAGAGGAGAGGGTTAACGACCAGGAACACCAGCAGTATCAGTTTGTACCAGTCAGGAGACTGGCCTAAAAAATTGCGCCACAGAGCGCGCCCAAAAGAAATTTCCACGACAGACGTCCTTCCCCGTCAAGTAAGACAAAACATCAGTATACGCAAAATTCACGGTCCAGACGCGGATAAGACCGCATTGTAAATTTCATAAAAATGAAACGGCGATCCCTCTTTTCTCTCTTTGCCGCGCTACCTGCCACTGCACGCCTCTGGTATGATGAGTCCAATTTGCTAAAGCTGTGTAATGGAAATCTCACTATGGTCATTAAGGCGCAGAGCCCGGCGGGTTTCGCGGAAGAGTACATCATTGAAAGCATCTGGAATAATCGTTTCCCTGCGGGGTCCATTCTTCCGGCTGAACGCGAACTCTCTGAACTGATTGGCGTCACTCGCACCACGCTGCGTGAAGTGCTTCAGCGACTGGCGCGCGATGGCTGGTTGACGATCCAGCACGGCAAGCCAACAAAAGTGAACAACTTCTGGGAAACCTCCGGGCTGAACATTCTTGAAACGCTGGCGCGTCTCGATCATGAAAGCGTGCCGCAGCTCATTGATAATCTGCTCTCCGTTCGCACCAACATCGCGACGATCTTTATTCGTACGGCTTTCCGCCAGCATCCGGAAGATGCGCTTGCGGTGCTGGCCAGTGCCAACGAGGTGGAAGATCACGCCGACGCGTTCGTCACCCTCGATTACAACGTCTTCCGTGGGCTGGCGTTTGCCTCCGGCAACCCGGTGTACGGTCTGATCCTCAACGGTATGAAGGGACTCTACACCCGTATTGGCCGTCACTATTTTGCCAATCCCGAAGCCCGCAGCCTGGCGCTGGGCTTTTACCATAAGCTGAGCAAGCTGTGCTCCGAAGGTCTGCACGATCAGGTGTATGAGACAGTGCGCCGCTACGGTCACGATTCCGGTGAAATCTGGCACCGTATGCAGAAAACGCTGCCGGGTGATTTGGCGATTCAGAGCCGCTGAAATAAAAAACCTCTCGTGTGAGAGGTTTTTTTTCGTCGGGTGGCGGCTGCGCCTTACCCGACCTACGGGTCTTGTAGGCCCGGTAAGCGTAGCGCCACCGGGCAAAAAAGGCTGTACTACAGCGTATTCAACCGCGCCGGGCAGCGTTCCAGCAGCTCGACGCTCCCGTCTTCATTCTGCTGCTCCAGCTGAACATCAAAGCCCCAAAGGCGATGCACGTGCTTCAGCACCTCTTTACGCCCTTTATCCAGCGGCGCGCGATTGTGCGGGATATAGCGCAGCGTCAGGGAGCGGTCACCGCGCAAATCCACGTTCCACACCTGAATGTTGGGTTCAAGATTGCTCAGGTTGTACTGGGAAGAGAGGCGAGAGCGGATCTCACGGTAACCCTCCTCGTTGTGGATTGCGGAGATCTCCAGATAGTTGTTGCGGTCATCGTCCAGCACAGTGAAGAAGCGGAAGTCACGCATGATCTTCGGCGACATAAACTGGCTGATGAAGCTCTCATCCTTAAAGTCGCGCATCGCAAAGTGCAGCGTTTCCAGCCAGTCAGATCCTGCGATATCCGGGAACCAGTACTTGTCTTCTTCCGTCGGCGACTGACAGATACGCTTAATGTCCTGGAACATGGCGAAGCCAAGCGCATACGGGTTAATCCCACTGTACCACGGGCTGTTATAGGGCGGCTGGAACACCACGTTGGTATGGCTGTGGAGGAACTCCATCATGAACCGCTCGGTAACTTTCCCCTCGTCATACAGGTGGTTGAGAATGGTGTAGTGCCAGAATGTCGCCCAGCCTTCGTTCATCACCTGCGTCTGCTTTTGCGGATAGAAATACTGGCTGACCTTGCGCACGATGCGCAGGATCTCACGCTGCCATGGCTCCAGCAGCGGGGCGTTCTTCTCCATAAAATAGAGCAGGTTTTCCTGCGGCTCGGACGGATAGCGACGCGCTTCGGCGATCGTTTTTTCCTCCTCACGCTTCGGCAGGGTGCGCCACAGCATGTTCACCTGGCTCTGGAGATACTCTTCGCGGCTTTTCTGCCGTGCTTTCTCCTCCTGCAGGGAGATTTTCTGCGGACGTTTATAGCGGTCTACGCCGTAGTTCATCAGCGCGTGGCAGGAGTCGAGCAGTTTTTCCACTTCGTCCACGCCGTAGCGCTCTTCGCAGTCGGTAATGTATTTACGGGCGAAGATCAGGTAATCGACGATGGAGCTGGCATCCGTCCAGCTGCGGAACAGGTAGTTATTCTTGAAAAAGGAGTTGTGCCCGTAGCAGGCGTGCGCCATCACCAGCGCCTGCATGGTAATGGTGTTCTCTTCCATTAAATAGGCGATACACGGATTGGAGTTGATGACGATCTCATACGCCAGACCCTGCTGCCCGTGCTTATACAGCCGCTCCGTTTCGATAAATTTCTTACCAAACGACCAGTGCGGATAGTTAATCGGCATCCCGACGCTGGAGTAGGCGTCCATCATCTGTTCGGACGTAATGACTTCAATCTGATGGGGATAGGTATCCAGGCGATACAGTTTTGCAACCCGGTCGATTTCGGCGAGGTAAACATCCAGCAGCTCGAAGGTCCAGTCGGGTCCATCGCTCAGACGTGTGTTGTCCTTGTTCAGGGAATCAATAGTAGCCATTAGCGCGCCCTCGTTGTGGGTGCTCTCTCTGTCTGGAGAGCCTCCTTTCAAGCATAGATCAACGTGTTAAAAAGCGTGCTGGGGCAGAAATTTTTTCTTTGCGATTTCGCGTTTTTGATACGGCAAAAAAACGGTGTCTCTCAGCATTTTATGCTGGTTAAAAATAACGCGCAGCAGGAGATCCCAAATTAGCACTATCCCCTGATGCTGGGGGATGTGTGAGGTAAGTCACCATAAAAAAGTCGTATGTTGAATAATATTTTCAACTAGGTTATCAATCTGTAATTAGAAGATTGTTCTTTTGCACATAATGGAGTGGCTATGCGTGTTGTCATACTGGGAAGTGGTGTCGTTGGGGTAACCAGCGCCTGGTATTTAAGTCAGGCGGGACATGACGTCACCGTTATCGATCGTGAGTCAGGCCCCGCGCTGGAAACCAGCGCGGCGAACGCCGGGCAAATCTCTCCGGGCTATGCGGCACCGTGGGCAGCACCGGGCGTTCCGCTGAAAGCGATTAAATGGATGTTCCAGCGCCACGCGCCGCTGGCCATCAGCCTTGACGGCACGCAGTTCCAGCTGAAATGGATGTGGCAGATGCTGCGCAACTGCGACACACGCCACTACATGGAGAACAAAGGGCGCATGGTGCGCCTGGCGGAATACAGCCGCGACTGTCTGAAAGCGTTGCGCGCCTCAACCGGGATTGAGTACGAAGGCCGTCAGGGCGGAACGCTCCAGCTGTTCCGCACCGAACAACAGTATGAAAACGCCACCCGCGATATCGCCGTGCTGGAAGATGCTGGCGTACCGTATCAGCTGCTGGAAGCCAGCCAGCTTGGTCAGGTTGAACCTGCGCTGGCGGAAGTGGCGCATAAGCTGACGGGCGGCCTGCGCCTGCCGAATGACGAAACCGGCGACTGCCAGCTCTTTACGCAGCGTCTGGCGCAGATGTGCGAGCAGGCAGGGGTGAAATTCCGGTACAACACCTCTGTCGACAAGCTGCTGTCGGAAGGGGAAAAAATTTACGGCGTGAAGTGTGGCGAAGAGGTGATCAAAGCGGATGCCTACGTCATGGCGTTTGGTTCGTACTCCACCGCGATGCTGAAGGGCATCCTCGATATTCCGGTCTACCCGCTAAAAGGCTACTCGCTGACCATTCCGGTAAAAGAGGAGAGCGGCGCACCGGTTTCTACCATTCTGGATGAAACCTATAAAATCGCCATTACCCGCTTCGATAACCGCATCCGCGTAGGCGGCATGGCGGAGATCGTCGGCTTCAACACCGAACTGCTGAAACCGCGTCGTGAAACGCTGGAGATGGTGGTGGGGGACCTCTTCCCGCGCGGTGGCTTTGTCGAGCAGGCGACCTTCTGGACCGGCCTGCGTCCGATGACGCCGGACGGCACGCCGATTGTGGGGCGCACGCCGTTCAAAAACCTGTGGACCAATACCGGACACGGTACGCTTGGCTGGACGATGGCCTGCGGCTCCGGGCAGCTGCTGAGCGACCTGATTTCCGGACGCACGTCGGCCATTCCGTTTGACGATCTCAGTGTCGCGCGCTATCAATCGGGGTTTACGCCGTCGCGTCCACAGCACCTGCACGGCGCACATAACTAAGGAGTTGTCATGTCCCGTCCTGTTCTCGCTCAGCTGAACCTGCAGGCCCTGAAGGATAACCTGCAGATTGTTCGTCGGGCAGCACCTGGCGCACGCGTGTGGTCGGTGGTGAAAGCGAATGCCTACGGCCACGGCATTGACCGTATCTGGAGCGCGCTGAGCGCCACCGATGGCTTTGCGTTACTCAATCTTGAAGAGGCCATTCTGCTGCGCGAGCGCGGCTGGAAAGGGCCCATACTGCTGCTGGAGGGCTTCTTCCACGCCGACGATCTGCCGCTGCTGGATAAGTACCGGCTGACCACCAGCGTTCACAGCAACTGGCAGATCAAAGCGATTCAGGATGCGAAGCTCCACGCGCCGCTGGATATCTATCTCAAGGTCAACAGCGGTATGAACCGCCTGGGCTTCCAGCCTGAGCGGGTGCATACGGTCTGGCAGCAGCTGCGCGCCCTGAAGAACGTGGGTGAAATGACGCTGATGGCGCACTTTGCCGACGCGGAAAAACCGGACGGTATCGCCGATGCCATGGTCCGCATTGAGCAGGCTGCAGAAGGGCTGGACTGCCCGCGCTCGCTGTCCAACTCGGCGGCCACGCTGTGGCATCCCGAGGCGCATTACAACTGGGTGCGTCCGGGGATCGTTCTGTACGGCGCGTCGCCCTCGGGCCAGTGGCAGGATATCGCCAACAGCGGCCTGAAGCCGGTTATGACCCTGCGCAGCGAAATCATTGGTGTGCAGACCCTGAAAGCTGGCGACACGGTGGGCTACGGTAGCCGCTATCGGGCAAAGGGCGAGCAGCGGATTGGTATCGTGGCGGGCGGCTATGCCGACGGCTACCCGCGCATTGCGCCGACCGGTACGCCTGTGTGGGTAGATGGAGTCCGCACGGGAACGGTAGGCACCGTATCAATGGATATGCTGGCCGTTGACCTGACGCCCTGCCCGCAGGCGGGTATCGGTTCCCCGGTCGAGCTGTGGGGTAACGAAATCAAAATTGATGACGTGGCGGCCGCGGCGGGCACGGTAGGGTATGAACTGATGTGTGCCCTGGCACCGAGGGTGCCGGTTGTGACGGTGTAACGTATGTTCGCCGGGTGGGGCTAACGCTTACCCGGCCTACGTTCGAGGGTTTTGTAGGCCGGGTAAGGCGAAGCCGCCACCCGGCAAAAAAACCGCTACTCCGCTTCCTCTTCCATCGGCCTCAAACCGACTTTCCTTACCGCGTTATCTTCTTTCTCTGCTACCGTCCAGATCATCCCGGCAAACTCTACCTGATCGCCCACGACCGGGGCAGCGCCAAGCCGCTGCTGGATGATTTCGCCCAGCGTTTGCTGGCTATCTCCGTCTTCAGCACCTTCATCCAGGCCGTAAATCAGTGCCACATCGGCAAACCTGGCGCTGGCTTCCAGAATAAAATCGCCGAAGAAACGCTGGTCCAGCGCCACCGGCGGGGACTGGCTGAACAGCTTGCCCAGCGCGGGCAGGTCACGCTCGCGGCCAATCACGCAGAGAATATCCCCTTCGCGCAGGCGGGTGCTGCCGGTAGGGTGCAACAGGACATTGTCGCGGAACAGGGCGGCAATGCGCGTTTCGGCCGGCATGTGCAAATCGCGCAGCGAAGCGCCCACGCACCATTTGTCGGCGCTCAGCTGATAGACGAACTGCTCCCACGGGTTTTCCGGATGAATGTCGAGCCCCACCCGCGACACCGGCCAGCCCACGGGAGGTACCACGACTTTGGCTTTTTTCGCCGCCCACCCGAGGGACGTTCCCTGGAACAGCAGCGAAATCAGCACCACGAAGAAGGCCACGTTAAAGAACAGCCGGGCGTTATCCAGACCGGCCATCATCGGAAAGACCGCAAGAATAATCGGAACCGCGCCGCGCAGACCCACCCAGCTGATAAAGACGCGCTCGCGCAGGTTGAAGCCGCGAAACGGCAGCAGGCCAGCAAATACCGACAGCGGACGGGCGAAGAAGATCATCCACGCAGACAACAGCAGCGCCGGAACGGCGATGGGCAGCAGGTCCGATGGGGTAACCAGAAGACCGAGCACCAGGAACATGCCGATCTGCGCCAGCCATGCCAGGCCGTCGAAGTTCTGCAAAATGGCATGGCGGTTGCGAATAGGGCGGTTGCCCATCAGGAACCCGCAGAGGTAGACGGCGAGAATGCCGCTGCCGTCCAGCGCCGTGGTAACGGCAAAAATAAGAATGCCGCCGCTCAAGGCCAGCAGCGGGTAAAGCCCCGCGGGCAGCGAGATGCGGTTGATCATCTGCTGTAAGAGGTATCCCCCCGCCAGGCCAATAACAATCCCCAGCCCGAACTGCTGCAGGATATGCCACGCAAACATCCAGCTGAGGCCCGTCTCGTGCTGCTGGATCATCTCAATCAGCGTGATGGTGAGAAACACCGCCATCGGATCGTTGCTGCCGGATTCAATCTCAAGCGTGGAGCCAACGCGTTCGTTAAGCCCTTTACCGCCGAGCAGGGAAAACACCGCAGCCGCATCGGTTGAGCCCACGATGGCGCCTATCAGCAAACCTTCCATGATATTCAGATGGAAAAGCCACGCGGCCATCATCCCGGTCAGACCGGAGGTAATCAACACGCCGACCGTGGCGAGCGACAGCGCAGGCCCTAAGGCCACGCGGAAGGAGCTCGCCTGGGTGCGCATCCCGCCGTCCAGCAGGATCACCGCCAGCGCCAGGTTACTCACCATGTAGGCGAAAGGGTAGTTATCGAAAGGGATACCGCCAATGCCATCAATGCCGGCCAGCATGCCGATGGCGAGGAAAATAACAAGAATAGGTATGCCGAGACGCGATGAAAATGAACTTAATAAAATACTGCTGGTTACAAGGACCGAACCCAGAATGAAAAGGCTGATTATCGCTGCGGCATCCAATGTTCTCTTACTCCCACCTCAATGTTAACGCTGTTACTAAAACCCTAACATATTAACGACGGCAACAGCGTTTTATTAAGGGGGTATAACGGCTTTTTTATGCCTTTATGACAGGATGGCCGCTGATGGTCAGCCGGGAGCCGGAATCATTGTGGATCAGGGAGGCGTGCGCCCCCAGCGCCAGGGTCACGGTGCGCTGCTCATGACCGAAGTCCAGACCGGCGATCACCGGAATATCCAGCCGCGAGCGAATGAACTCGACCATGGTTTCCAGGGAGTAACCCGCGTCATAGTCATTCGGGGCAGCGCCGCTGAAGCTGCCCAGCACAATCGCGGACTGGCGCTCA
The DNA here is from genome assembly GCF_052983755.1 of Enterobacter sp. CFEC122. Lineage (NCBI taxonomy): Bacteria > Pseudomonadati > Pseudomonadota > Gammaproteobacteria > Enterobacterales > Enterobacteriaceae > Enterobacter > Enterobacter sp. CFEC122. Next base: position 139,528 of record NZ_JBRIQR010000009.1, on the reverse strand, counting down.
AGAATACCGGCATGATAGAGCTGCAACAGCATGCGCTCGACGCGGAACGGATGTTCGTTGATATCTTCCAGCACCAGAATGCCGTCCTCGATTTGCGGCATCCACGGCGTACCGATGAGCGAAACCAGCATCGCCAGGTTGCCGCCCCAAAGCTGACCTTCGCATTCCCAGTGCGGTCCATTCCCCTGCCACTCCACGCTGTAGGTGGGATTACGCAGCGCGCGCCAGAAATGTTCCTCGGTGAACGCTTCCAGCTCCGGCGCGCCGAAGTTACCAGCCAGCATCGGGCCGCTGAAGGTGATAACGTTATGCAGCGCCAGCAGCCCAAGCTGGATGACGGTGAAATCGCTGTGGCCGCATATCAGCAGCGGATCCTGCTGCTGACGCTCCGCCAGGCCCTGCCAGTCAATGCTCTCCAGCAGCCGGCTCGCGCCATATCCGCCGCGCACCGCCAGCACTATCCGGTTTTCACCCTTCAGGTTCACCAGGCTGTTGATATCATTCAGCCGCTGCGCTTCGGTACCGGCAAAACGCTGCTGGCGGCGGGGGATAATCGTCTGATTTTCTACCTGGTGGCCCGATTCCAGCAAACGCTGAACGCCCCGCTGCGCCGCGTCCTGGTTAATGCAGTAGCCCGACGGCGCGATGAGATGAATCTGAGACATGGCAATTCCTTGCTGAATGAGAAACTAATTGTCTATATCATGCCGCGTATACGCCGCCTGCTTCAAGGGGCGGCGCACCGCGATGACCGGCTATAAGGATAGATGACGTGAAATTGAGATGGTTTGCTTTTTTGATTGTGTTGCTCGCTGGCTGTAGTTCAAAACATGATTATCAAAACCCGCCCTGGAACCCGGAAGTGCCGGTGAAGCGGGCGATGCAGTGGATGCCGATCAGTGAACAAGCCGGGAAAGCCTGGGGCGTCAGTCCGCGTCTCATCACGGCGATCATTGCGGTGGAGTCCGGCGGTAACCCCACGCTTGTCAGCAAGTCGAACGCGGTGGGGCTGATGCAGCTTAAAGCGTCAACGGCGGGGAGAGAGGTATACCGCTACATGGGCTGGAGCGGCCAGCCGTCGACCAGCGAGCTGAAGAACCCGGAGCGCAACATTTCAATGGGCACGGCCTATCTGAGCATCATGGAGCATGGCGTGCTGAAGGGGATTCAGGATCCGGAGGTCATGCAGTACGCGCTGGTGGTGTCTTACGTTAACGGCGCCGGCGCGTTGCTGAGAACCTTCTCCTCTGACCGCAAAGAGGCGATAGAAGAGATTAACGGCATGGACAAAGACGAATTCTTTGAGCATGTGGTGAAAAATCACCCGGCACCACAGGCGCCTCGTTATATCTGGAAAGTGCAGAAAGCGATGGATGCCATGTAATGCCGCAGACGGGCGGCGGTCACGCTGCCCGATGTTTTTTACAGAACTTTATTTGCGCGTTCGCGCGCCTCCCGCTCCAGGGAGTAGATAATGCGCTGCAGTTCGCGCTCAGCGCCAGGTCCGACGTTGAGGAAACGGAAGCTCAGACGCGGCGTGGTGATCGTTTCATTTTTGCTGTCCACGACGGTGCGTTCGCTGATGGCAATCAGCTGTGCATCGAAATAAAAGCGCCCCCAGCCCCCCATATCCAGCTCGATTTGCGTGAACCGCATGCCCTCTACCAGTCCGTCAGGCTTCGGCGTATCCATCAGCGCGCCCATACCGCCCAGCGACAGATCGAAGAGACGGAAGCGAATCTCTTTTTTGTCCGGCATTTTGGCCTTGCAGAAGTAGGCAGGGTGAAGCGGGGCGCTGATGCGGAAATATTCACGACGCTGGACAAACCAAAGATTAGTGGGAAGCGGGGTCACAAAGGCCGGCAGCCCCTGGTATTCGCTCAGTTCCAGTCGCGACAGGACAAACTCCACTTTGGCGCCCTGCGTTTCGGCCATCACGGCGATATTCTCCGCCTTCAGCGCCGCGCGGTTTTCATACTCCTGGCTGCCTAAATCAATCACCAGCCGCTCCTGCGAGGCGTCAAGGATCTTACTGATGAACTGATTATTCGACCAGCTGATGCGCAGCGGCACTTCACCTTTTTGCAGGTCGCGTAATACCCCTAATACAGCCAGCGGATTTTGCTTGAGGAACTGCTCACTGTAATGACTCACGCCGGATGGCTCCTTGATAGATGACAGACTGTCTTAGCGTTATCGGCAATCTGCAATGAAACTTAATACAAACCGGTGAGTTTTTTTTGCCTGTTTAGGCAAAGATAAGTCGGTGACAAGAAAATGATTTTCCGGCGATGACCTATACTTAAGTTAGCTGTGCAGATGGTTTTCTGCACATGCGTTAAACCTGCAAGAGGGCATCGCTATGGGTATCATCGCCTGGATTATCTTTGGTCTTATTGCTGGCGCTATCGCGAAATTGATCATGCCGGGAAACGATGGCGGCGGCTTTATTTTGACCTGCGTACTCGGGGTCGTTGGTGCGGTTGTGGGCGGCTGGCTGGCGACGATGTTTGGCTTCGGAGGCAACATAAGTGGTTTTGACCTGCACAGTTTTCTGGTCGCTGTCGTGGGCGCCATTGTGGTGCTGGGCATATTCAGGTTACTGCGACGAGCATAAGATAACGTAAACGGCTCTCTGCGGAGGGCCGTTTTTTTACCTGAGTATTGATTTGTTAATGTAAATGATAATAATTGTCGTTCCGTATTGCATCTGACAACAAGACGACATTATGACTCCCTCTCGTTTTACGCTTTGCGCCCTGGCAGGCGCCATCACGCTCGCACTGCACGCTCCGGCATTCGCCGAAGAATCCACTATCGTCGTCACGGGCGCAGAGCAGGGCAGCGCGCTGCCGGCCTGGACGAACAGCGCCACGAAATCGGCCGTAGCTGAAAGTAAAACGCCGCAGGTCATCACGACCCTCTCTGCGCCGGAAATTGACAAGCGCCATGCGAATTCCGTGAATGAAATCCTCCGCTATGCGCCGGGCGTTTCAACCGAAGTGCGGGGAAATACCTCCTACATGAGCGAATATAAAATTCGTGGCTTTACCGTCGACCAGGAGTTCTACAACGGGCTGCAGTTACCCTATAACGTCACCGGCAATACCAAAGCGCGCATCGATCCGCTGTTGATTGACAGCGTTGATATCCTGAAAGGCCCCTCATCGGTTCTCTACGGCGGCGGCTCGCCGGGCGGGCTGGTGAATATCCAGAGTAAAAAGCCCGAGCGGGAAGCGCGAACCGAATTCGGTTTTGACACCGGCAACCGCAACCTGAAAGAGGGCTATCTCGACTCAACCGGGCAGATTGCCAACAGCGACTGGAACTACCGCCTGCTGGGTAAAGCGACGGAAAATGACGATCAGCCGCACACCACCCGGTATGAAAACTACCTGGTTGCCCCGTCCGTCACCTGGCAACCCGACAGCAAAACCCGCCTCACCCTGGATGCGCTGGCGCAGAACTCCCCGAGCCTGACGCCGTCTAACCCGCTTCCGATCGCCTACCTGCGCTCGACATACGCGGGCAAGCGCGATTACGCCGGTGATAAGTGGAGCGGGTTTAAGCAGCGTCAGTGGATGCTGGGCTACAGCTTTGAGCATGAGTTTGACAGCGGCTGGGGCTTTAACCAGAAGGCGCGCTATTTCGACGTCGACACGCATCAGCGCAGCGTCTATGCAACGGGCACGGGAAGCGAGGTTTATCAGCTCAACCGTTTTGCCTACACCACCGATGAAGATCTACAGAGCTTCAACATCGATAACCAGGTCACCAAAACCGTGGCGCTCGGTGACTGGCAACACCATCTGCTGGCCGGGTTTGACTATCAGAAGCTGAACTCCCATTTCCACTACCGTTACGCATCGACCACGCCGGGCATGGATATGCGCAATCCTGACTATTCGCAAATCAGCGAAAGCGCATTAGGGCTGTATACCGCTCAGAAAAACCGTCTGAGCTATCAGCAGAACGGCTATTACCTGCAGGATCAGGTGGAGTTTGGCGGGTTAAATCTGCTGGCCAGCCTGCGTTACGATGATTATCGCTCCGTCACTACTAATTATCTGCAAAACGGTGATAAGGCCTGGGTATCGCAGGATCGCGTCACCAAACGTCTGGGCGCGCTTTACGCCTTTGATAACGGGATTTCGCCGTTTATCAGCTATTCCGAAGGTTTTGCGCCGGTGTCGCCGCAGGGCACGCTCGCGGCGAAAGACGTCAAACCGACCACCAGCAAGCAGGTGGAAGGTGGGGTAAAATATCTGCTGGCGGATTACGCCACCACCTTTACCGCCTCGGTGTTTAACATCCGCCAGAAAAATGTCGTCACCTCCGATCCGGGCTTCCTGAACTATCGTCAGACCGGGGAAGTGGAATCCAAAGGGGCGGAACTGTCTGCCATCAGCCGCCCGACGGATAACCTGACGCTGATTGCCAACTACGCCTACACCCACGCCATCAATACGGAAGATGACAAGTACAAAGGTAAACGTCCAACGCAGGTGCCGGAGAATGCCTTCAACCTTTGGGGGGATTACACCTTTGAAAACACACCGCTGAAAGGGCTGATGCTGGGCGCGGGCGCACGCTACACCGGGCCAATGGAAATCTCACCGGCTAACAATGCGGGTAAACTGGGGGGCAGCACGCAGTACGATTTGTCGGCATCCTACCGGATGGGTGAAATTCTGCCTTCGCTGGCCGGGCTGACGCTTAAGGCCAGCGCGCAGAACATCACCAACAAAGAGACGCTGACCTGCTACGACGCGACCAACTGCTGGATTGGGCGGGACAGAACGTATCAGCTTGGGGCAAGTTACAGTTTCTGAGCAAGGCCCTGTGAGGGCAAAAAGTAGGCCGGGCAAGGCGTAGCCGCCACCCGGCAATACTCACTTACTGCGCCGATGCTTTCACCGGCGCCACCTCATCATTCGCCGCAGGCCGATTCTCCGGCACGCTGTCGCACGGTTTCTCTTTCGGGCAGACCCGGTCCAGCATCTTCAGGGTCACGCCGTTGCTCCAGCCGAAGCCGTCCTGCAGCGGATACTCACCGCCGCCGCCGCCCGTACCGGTGGTCGACACGTCATACTTCTCGACCAGTTTCTTTTCCCGGTCATAGGTATGCTGAACGTTTTTCAGGAAGCGCCAGGTCACATCCATCGAGACCTTCTCTTGCCCGTAATTCTGCAACCCTTCCGCGGCCACCCATTGCAGCGGAGCCCAGCCGTTTGGCGCATCCCACTGCTGGCCGCTGTTGACGGTGGTGGTCGCTATCCCGCCCGGCTTCAACAGACGAGAGGACGTTGCCGCGGCGACTTTTTCGGCACGATCCTGCGCCGCCGCCTTGACGTAAAGCGGGAACAGGGCCGCCGCCGTGAGCTGATTGCGTACCTTCTTGCTCTTCAGGTCGTAATCGGCGTACCAGCCCTCTTTATCATTCCACAGGTGGCTCTCGATGGCTTTCTGGCGCGCGGTGGCCAGCGTCTCATACTTGCTTGCGCTGGCGGCATCGCCGCTCTCCTGGCTTGCCCGGGCCAGCAGTTTTTCCATCTTGAACATCAGGGCGTTCAGGTCCACGGGCACAATGCTGGTGGTCCGGATGGTGCCGAGTTTTTGCGGATCGTCCATCCAGCGGGAGCTAAAGTCCCAGCCCGAAGCCGCGGCGGAACGCAAATCACGGTAGATCTCGGTTGCCGGTCGGTTAGGGTTACTTTTCGCGGTATTCACATCGTCAAGCCAGGACTCCGGGCGCGGCGTATCGCGGTCGTCCCAGTAGCGGTTGAGGATCGCGCCGTCATCCAGTTTCACCACGCGTTTGTTGGCCTGGCCCGGCTGCAGGGCATCGACGCCGTCCATCCAGTAGGCATACTCTTTCTCCATCTGCGGACGATATTTCTTCAGCGCGTCGCTGTCATGGGTCGCCAGCAGTTCAACCATCAGCGAGAAAAACGGCGGCTGGGAGCGGCTCAGGTAATAGCTGCGGTTGCCGTTGGGAATGTGGCCGAAGGTGTCGATCTCATACGCAAAGTTATCCACCATGTCGCTGATTTTGTCCCAATGATCGCTCTCTGCCAGTCCCAGCATGGTGAAATAGCTGTCCCAGTAGTAGACCTCGCGGAAACGTCCGCCGGGCACAACGTAGGGCTTCGGTAACGGCAGAAGGGAATCCCATTTGTTGCTGGCTTTATCGGTAGTGCGCGTCAGTACGGGCCAGAGATCGTCGATGTGCTCACGTAAACTTTGTCCAGCAGGCGGAACGTATTTTTCCCCTTCCGCAGGGAGCGTAAAGTTCATCTCGACAAAGTGGCGTAAGTCAAAGCTGGACTGCGTATGCTGCATCCGGTAGTCCGCCAGAATCATCAGCGGGTCGCTTTTGGGGACGGCATCCGCAAAGGTTTTCTGATCGGGAAACAGTTTGGCGCTCTGCACGTCGTTAAACAGAGGGCCAAGTAAAATATCGGGTGAGGTTGTCTGGGTTGCGGGGTTATCGTCGGCATAGCCCAGTGTCGTTACGCCGAGCAGCGCGCCGCCTAACGCAAGGGGCAAAAACGCGGGGCGTAGTGTACGAGGTCTTATCATCAGTTCGTCTCCTGTCTTCACTAAACAGCGTGACCGCTGTTGTCAATCACCTGAAAACCTTAGACGAATATTGCCCGCTTCGCGTTAAATATTGCCGCGCTTTCAGACCTCTTCCGCGGTCTGGCTGGCTTCCCGCAGCGTACCCGGCGCATGGCCAATGATGCGCTTAAACGCCCGGCTAAATGCCGCCAGAGAGCCATATCCCAGCCGCAGCGCGACGGTTTCAATGGGCTGGTTTTCATGACGAATATACTGAATGGCCAGCCGCATTCTCAGCTCGCTGAGATATTTTGCCGGGGTGGTTCCCGTCGCCGCGAGAAACCGTTCCGCGAAAACGGATCGGGAAGTCCCGGCTTCTTTTGCCAGATCCGCCACGCTCCAGTTCAGGCCTGGCTGCTGGTGCATGGCTTAAATGGCCCGGCTCAGGCGCGGGTCGCGCAGCACCTGCACCCAGCCGGTGGCTTTGCCACAGCCGCCTTCAACCCAGCCCCGCACAATTAATGCTGCCACCACGTCGGCCAGCCGCGCAAGGATCCCGGCATACCCGGCCTGACGCGCCGCGGATTCCCGCTCCATCGCCGCCAGCAGCGGATGAATTTCCGGCCAGGTGGATATCAGCCGGCTAACCATCATCACTTCCGGCATCGCCTTGATCAGCGGCTGCATCCCGCCCAGCTCAAAATCCATGCACCCGCTAAAAATGAGGGTGTTCTCGCTCTCCGGGCAGGGCTCGCAGGTAATGGCGCAGACCGAGCTGCAGATAGGCTCGCTCGGGAAGGCGTTGACCGGGGTAAGGGTGGCCTGCTCGTCAGAGAGCAAAGCGTGGGAATTCCCGCCGGGAATAAAGAGGGCGTCGCCACCGCTCAGTTCGAACGTTGCGCCGCTCTCCATGCGCAGCAGGGCGCTACCGTGGCTCACAAAATGGAACTGTGCCCGGCCGGGAGCCTGATGAAACGCGACGCCAAAGGGCGCACTGGCTTCAATCCGCCGGTATTTCACGCCTGACAGGCGCATGCCCCGTAAAAGTTCGCTGATCAAATCGGGTGACTGTACGGTCATGGCGCAACTCCGGACGAATAATCAATAAGTGGAGATTATATGTCATAGATCGTCCAGGGTGAACCTTCTATTCTTTTGCGACAGTAGTCACATTTTTATAACGGGAGATCAACAGATGAGTTCATGTGTCGCGGCGAGCGAGGCGGTAGCGCCTGCAAAACCCGCCTGGCGGGCCGTCTATTCACTGGGGCTGGGGGTATTTGGTTTGATTACGGCAGAATTTCTGCCCGCCAGCCTGTTAACACCCATGGCCGCGAGCCTGGGCGTGACCGAGGGGATGGCCGGACAGGCTGTCACCGCCACCGCGCTGGTGGCGCTGGTCACCGGGTTGTTGATCACCCCGGCAACCAAGAGTATCGACCGCCGCTGGGTACTGATGTTTTTCTCGGTGCTGCAAATTATCTCCAGCCTGCTGGTGGCCTTTGCGCCCAACCTGCACGTCCTGCTCATGGGGCGTCTGCTGCTGGGGATAGCCATCGGGGGATTCTGGGCCATGTCGACGGCGACAACGATGCGTCTGGTTCCGGCGGATAAAGTGCCGAAAGCGCTGGCGGTAATCTTTTCCAGCGTATCAATTGCCACGGTGGTCGCGGCCCCGCTGGGCAGCTATCTGGGCAGCCTGATCGGCTGGCGCAACGTCTTTATTCTCTGCATTCTGCCGAGCATGCTGGCGCTGCTGTGGCAGCTCTGGGTGCTGCCGTCCATGAAGCCGGAGAGCAGCGGTAGCCTGAGTACGCTGTTCCGCGTGCTGCGTCGTCCAGGGATGATCGGCGGCATGCTGGCGACCATTCTGATCTTCAGCGGCCATTTCGCTTTCTTTACCTACCTGCGTCCGTTCCTGGAGACGGTGGGGCAGGCGAGCGTGGAGACCATTTCTCTGATCCTGCTGGGCTTTGGCATCGCCAACTTTGTGGGCACCTCCGTGGCCGGGCATCTGCTGGCACGTAATCTGCGCCTGACGCTGGCGCTGGTGCCGTTTGCGATGGGCGTTCTCGCGCTCATGATGGTCGCCTTTGGTCATCTGGCCATGCTGGACGGGCTGCTGGTTGCGCTGTGGGGCTTTGCATTTGGCCTGGTTCCGGTGGGCTGGTCCACCTGGCTTGCGACCACCGTTCCGGATGAAGCCGAAAGTGCAGGGGGGCTGCTGGTGGCCTCAATTCAGCTGGCGATAAGCGCCGGTGCGGCCGGAGGTGGGGCGGTATTTGATCTTAACGGTGCCAGCGGCGTGTTCGCGGGCAGCGGTTTGCTGCTGGTGACGGCGATGGTGATTGTGTTTATGGGTGTGAAAGTGAAAGCGGAGTGATTTTTTAGCCGGGTGAGCGTTCGTGCCACCCGGCCTCAGGTTTACAGCCCTTTCTTATCCATCAATACCGCCAGATCCACCAGGCGGTTAGAGAAGCCCCATTCGTTGTCATACCACGCCAGGATCTTCAACATATTCCCGCCAATCACCAGCGTGGAAAGCCCGTCGATAATCGAGGAGCGCGGGTCACCCTGGTAATCGCTGGAGACCAGCGGTTCATCGCTATAGCCCAGAATGCCTTTCAGAGGCCCGCTGGCGGCCGCGTTGCGGAACGCGTCATTCACCTCTTCGGCGGTCACGTTGCGGCTCAGCGTCACGGTTAAATCGACAATCGACACCACCGGCACCGGCACGCGCAGGGAGTACCCGGTCAGCTTGCCGTCCAGGGAGGGGATCACTTTCCCCAGCGCTTTCGCCGCGCCGCTGGAGTAGGGCACAATCGACAGCGCCGCCGCGCGGGCGCCGCGCAGATCTTTCTCCGGCTGATCGTGCAGCGCCTGGCTGTTGGTGTAGGCGTGCGTCGTGTTCATCAGGCCATGCTCAATTCCGAACTGCTGATGCAGCACCTGAGCGGCCGGTGCCAGACCGTTCGTGGTGCAGCTCCCGTTGCTCACCACCGCGTGCCGGGCGGGATCGTACTGGTCATGGTTGACGCCCATCACAATCGTCAGGTCGTCGTTCTTCCCGGGGGCGGAAATGATGACGCGCTTAGCGCCGCCGTGGGTGATATGCACCGCCGCTTTCTCCCGCTCGGTGAAGAAGCCGGTGGCCTCAATCACCACGTCTACCCCGGCATCACGCCACGGGATATTCGCCGGGTCGCGTTCGCTAAATACCACGATCCGCTGGCCGTCCACCTGCAGCGCACCGTCACCCGCTTCAACGGGCGCGGGCAGTTTGCCCAGAAGGGAATCATGTTTCAGCAGATGGGCGAGGGTTTTACTGTCCGTCAAATCGTTAATGGCCACAATCTGCAGATCCGGGTTGCCCAGCGCCGCGCGCAGGACATTACGTCCGATACGGCCGAAACCGTTAATACCGACCTTAACCATGGTGCACTCCTTATCTCTGTTGTCTGGAGTCACTGTAGGCGTCGGGCCGGCTGGCGTAAATGACAAAAAAGGATCAGATTACGCCATCTTGCGGCAGTGAAAGCGCTGGCGGTATTCGCCGGGCGTGAGGTGAAGCTGTTTCTCAAAGATGCGGCGTAAATTAATGCTGGTGCCAAATCCGCTTTGCTCCGCAACGCGCTCAAGGGGATCGCGGGTTTGCTCAAGCAGCTGGCGGGCGGCGGCCAGTCGCGCTTCGGTCACGTAGCGGGCAGGCGAGACCCCGGCCTCGCGGGTAAACACGCGGGTGAAGTTACGCGGGCTCATCGCCGCTTTCTCGGCCAGGTTCTCCACGCACAGATCGGCGGTGAGGTTCTGCAGGATCCAGCTTTGCACTTCGCCTATCGGCCCTGCGGTGCCCGGCTGCTGCAGGCTGTAGCGGCTGAACTGCAGCTGTCCGCCGGGACGTCGCAGGTACATCACCATATCCTGCGCCACGTCGCGGGCGAGGGTAAATCCGTAGTCGTCCTCCACCAGCGCCAGGGTCAGGTCGAATCCGGAACTCACGCCGCCGGAGGTCCAGATAGGGCCGTCCTGAATGTACAGCGGGCCGCCTTCGACCTGGATTGACGGGTACTGGGCTTGCAGGGTCTCCAGCAGCCGCCAGTGGGTGGTGGCGCGCCGACCGTCCAGCAAGCCGGTCTGGGCCAGCAGCATCGCGCCGCCGCAGATAGAGGCTACCCGCCGGGCGTGCGGCGCAGCGAGGTGCAGCCAGTCCACCACCGCCGTGCTCTCCTGCTCGTTCATGCCGCGTCCGGTGATGATAATCGTGTCCAGCGGTTCACGCGGATCCAGCTCCGGCAGGCGATAGTCCGCCAGCAGATTCAGGCCGGACTGGCCGTGGATCACCTGGTGAGGCTGCGTGGTGGCGATGATAATCCGGTAGCGCGGCTGCGCAAGCCCTTCCGGATGCAGCCGGTTGGCCTGCATCAGAATGTCGGCGATACCGGCGGCTTCAAACAGCATGCCGCCGTCGGGAACGATAATCAGGATCTTCTTCATGTCCTGAAAAGTACCTTTAATACAGAATAAGTCAAGCGTGCCCGCACTTCACGTTTCTGGCAAAGCAAAGCGATTTAAGTTGTTTGTGATTTCAGGCGTAATCCCCGATCGTCAGGGCACTGTCTCTGGCGAAACGGCGTCTGAAGGAATGGGTAAACGAAGCTCCCTCTATTTACATCCGCAACAACGCAATCAAATTCACCGCCTCGCGTCGGGTTTCTTATGGCGAAGCGAACTGCCCACCTGGCTGTTAATGTTCACGATTTATGCGGGCTGGTTTGCCACGCTGGCGTTCTGGCAAACGCTCGGCCTGCTGCCCGCCACGCTGCTGCTGATCGGGTTTACCGCCTGGTATATGTCCCTGCAGCATGAGCTTATCCACGGGCATCCCACCCGTTTTGCCTGGCTTAACCAGCTGTTCGGCACGCTCCCGCTGGCGGTCTGGTATCCGTATGGCCTCTACCGGGATTCCCATCTGGCCCACCATCGGTACGATAGCCTGACCCATCCGGTGGATGACCCGGAGTCGTACTATTTTACCGAGGCGAGCTGGGCGCGCTTTTCCCCCTGGCAGAAGCGCCTGATCCGGGCCCGAAATACCTTTGCCGGGCGGCTTCTGCTGGCGCCGCTGCTGGATATCGTCCAGACGCTGGGCAGCGCCGTGGCGGCGTTTCGTCATTTTCACCTGCGGGCGATGACGATGTGGCTGGTTCACATCACGCTGCTGGTGGCGCTTTTCGCCTGGATGACGCACGTCGGTTTTTCCCCCGTCTGGTTCGTGCTGGCGGTCAGCTATCCGGCGCTGGCGCTGACCAAGGTGCGATCGTTTCTCGAACATCGCGCAGCGGACGATCCCCTGGCACGCTCCGTCATTAACGAGGCCGGGCTGTTCTGGCGGATACTGTTTTTAAATCTCAACTACCATTCAGTACATCATGATTTACCGGGGGTGCCGTGGTACGGGCTGAAGGCGATCTACCAGCAAAACCGGGAGGCGTACCGGGAGCGAAACCGCGGTTTTCTCGTCAGGGGCTACGGTGAATGGCTGCGCCAGTTCTGGGCCAGGCCCGTCGACGTCACCGTTCACCCCGGAAAACAACAGGAGGAGGGATATGAGTAACCTGCTGGCGTTTCCCATGTATGCGGTGGATCGCGCCGACACCCGCGCGCTCTGGCTGGCGGTAAAGGGGCTGCTGGCCGCTCGCGGTGTGCCCGTCGAAGATGTCCCTGGCTGGCCGGAGTCCGATCTGCTGACCCACTGGCGACAGCCCGGGCTTGTCCTCAGCCAGGCCTGCGGTTATCCGCTCGTCACGCAGCTTCCGGACGTGCAGGTCGTCGGCTGTTTTCACTACGCGGCCCCGGGCTGCGAAGGGTTCCACTACCGCAGCTTTCTGGTGGTGCGCGAGGAGGATCGCCACCTCACGCTGGCGGATTTTCGCGGCCGACGAGCGGTCTGTAACTCTGCGGACTCGCAGTCCGGCTACAATGTGCTGCGAAAAAAAGTGGCGCCTCTGGTGGCTCAGGAGCCGTTTTTCGCGCAAACGTTCTTTAGCGGCAGCCATCGCCAGTCGCTGATTGATGTCAAACGCGGGGCAGGGGATATCGCGGCCATCGACTGTGTCACCTGGGCACTGCTGCAGCGTCACGAACCGGAAAGCCTGACGGGTCTGGCGGTCATTGACCATACCCCTCTGACGCCAGGGCTGCCGCTCATTACCTCGACCCGCACCTCGCCTGAGACCCTGAACGCCCTTCGCGATGCGCTCCACGCGCTGGTGAGTTCGCCGGAGCACCGGGCCGTTTGCGACGCGGTGCTGATCCGCGGTTTTAGCGTGGTGACGCGTCAGGCCTACGCCTCATTGCTGGCGTGATAGATCTCCTGCGCGTCGGTAAAACAGCGCAGCGCCAGCGAGGAGACGGGTTTCTGTCGGCGCATAATCAGGCCGACAGGGGCCTCGATATCCGCGTCGGCGATGGGGACAATCCTGAAATGACCGTTCAGATCTTCCAGCCCGTTGTTCAGCGGCATCACGGCGCAGCATACGCCGCTTTGCACCGCCTGGATGATCTGGAACGTGGAGTCGCTCTCGAAAACGGACGTCGGTTCAATGCCAGCAGACTTAAAGCTGGCCTCCATATGCGCCCGATAATGCATCCCTTTGGTCAGGAACCCCAGAGGAAAATCCGTCAGATCGCGCCAGGTCAATGTCTCCTGGCCGAGCTGGAAATGGCGGACGTCGTGCAGCAGGCCCATCTTCGTTTTGGGAAGCTGGATAATATCGAACAGGCTGGTATCGATGCTGTTGAGATAGCAAATCCCCAGCTCAAGCTGATTGCGGCTGACGCCGTCGGCAATCTGCGCGGAGGACATGGAATAGAGGCTGTAGGTCAGTTCCGGGTATTTTTCCGTCAGCAGACGGATAAAGATCATCGGATCCACGCTCGCCAGCGGCACCATCCCCAGACGGAGTTCGCCCACCACCTGACCTTTGCACAGCGCGGCTTCTGCCTGTAGCCCGTCATGTGCAGCCAGCAGCGCGCGGGCCCACGCGAGGATGCGTTCACCCTCCGGCGTAAACCCTTCAAAGCGCTGCCCGCGCACAATCAGTACCAGCCCGAGCTCCTCTTCCAGGCTGCGGATGCGCATGGAAAGGGTCGGCTGGGTGATGTTGCACTGCGAGGCCGCCTTGCCAAAATGGCGGGTCTCGTCGAGCGCGATTAAATATTTTAACTGTTTAATATCCATCTTTTTCTCTGCGCGATCGGCTTACAGCATGCGGATCTCTTTTGAGCGCAGGGTGATGCGAACTGGAACGGATTTATACGACGGCGTACCGCTGTCCTTATCCAGATAATCAAGCGGGACCAGCACGTTGGCCTCCGGATAATAGGCCCCGACGGTCCCCGGCGCGATGTTGTACGCCACCACGGTAATGTCTTCCAGACGCTGTCCGTTGCCGGGCAGGGCGGTTTCGATATCCACGCGGTCGCCGTGTTCCAGCCCTGACTGCGCCATATCCTCTTCGTTCATAAACAGCACGTCGCGGCGGCCAAACACGCCGCGGTAGCGGTCGTCCAGCGCGTAAATGGTGGTGTTGTACTGGTCGTGGCTGCGCAGCGTGATCAGGCGCAGGACGTGCTCACCTTCACCGCTGGCGTTCTCGTGTACGCCGTCGAAGACCGAGAACATCGCTTTTCCCGTCGCCGTTGGCCAGAGACGTTGCGTTGGCGGCAGCGGCATACGGAAGCCGCCGGGAACGCGGATCCGCGCGTTATAGTTCTCAAACCCCGGAATGGTCTGCTCGATCAGATCGCGGATGCGGTCGTAATCCTCAACCAGCGTCATCCAGTCCACGCGGGTATCCGGCAGGGTGGCTTTCGCCATGCCCGCGACGATAGCGGGTTCTGACCGAAGCAACGGGGAGGCGGGTTTTAGCTTGCCGGATGAGGCATGCACCATCGACATCGAGTCTTCAACGGTAATGGACTGGCGGCCGGTGGCCTGAACATCCAGCTCGGTACGGCCAAGACACGGGAAAATAAAGGTCTCTTTGCCCACCAGCAGATGGGTACGGTTGAGCTTGGTGCCGACGTGGACGCTCAAATCCAGGGAGCCCATGGCCGGGAACCCGCGTTCATGGTCGGGCATCGCCACCGCAAAATTACCGCCGAGGCAGATGAGCGCCTTCGCGCGGCCGTCGATCATCGCCTGGGTGGCCTGCACCGCGTCATGGCCGTGGTGAGACGGTGGCTCAAAGCCGAAAACCTCCTTCAGACTGTTCAGGAAGGCTGGCGTGGGTTTCTCGCTAATCCCGACGGTACGGTTCCCCTGCACGTTTGAGTGACCGCGCAGCGGGCATATTCCCGCGCCGGGTTTACCGATATTCCCGCGCATCAGCAGCAGGTCCGCAATCAGGCGGACGTTGGCCGTCCCTTTATTGTGCTGGGTAATGCCCATCCCGTAGGTAATAATGGTGGCATTCGATTTCGCATAGGCCTCAGCCACCTGTTTGAGTGCCCCCTGGCTCAGACCCGACTCGCGCTCAATGTCGTCCCAGCGGGTTTGTGCGATATCGTCGGCAAAGTCCTCAAAGCCCTGGGTGTGTTCGGCAATAAACGCGCGATCGAGCACGTCCCCGCGTTCGGCCTCCATTTCCAGCAGGTGTTTGGCAATCCCTTTCAGCGCGGCGGCATCGCCTCCGGCCTTCACCTGGAAATAGGTCGAGGCGATATCCGTGGAGCCGTAGGTCGCCATTTCAATCACGCTTTGCGGGTCCGCAAAACGTTCCAGCGCGCGCTCGCGCAGCGGGTTAAAGACGATAATCGGCACGTTGCGACGGGCCAGCTCATGGAGGGTCCCCATCATTCGCGGATGGTTCGTACCGGGGTTATGGCCGATGGAGATCACAAGCTCCGTCTTGTCGAAATCGTCCAGCGAGACGGTCCCTTTCCCGATGCCAATCGAACGGGGCAAACCGACGCTGGTGGCCTCGTGACACATATTCGAGCAGTCGGGGAAGTTGTTGGTGCCGTATTCACGGGCAAACAGCTGGAACAGATACGCCGCTTCGTTAGAGGCGCGTCCGGAGGTATAGAACTCGACCTGGTCCGGCTCGAGCCCGCGCAATACTTCGCCGATGCGTTGAAACGCCGCGTCCCAGTCGACGGGGCGGAAGGTGTCACTCGCCCGATCATAGCGCAGGGGGTGCGTGAGTCGACCGTAGCCTTCCAGCTCAAAGTCCGATTTTGCCAGCAGCGAGGAGACGCTGTTTTCAGCCAGAAACGCGGGGGTGACGCGTTTGCTCGTTGCTTCCCAGGTCACCGCTTTGGCACCGTTTTCGCAGAACTGGAACGTCGATTTGTGTTCTTTATCAGGCCACGCGCAGCCCGGGCAGTCGAAGCCGTCAGGTTGGTTAGTGCGCAGCAGCGTCGCGGGGGCGTCAAGGGTATCCATTTGGGTGCGTACCGCAATGGCCGTTGCTTTCAATGCGCCCCAGCCGCCAGCAGGGCCGTCATAGTGTCTGATGCCTGGCACCGAGCGTCTTTTCTTGTTCATACCCACTCCTGATTTGTTCGATCACACAACGCCTGAGCTCAAAAAATCACTGACGAGAGCAATAGGTGAAAGCAATGACGGCCGGATGGCAACGCACATACGGAACGGAAAAATGCCTTAACGCAAACTCTTTTTATTACAGTAATTTATTTGGTCTGGTGTTTAAATATTTAAAGAAATTATAACGAATTTTTATCATTTTAATAATAAATCTTATCTATCGTCCGGTAGGTGAGATAGATGGCGGTGAGCAGGAAAGTATGTAGCGGCAGTAAAACTTCGAATGAAGCTGATGCGCTGGAGATATCGCCGCGATTCGCGGCTGGTGGGCTGCTGGAGGCATTTTTCAATTGAGAGAATGGCAGGAAGGTTTACTCACGCTTAATGAATAATAGATATAAGGTATACCTGACAGTGGAATTATTACGGCCGAAAATATACGCTTTTTTTGCGGCATGAAATTAACATCTTGCTGCGTAAGTGAAATATTCTCACCCAGGCGATGAAGCGTCTTCAATATTAAAGATACCCTGTTAGTGCAACAAATAATTCATCAGAGATATATTCCTTTGACATCAAAAAAACGCGAATTCTACTAATTATGGTAGTGGCGATAATAACGTGATTGCGTTAATGAAAGTGGTTCTCCTTTGTGTTTTTTAATATATAAAACATAAAGTTATGTCGTTTTGTGGTGAAGAAATAAGAAAGGGTGGGCCATAACGTTTTTTATCATAGGATTAATCCTATAATTTTCCGACTGCTTCATTTACCAACAGTTACGCGGCGGTAAATATTGAATTGATACGAAGCTCATGTAAACTTGTTTACCGTTTGTCAAAATATGTCAGGAAAACACTGGGCCTTATTCTGAAAGGCTCGTGCGGTAGCTATGCCCTTAAAGTAGTAACGCCCCGAAAATATCCTGGCTATTTTAACAATAGCACTTAAGTCAAACTTCATCCCCTTATCTCCATCATCGAAATATCGCTACGGAAAAGCATATGAAAATGCGCGTACTGTTTTCACTTCTGTTTGTAATGGCGGTGGCGGGCTGTAAAGCACCGCAGAAACCTGTGATCAACGACGATACGATCGAGACCAGCCAGGTCAACGGCGTCACCTTAACCCACCGTCACGCCGTGACGGCGCCGACGGAGTTCAACCCGGTTAACGAGCCGTATCGTGCCATGTATCCGGCCTCCCTGATGAGCCGTCCTGACTTTGGCGGTAAAGTTATCCGCACTCTCGAGACCGGAAAAACGTACGTGGTGCTGGGGCAGGTTGAACACTACTGGATGGCGCTTGCCGATGAAGGTAACGAACAGCTGATTGGTTACGTTCCGATGCGCGCTGTTATCAAGGCCGACCAGTACGACGCCGCCGTGCGTAAACAGGCTATTCGTCCAAAGGCGCGTAAAAAAGCGACCTGTGTTGATGTCGACGGTAACAGCAAAGCCTGCAAAGACAGCGCTAACGGTACCTGGATCCTGAACTAAACGGCTTTCATGAGCGCATTTTTATGAATAATAAAAATTTTCATAGGCTGTGGTTATTCTTTTACGCGATGATTTTCGCGCTGATCGGTGGTTGTTCGTCGTCTTCACACAGCGACCCCTCCCGCTACAACCTGCAGTTTCAGGCTCATCCACAAATCAATGAATCTGCGCCGCTTAAGGTTCGGGTACTGTTGCTGAAATCCGATGCGGATTTCATGTCCAGCGACTTCTACTCCCTGCAGAACAACGCGTCAGCCACGCTTGGCGCGAATCTGCTGAACAGCGATGTGTTCTTCCTGATGCCGGGACAGCTGTCAAAAACTCTCAGCGGGCAAAGCTCGCCGGAGGCTCGCTACATCGGCGTGATGGCGGAGTACCAGGTGCTGGATGGCAAAAAATGGCGCGTTTCACTCCCTCTGCCCGTGCCTGGCGAAAATCATATCTACCAGTTCTGGAAATGGTCCGCCGATGAACTTCAGGCCAACGTTTTTCTCGACGTGAACGGCATTCGGGTCATCAGCCAGTAACGCGCTTCTAAACAGGAAACACATCATCATGACGAAAGCAGAAAAGGTCGTCTGGACCGAAGGCATGTTCCTGCGTCCACACCATTTTCAGCGGACTGAAAGCTATCTGCTCAACCATGTTCGTGAATGGGGCGCGCTGCAGCGATCGTATCTCTGGGGCTTTCTCGACGTTGAACTGGATGAAGCGATGCTTCGTCAGGGATGCATTGCCCTGAGCTACTGCAGTGGGCTGCTGCCGGACGGCACCTTTTTCCAGGTGCGCAACGGGCGTAACGGTCCAGTACCGCTGAAAATTCCTGACAATCTCACCAACGAAAAGGTGGTGCTCGCACTGCCGGTTCGTCGTGGCGAGAGAGAAGAGGTGATTTTCAGCGAAGAGCCATCCTCGCTGGCGCGCTTTATCGCGTTCGAGCAGGAGGTGGAGGACGATAACGCCATGTCGGTGGGGGATGCTACCGTCCAGTTTGGCCGCCTGCGTCTGACCCTGATGCTCGAAAAAGACCTCACGGCGGAGTGGACCGCCATCGGCGTGGCGTTTGTGACCGAGAAGCGTAACGACAACCACGTGCGGCTCGACAACAGCTACATCCCGCCGATGCTCAATGCCAATAACAGCCCGCAGCTCTACAGCATGATCAACGATCTGCACGGCTTACTGGTGCAGCGCAGCCAGCAGATTGGCGGCCGTTTGCGCCAGCCCGGCCGCTTTAACACCTCTGAAATGATCGAGTTTACGCTGCTGTCGCTGGTTAATCGTCATCTGGGCGAGGTGTCTCATTTAAAAACCCTCCCGCTGCTGCACCCGGAAACGCTCTGGCGCAGCTGGCTGCCGTTTGCCACCGAGCTCGCCACCTGGACGTCGCAGCGGACCGCCGAAAGCGTGCTGCCGATTTACGATCATGACGATCTGGCGAACTGCTTCAGCAAGCTGATGCTGATGCTGCGTCAGGGGCTGTCGCTGGTGATGGAAGACCACGCTATCCAGCTGCCGCTTAACGAGCGCTCTCACGGCCTCAACATCGCCACGGTGCCTGAAACCAGCATGGTGCGTGAGTTCGGCTTCGTGCTGGCGGTCAAAGCCAACGTGCCGGGCGAACACCTGCAAACTCATTTCCCGGCGCAGATGAAGGTCGCACCGGTGTCGAAAATCCGCGATCTGGTTCAGCTTCAGCTGCCGGGCATTATGCTGCGCGCCATGCCGGTTGCACCGCCGCAGATCCCGTGGCATGCCGGCTACAGCTACTTTGAGCTCGAGAAGGGCAGCGAGCTGTGGCACGAGATGGATAAGTCCGGCGCATTCGCCATGCACCTTGCGGGGGAGTTCCCGGGGCTGGATATGGAGTTTTGGGCCATCCGTAGCCCGACAGAATAATAAAGCGAGCGCTTAATATGCAGGAACGACAGGATACCGGCAGCGATGCCGCGTTCACCGGGGCCAGTAGCAACAATCAGCTGGTGGCGGCCGCCAATCCGCTGCTCAATGCGATTCCGCAGATCCGTCATTCGGTATCGCACGACGATCAGGTGGCGTTACGCCAGCGCCTAATCGATGAAATTCGCCGTTTCGAAGTCCGCTGTCAGCAGGCGGGGCTGCCCTACGAAGTGATCGTCGGGGCACGTTACTGCCTCTGTACGGCGCTCGATGAGGCTGCCGCGCTGACCCCCTGGGGCAGCAGCGGGGTCTGGTCAAGCAATGGCCTGCTGGTGACGTTCCATAACGAAACCTGGGGCGGCGAGAAGTTCTTCCAGCTGCTGGCGCGCCTGTCGCAAAACCCGCGCGAGCACATTCTGCTGCTGGAGATGATCAACTACTGCCTGCTGCTCGGCTTCGAAGGACGCTATCGGGTGCTGGACAATGGCCGCACCCAGCTTGAGACCATCAAGCAGCGGCTGTGGCAGATGATCCGCGGCGTGCGCGGCAGCTATCCGGCGCCGCTTTCTCCCCATCCGGAAGATCGCCCGGTGCTGCGCAAGCTCTGGCGGCCGATGGTTCCCCTGTGGGCCTGCGTGGCGCTGGCCGGGTTTATCGCCTGCCTGTTCTATATCGTGCTCAACTGGCGTCTTGGCGACAGCACCAACCCGGTGCTGGCGAAGATTTACCAGTCCCAGCTGCCGGAAACCACTATTCAGCAACCGGCGCGTCAGCTTCCGGCTGTGCTGAACCTGCGCGGCTTCCTGAAACCTGAAATCGAGGCTGGCCTGGTCGCGGTGAAAGACGAAGCGGATCGCAGCGTCGTTATCCTGAAGGGCGACGGGCTGTTTGCTTCTGCCTCTACCGTCGTGCGCGACCGCTATGAGCCGGTCATCCACCGCATCGCGCAGGCAATGAATAACGTGAGCGGCAAAATTCTGGTGGTGGGCTACAGCGACAACGTGCCGATCCGCAGCGCGCGCTTTGCCTCTAACTATGAACTCTCTCTGGAACGCGCCCGCTCGGTACAGAAAATGCTGCAGGGAAGCCTCTCTCAGCCTGGCCGCGTGAAAGCGGAAGGGCGGGGCGAGATTAACCCGGTGGCGCCGAACACGACGCCTGAAAACCGCGCCCGTAACCGCCGTGTGGAAATTACTCTGCTGGTGTCGCCTGAAAATACCCAGGCCGAGCTGAACGGATTGCCGCAAGGAAACTAAGGAATGCTGACGACTCTTCTTTCCATACTGACTAACCGCATTCTGTGGAGCTTCCTCGGCGTCACGGCGCTGGCGGCGGTGATCTGGATGATTGGCCCGCTGTTGTCCATCGTGGACACCCGGCCGCTTGAATCTGAACAGAACCGCATCATCAGTATCGCCGTGGTCTATCTGCTGTGGGCGCAGGGCCACATTCTGCCGCGTCTTTACAACGCCTGGCTGAACCGCAAGCTGATGGACAAGCTCAATGAGAACACCACCAGCCCGGAAGCGGCGGATCCGCAGAAGCGACTGAACAACGAGGAGCAGATCCTCGCCAGCCGTTTTGATGAAGCCGCGCAGATGCTGAAAAAAGCGCACTTCAGCAAGGCGGGGCAGGGCGCTCAGTGGACGCAGCGCTTCAGCACGCAATACCTCTATCAGCTGCCGTGGTACGTCATTATCGGCGCGCCGGGTTCCGGTAAAACCACGGCGCTGGTCAACTCCGGGTTGCAGTTCCCGCTGGCCGACCGCTTCGGTAAGACCGCCCTGCGCGGCATTGGCGGCACGCGTAACTGCGACTGGTGGTTTACCAACGAGGCCGTGCTGCTGGACACCGCGGGTCGCTATACCACCCAGGAGAGCGAGCAGGTGCAGGACGCCGGGGAATGGCTGCAGTTCATGGGGTTACTGCGCAAGTATCGCCGCCGCCAGCCGATCAACGGTGTGATCGTCACCATCAGCATTTCTGACCTGCTCACCCAGTCAGCCGAGGCGTCCCGCCAGCAGGCGGTGAACCTGCGCCAGCGTCTGTCCGAGCTGCATGAACAGCTGGGGATTCGCTTCCCGGTCTACGTGATGGTGACCAAGGCCGACCTGCTCAAAGGCTTCCGCGCCTGGTTTGCCGACTACGATAAAGCGCAGCGCGACCAGATTTGGGGCTTCACGCTGCCGTGGGAACAAACCAAACACGCCGATTACGACCTGATGGGCAATTTCCAGCAGGAGTTTTCTCTGCTGCAGCAGCGCCTCGACGCCGGGCTGCCGGAAACCATGCTCAAAGAGCATGACGCGAAGACCCGCGCCGAAGCGTATCTTTTCCCGCAGGAGTTCGCTGCGCTGCGTCCGCTGCTGGCGGATTACCTGAGCACGGTCTTCGCCCGCTCGAACTTCGAAACCGAGTTCTCTCCGCGCGGGATCTACTTCGCCAGCGGGACGCAGGAAGGCATGCCGTTCGACCGCGTGATGGGCGAACTGAACCGCGCGCTGTCGCTGCCGGAAGGGGCAGAGCGCGATAACTGGGATTCGGTCAGCAAAGAATCGCCAATCCCGGGCGCAAAAGGCCAGAGTTTCTTCATCAAGAACCTGCTGCAAAACGTCATCTTCCAGGAAGCCGGGATCGCCGGAGAAAACCGCTGGTGGGAGCTGCGCAACCGGGCCGTGATCTGGTCTGGCTATGCGGCGCTGCTGGCCCTGCTGGTGATCCTGGGTGGACTGTGGCTCACCAGCTATGCCAAAAACAAGGCCTACCTGGAAGAAGTGGATGCGAAGGTTCCGCTGCTCGACCAGCAGAGCAAGGCCTTACAGAACCAGACCCAGCGTGACCTGTTCGAACTGCTGCCGCTGCTGAATAGCCTGGTGGATCTGCCGAAAAGCGACGCGTTTGACGTGAACGATCCGCCGGTCTCCCGCCGTATGGGGCTTTATCGCGGGGATGACGTCAGCGACGCCTCTCAGTCCCTGTATCAGAAAGCGCTGGATCAGATGCTGCTCCCTGCCGTCGCCATGCACATCACCACCTGGCTTCGCAACGACAACGGCAGCGATGTGGAATACAGCTACGAGGCGCTGAAAGCCTATCAGATGCTCTATCAGCCGAAGCACTACGACGGCAAATTCCTGCATTCGTGGGTAATGCTCAACCTGCAGCGTAACCTGCCGCAGAACGTCACGAAGGCGCAGCTGCAGCAGCTTGAATGGCACCTGACGCAGCTGCTGGAGCCGAAAATTCAGGCCTCGCCGTACGCGCAGGACGAGTCCCTGGTGGCGCGCGAAAGAGCGATGATCGGCCAGCAGCCGCTTTCAACCCGCGTCTACGGCCGCCTGAAGCGCCTGCTGGAACATGACGACAACCTGAAGCCGGTCTCCCTTTCCGACCTGGGCGGACCGCAGAGCGAGCTGGTATTTTCCCGCAAAAGCGGCAAGCCGGTGAGCGAGGGCGTTCCGGGTCTGTATACGCCGGACGGCTACTGGAAAAGCTTTAACGGCCAGATTGACAGCGTTACCACCGCCCTGCACGAGGACGATGCCTGGGTGCTGGGGGCCGCCACGGCGCAGGATGATAAACAGCAGATCGATAACGCCGTGCGCCAGCTCTATATGCGCGACTTTATCGCTAACTGGGATCGCTTTCTCGCTGACATTCAGCTGAATAACAGCGCCGACCTTTCCCAGCGCATCAACACCGCGCGCCTGCTTTCCGGCGCCAACTCGCAGCTGCGCCGCCTGGTGCAGAACCTGAGCCAGGTCCTGACGCTCTCCCGCGATACGCCAGCGCCGGAAGATGCGGGTAAAGCGCAGGCGCAAAGCAGCCGCGCTACCCGCACGCTGGAAGCGCTGTTCAGCAATAATGACAATGCGCCAACGCAGGCCGCCGCGGTTACCCAGGCGCCGGAGCAGCTGGTGACCGACCATTACGCGCCGATGATTGAGCTGGCCCAGCCGCTGGAGAAGGGCGGGAAGACCATCGTGTTTGACGATTTTCTCAAGCAGGTGGATGAGCTGTATCGCTACCTGACCGCGGTTCAGGACGCGGCCAACAGCGGTATGCCGGCGCCGGGCGGGGAGGCGATCAGGCGCCTGCAGGCCAGCGCCGGTCGTCTGCCGGGCGGGCTGCAAACCATGTTCAGCAACATGGCGGTGGGCGCCAGCAGCGACACCCAGCGCCGTGACCTGGAAAACGTGCGTAAGCGCATTAACGTTGAGGTGGGCGGGTTCTGCCGTCAGGCGATTGCCGGTCGCTACCCGCTGGTGCGCAGCGCCAGCACCGAGGTCACCCCTGACGATCTCGCGCGCATGTTTGCGCCGGGGACCGGGCTGATGGATACCTTCTTTCGCGATAACCTGACCAGCAAAGTGGACACCACCCAGGCCAACTGGCGCTTTATGCCGGGCATCGACGGGAAAACGCTGCCGGGAAGCGAAGGGCTGCTGAGACCGTTCCAGCAGGCCCAGTCGATTCGCGACGCCTTCTTTGCTAACGGCGCAACCACGCCGTCCTTCAAGGTGACGGTTCGCACCGTGCGAATGGATAACACCATTCTGAACCTGACCCTGGACGTGGACGGTCAGCTGCTGCGCTACAGCCACGGGCCGCAGGCGGTGCAGATCATGAACTGGCCGGGGCCGGGCGGCACCAACCAGGTCCGCATGCAGCTGGGTCTGGCGAACGGCAGCACGGCGACGCTGGTGACCAACGGTTCCTGGGCGCTGAACCGCTTCTTTGATAAAGCGAGCACCAGCCCGGGGGCGGGTAGCCTCAGCCGTCAGGCCACCTTCAACGTCGACGGACATCAGGTCACGCTGGAGTTTGCGCCAAACAGCATTCGCAACCCGTTCCAGCTTCCCCGTTTCTCATGCCCATAACCGCAAGGACAGCCGTATGACGAATACCCCTGCGATGAACCGCTACAGCTGGTATGGCAAGTTACCCAGCGCCGGAGATTTTTTGCAGCGCCGCTTTCCTGACACCTTACAGCGCCAGTGGTCGCACTGGTTCCAGGTCGGTCTGCTGGCCTGGCAGCAGGAAGAGCAGCGCAGCGGCGAGCGCCCGTTTCAGAAAGCGCCCGTCTGGAATTTTGTGGTACCGCCCATGCTGGGCAGCCAGATGATCCAGATGGGCTGTCTGCTGCCCGGGCGCGACAGCGTCGGCCGACAATACCCGGTTTGCATTCAGCTGAGCTTCGCCCCGTCAGAGTGGTCGACCAGCCTGCTCAGCCAGGCCGAAAGCTGGTATCAGCAGATTGGACGCCTGGGGCTGCACGCGGTGCGCAACAGTTTTTCCGCCTCGCAGCTCGACGAGATGCTGATGTCCATTCCGGCGCCGCAGCCGGTCGAGCCGCAAAAGCGCTCCGACATCCTGGATGTGATTGGCTACGACGAGGACGGCCAGAGCACGCTGGGCTGGCCTCAGGCGGCAGAGTGCTTTGACCCGCTGCGTCAGACCAGCTACTGGTGGACCAACCGCTGCGACGGATACCCGCTCTACACCCACGTGCACAGCGGTAACTTTACCGGGCAGCTTTTCACCCTGCTGTTCGATCCGGCAGGGGGCGCCCGTCCGGGCCGTCACGGTCTCTATCCGCCTATGTTTGAATAAGCAGGGATCTCATGAATATCGAAGAATTTCTCGCGCCCATAAGCCCTGACAACCCCTGCGGCGAAAACCTGGAGTACGACGCTGACTTCCAGGCGATGAACCAGGCAAGCCTTGGGAAAGCGGAACAGCAGTTTGGCGACACCATCATCCCGGCGGAGCCTGCTGACTGGAACACGGTCGAAAAATACGCCACCAGCCTGCTGACCCGCACCAAAGATCTTCGCGTCCTGCTGGCGTTAACCCATGCCTGGACCCGCCGTCGCGGGCTGGCGGGCTACGCGGACGGATTACTGCTGGTGCAGGAGGCGATCGCCCGCTACTGGGAGCCGCTCTATCCGCTGCTGGAAGAGTATGGCGAAACCGACCCGTTCTACCGCATCAACGCTCTCGCCGGGCTGAGTGATAAATCCGACCTGACGGTCGCGGTACGCAACGCCTCGCTGCTGCGTTCTAACGGCGATGAAATTTCGCTGCGGGATGCCCAGGCGCTGCTGGACGGCAGTAAAACCGAATGCCCGGACTATCCCGGCGGGCGCCCGCGGCTGATTGACGAGCTGGCTCGCGGCGACCAGCCGGGGACCGCCGCGGTCATCGTCATTAACGAACGTCTGCTGGCCATCCGCGAGCTGCTCATCGGGCATCTCGGTGAAAGCGGCGTACCTGAGATGGAGCAGCTGCTGAAAACCGTGGGGCTGGTCGCCAGCGCCTGTCAGGTGACCGACATCAGCAAGCTGCTGCCGAACCGTGAAGCGCAGGCAGAGACACTGGCTGAACAGCAGCCGACGGCAACGCAGCCCGTTCAGCCGGTGACCGACTGGCGCAGCGTGCAGGTCACCAGCCGCGCCGACGCCCAGTTGATGCTGGAAAAAGCGAAGCAGTATTTTGCGCAGTACGAACCAAGCCACCCCGCACCGCTGATGATTGAACGGGTGCAGCGGCTGTCAGAACTTAACTTTATGGACATTATTCGCGACCTGGCGCCAGACGGCGTTAACCAACTGGAAAACATCTTTGGGCGCCGCGAATAGCGCGTCCAGGCATTATGACGTCAGGCATGGAGCCTGGCGTTTCACCTTCACCGCGCATCTTTGATGGAGAACATCATGGCAATGAGTAACAGTGGGCAGAAATTCATCGCACGTAACCGTGCCCCCCGCGTGCAGATCGAGTATGACGTAGAGATCTACGGTGCAGAACGTAAAATTCAGCTGCCGTTTGTGATGGGCGTTATGGCCGATCTGGTCGGCAAACCGGTGGAAAACCTGCCGGCCGTCGACGAGCGTAAATTCCTCGAAATCGACATCGACAACTTTGACGAACGCATGAAGGCGCTGAAGCCGCGCGTGGCGTTCCAGGTGGACAACACCCTGACCGGCGAAGGTAAGCTCAACGTCGATCTGACCTTCGACAGCATGGATGACTTCCTGCCGGACGCGGTGGCCCGCAAGGTTGAGCCGCTGAACAAGCTGCTGGAAGCGCGTACCCAGCTCTCCAACCTGCTGACCTATATGGACGGTAAAAACGGTGCGGAAGAGCTGATCGCAAAAATTCTGCAGGATCCGACGCTGCTCAAATCCCTGAGCCAGTTGCCGAAAAATGACGAAAGCGCGAAAGGTAGCGAGGAATAATCGATGAGCAACCAGACTCAACAACACGAGCAGCAGGCGGGTCAGGCGTTCAGCCAGGATGAATTCAGCGCGCTGCTGAACAAAGAGTTCCGCCCGAAAACCGACCAGGCGCGTTCCGCCGTCGAAAGCGCGGTCAAAACCCTGGCGCAGCAGGCGCTGGAAAATACCGTCACCTTCTCGAACGATACCTACCGCACCATTCAGAACCTGATTGCCGGTATCGACGAACAGCTGTCACAGCAGGTGAACCAGATCATTCATCACGAAGAGTTTCAGAAGCTGGAGAGCGCCTGGCGCGGTCTGAGCTACCTGGTGAACAACACTGAAACGGACGAGATGCTGAAGATCCGCTTTATGAGCATCTCCAAGCAGGAGCTGGGCCGCACCCTGAAGCGCTACAAGGGCGTGGGCTGGGACCAGAGCCCGATCTTCAAGAAAATTTACGAGCAGGAGTACGGTCAGTTCGGCGGCGAGCCGTTTGGCTGCATCGTCGGCGACTACTACTTCGACCACAGCCCGCAGGACGTTGAGCTGCTGGGCGAAATGGCGCGCATCGGGTCTGCGGCGCACTGTCCGTTCATTACCGGTACCGCACCGGGCGTGATGCAGATGGAGTCCTGGCAGGAGCTGGCCAACCCGCGCGACCTGACCAAGATCTTCCAGAACACCGAATACGCCGCCTGGCGTTCACTGCGTGAATCCGAAGATGCCCGCTATCTGGGCCTGGTGATGCCGCGCTTCCTGTCGCGCCTGCCGTACGGCATTCGCACCAACCCGGTCGACAGCTTTGACTTTGAAGAGCAGACCGACGGCGCGAACCACAACAGCTATTCCTGGGCGAACGCCGCGTACGCGATGGCCGCCAACATCAACCGCTCCTTCAAAGAGTACGGCTGGTGCACCTCGATTCGCGGCGTGGAGTCCGGCGGGGCGGTGGAAAACCTGCCGTGCCACACCTTCCCGAGCGATGACGGCGGCGTGGACATGAAGTGCCCAACCGAGATCGCCATCAGCGATCGTCGTGAAGCCGAGCTGGCGAAAAACGGCTTTATGCCGCTGGTTCACCGTAAAAACTCCGACTTTGCTGCCTTCATCGGCGCGCAGTCTCTGCAGAAACCGGCCGAGTACCACGACCCGGATGCCACCGCCAACGCGCGCCTTGCGTCTCGTCTGCCGTACCTGTTCGCCTGCTGCCGCTTTGCCCACTACCTGAAGTGCATCGTGCGCGACAAAATCGGCTCCTTCCGCGAGCGCGAAGAGATGGAGCGCTGGCTGAACGACTGGGTCATGAACTACGTCGACGGTGACCCGGCGAACTCCTCCCAGGAGACCAAGTCCCGCAAACCGCTGGCGGCTGCGGAAGTGCAGGTGCAGGAGATTGAGGACAACCCTGGCTACTACGCCGCGAAGTTCTTCCTGCGTCCTCACTACCAGCTGGAAGGTCTGACCGTTTCTCTGCGTCTGGTATCTAAACTGCCGTCGCTGAAGACGAAAGACGCGTGATGATGAGTGCCGGCCCTGGAGGGCCGGCAAAGTAAACTACATTGGCAAAATTCATCTAGAAAGCCACCGACATTCATGAACCTCAGGAGGAATCAACTTTGGGAACGAGTTCACCAAAAGAAATTGCAGATGGCATGCTGAAAATTTTTGATACGCGTAAACAAAGTGGCCCAGAAATTTTCGCTCGCAGCGCGGTCGATGGTTTTATGTCAATTCCAGAAGACTTATGGATGTTAACAAAAGATTTTCTGGATACAGACCATCGGTGGCGAAATGAAACAGATAAAATTAGATTGTTAACTTTAATAAAAAAAGGGCTTACATCAGAAGATGTGCGTCGGTTAATCAATACAGTGGTCAAACGATATCTGTCTGGTTTATCTGAAGAACAATCTAAGGCACTCCTCCTAAAAGTCGGTGGGTCGCAAGTAGGTGGTATAGCCTTTAAAATGGTTTTCGTAAATGAATTAATTACGCTATTCGTTTCAAAAATTGTGCCGCGATTTCTTGTTTCTGCAGGGCTTACTGGTGTATTAAGTGTGGGGGCTTCAATTTCTCGCTCAGTTTATGCCTCATACGATCTATTAAAATTAAACAAAAATGTTTACTATGAGTTGCGTGGTGCGGGCGATTTAGATTTGTTATATTTTCTCGTTGAAGATAATGTTAAGCCATTTATTGAAGCTATAAATTTCCAACAGAGTCATGGTGCCATAGATAAAGAGATTTTTAGTCAGTTTTTAGCAGGAGCTACTCGTGTTTGAAAGAGCATCAAAGTACGTTATAGTCTATCTCATGCTTATTGTTTCATTTATGCTTTTTTTCTCAACTCTTGGCTATTATATTTTTGTTTTTGATTGGTCGGTAACCATCTTGGAAATAACGATAAATGCCGCTCTATTAATCATTCTCTTAGTTGCATCTATCGCTATTTACTATTTTGCGGAAAAATTAAAATCAAGGCTTTGATTTGCGCAAAAATCTTAGCGAGAAGTGAAATGCTAAAAGTATGACCAGCAGGAAAAGTAATTTTCCAAAAAGTAAACCTGCAGAAGTTGTAGTGACTTTTTCTAATGAAAATACATACCAGGCGGACTGAAAAAGATCTACAGTTGTGAAAATTGCGATAATTAAAAATACAATGGTAAGTATTAATAACAATATTTTCTTCATGTTATGTTGCCTTTGATGAATGATAGACGATTGAAAATATTCTAGATGATACAGTGAATGATTGTCTAGCGCTTAGTTACCATGAAGTGTAACTAACAAAATTTAGGGTGGTTGCAATTGCAGGCACTCTGAAGAGTCTGTACGAAGTACGAATTCGTCAGGCTAGAGGCAGAGGTAAAATATGGACGGTTTTATTCAGCCCCATGCTTTCCTGTTTGCCATATAAGTGCTTTTTCGAAAGCAATAATTTTCATCCACGAAGAGTAGATATTATGGCTATTGATATGTTTCTGAAGGTCGAGGGTGTTACGGGCGAATCTAAAGATTCTAACCACACCGGCTGGACTGATATTACCTCCTTCTCCTGGGGCGCTTCCCAGCCTGGTAATATGAGCGTTGGCGGTGGCGGCGGTGCCGGTAAAGTTAACTTTAACGATCTGCACGTTAATGCCTTGATCGACAAATCCACTACAGCAATCCTGAAACACTGCGCCAGCGGTAAACACCTGACTAAGGTTGAGCTGTCCGTGTGTAAAGCGGGCGGCCAGCAGGTGGAATATTCCCGCATTACGCTGGAAGATGTGCTGGTGACCTCTGTTCAGTACACCGGTGCTGACAACGGCGACACCGTGGGTGTGACCTACGCATTCCAGGCTGCGAAAGTGAAACAGCAGTACTGGGAGCAGACCACTTCTGGTGGTAAAGGTGCTGAAAGTAGCGCTGGCTGGAACATCAAAGAGAACAAAGAAGCGTAATTGCGCATGTGGCCGGGGAATTTTCCCCGGTCTTTATCAGCGTCAAGAACCCTTGGTATCGGCGGGCATGGTTATAAAAAAGTTATTCGGTGTGTTTGCAGTCACGTTAATGGCGAACGCCTGTGTGTCTCATCCTGCACAATATCAGCCACTTTCGGTTACGCTAAAGAACAACGAGCCCTGCTTTGCTATACCTGCTAACTCTGGGGTAGACGCGCCTGTCACCAGTCATTCACCCACCATAATGAAACGCGCGGGAAATGAATGGAAGGCGATATCGCCGCCGTCAACGTTTAGCCCTGAGGTGACGTTAACGACCCAACAATGTCATCAGTGGACGGGGATTACGTGGCAAGCGGGAGAATATGATATTGCTCTGAAAGTGTCAGGGAAAAACGGTTCTATTCGTTATGCGGCTCGTTTCATTTTAGAAGAAGGTCCCTCAGGCCAGTTTAAGTTATTCCTACCAACGCAACTTTCTGGAGCCTGAAATGAAACGTTTATTGCTGCTTGTATTGGTTTTAAATGCCTCCGTTGCTTGTTCCCAAACACTTCCTGATGTGAGTGCTTTTTCTCAGCAACAAATCTTTGAAAACTGGGTGCAAAATCGATGCATCAGTAAGATTGCGGACAGTAAAAGTCTCAAAGATGATGCAGAGGCCAGTGCGGCCGCATGGCTGGAAGCAAGCAATCTCCCTGCTGAGAATTTTGAAAAAGCTGACAAGGTGATTGTTTCTTTACTGAAAGAGAAAGTAGGTGGTACCGAACCGGGTCAATATCAGGTTTTAAAGTGCAGCTTAATCGCCAACAGCGACGCGATTCGTCCGCTCAAAACCGCAAAATAGAACCAATGGAATCGCCCCCAAACGCCGCCGTTCTCGCCCCGAGAGCGGCAGCGTTTGAGCGCTAATCATACCAGCAGGAATACGCCATGCGATTCACGATTATTTCTACGAAACCCGGTCATCAGCCGCCGCAAAGCAGCTGTGATTTTTACGCCCCGGGCGGCACCATTGGGCGCGGTACGGATAACAATCTGGTATTGCCGGACAATGACCGCACCATCTCTCGTCTGCAGGCCATTGTTCACGTTGACGCTCAGGGCGAATGCCGCGTCACCAACCGCGGCAGCGTCACCCGCGTGGTTTTAAATGACATTCCGCTGGAGCGGGGACGTCAGGTTGAGCTGCAGGATGGCGACATTCTCGGTATTGATGACTACCGTATCGAAGTGACCGAGCTGATCCACGATACGCAGCCCGTGAGCCGCATGGCGGCCAGCCTGCACCAGCAGGCGCGTCCGGCCGTGGCTCCTGCGCCTGCGCAGCAGCCGAAACCGGCGAGTGCCGCACCCCGTGGAAAAGCCGAGCCGACCGCCGTGCCAACGGAGATCTGGGATAGCCTGATGCAGGAGTTTTCCATCTCCGACAGCATCTCCAGCAACCGTACAAAACCGCAGCCTGCGGCATCGCACGATCCGTTCTCCCAGCCTGCAGCCCCGGAGCGTAACGCCGAAGATCCGCTGGCGATGTTCAACGACAGCGATCCCACGCTCGAACGTAAGCATGTCGATCCGGACTCGCTGTTCAGCGACGAAGCGCTGTTTAAAAAAGAGAGCATTTTTGACGACGTTACGCCTTCCACGCTGGTGCCACCGGTTGAGACCCAGCCAGCTCCGAACGAAGAGGGGACGGATGAGCTCGATCCGCTGGCCCTGTTTGGCGGTAAGTCCAGCGCGCCAGCCGCGCGTAATGACGACCCGCTCGGGCTGATGGGCGGCGCGCCGTTAACCCATCCGGATGACGTGATTAACGAGAAGCCAGCCCCCGTGCCGGAACCTGAGCAGGAAGAGGACGCGCTGGCCGATTCTCCGCTGTTCGCCCCTGAGCCGCAGGAAGAACCGCGTGCTGAAGAGGAACCCGCGCGACCGGATTACGCTGGCTTCACCATGCCGACGCCACAGGCCGTTGCGCGCAGCAGCGCTCAGGCACCGAAGGGCCGCCTGCGCATCGATCCGGTCAATAACGCCGCCGCCCCAACCGCCACGGCAAACAGCGGTGAGAAGGGCGAAGTGCTGCAGGGCGAGCTGCTGGAGGCGCTGCTGGAGGGGATGGGGCTCAGCGAAATGCAGCCCGTTCCGCAGTTTGACCGTGAAAATATGCGTCAACTGGGGCAGATCCTCGGCATGTTCTCCCAGGGGACCGTGGCGCTGCTCTCCTCGCGCTCCATTCTCAAGCGCGGCGTAAAAGCCGACATGACCATGGTGCTGGACGATGCCAACAACCCGTTCAAGCTGTTGCCGACCGGCAAAACCGTGTTAATCCAGATGTTCGGCACACCGATGCCGGGCTTTATGCCGCCAACCAAATCCGTGCGCGACGCGCTGATCGACCTGCAGGCGCACCAGCTGGGCATGATCTCCGGCATCCGCGCCATTATTGCCGCGATGCTGCAGTCCTTTAACCCGGAACAGCTGGAAGAGCAGGCGAAGCAGAACGGCATGACCTCGCGTCTGGCGCTGCCGGGCAGCCGCAAAGCCGCCCTGTGGGACTACTTTGTTCGCAGCTATGGCGAGACGGCGGGCGAGATTGAGGACGACTTCCACACCCTGTTCGGCGAGGCCTTCCTTCATGCGTATGACATGGAGGTCAATCAGTACAAAGACTCACAGAGCGGATCGGAAGACAAATGAATATCGCAACGGCTTCTCTCTCCCGCCAGGGGACGCGCGCCAGCAACCAGGATCAGACGGGAGAAACCATTGGGGAACGTTCAGCCTGCTTTGTCGTCTGCGACGGCATCGCGGGGCTGCCGGGCGGCGAAGTGGCCGCCGCGCTGGCCCGCAACAGCATTATCTCCCGCTTTGATGGCGACAAACATCTTAATGCGCAGCATATTCGCGACTACGTGCAGACGGCGAATCGCACTATTCTCAGCGAACAGCAGGCCGTTCAGGACTATCGCCGGATGGGCACGACGCTGGTTAGCCTGTTCATTGACCGTGATTACGGGCTGGCCTACTGGGCCCATGCCGGAGACAGCCGCCTGTACCTGTTCCGCCGGGGATGGCTGTGGCATGTGACCACCGACCACAGCCTGGTGCAGCAGATGAAAGATGCCGGGCACCAGACCGACAACCTGAACAGCAATTTGCTCTATCTGGCGCTGGGAATTGAAAACGGCGGGCCGGAAGCGAGCTACAGCGACGTGGTGCAGGTTGAAGACGGTGATGCCTTTTTACTCTGCACCGACGGGTTCTGGCACGGCGTCAGCGAAGAGCAAATGAAGCAGTCGCTGCATATGGTGAATACGCCGCAGGAGTGGCTGACCTTAATGAACCAAATCATTCAAAAGAATGGCGAGCAGGAGGGGAATGCCCAGGATAACTATACTGCCCTGGCGGTATGGATGGGCAACCCTCAGGACACCACTTTGCTGCACACCCTCTCTGACGCAGCACAATTTCTTCCCTGCGGAACTGATTAGACACACAAGGAACGATATGAAACTTTGGCTATCGGGTTTGGCACTTCTGGCGGCGACCTCTACCGCGCAGGCTGAAAATTTCCGCATCGTGCAGTCTCCTGCGCAGAAGCTGGATATCTGGATCGACAACATCAAAGACAACACGCCGCAGAGCTGGTGTAAGCCTGAGGTGGCGCTGCGCATTGTGGCGAACGGCAAGAAAGACGTCTCCGTGTTGGAGAACTTTGTGCCGCGTCTTGGCGCGCTGCTGGAACACCAGTGCAGTAAAGTCAATAAACTCAGCTGGACGCTCAACGATCCGGCGGGTACCACGCTGGCGCAGGGCACGGCAGGCAAAGCGCAGGACTGGGCGCTGGTGGTGAAACAGGAGCAGGCCGCGCCTGCTGCGACCGTCACCGCCACCCCAGCCAGCGGCGCGTTACTGCCGCCCGATCAGAACGTGGCTTCCCGTACCGTTGCCGCCGACCGTACGCCGTGGCAGGAGTTTACCCTGCAGGACGGCTGCCACCTGCGCACCTTCTGGGAAGGGGGCGCCTCTGCACCGGCGCTCTTCATTCCGGATTCTGACACCACCCGCTGCGGGAATGGCAGCTGGCTGAGCGGACACACCGTTGTGTCGCAGTCCCGCAACGGCGGGCAGAAAGAGATGGCGGTAACGTACATTCATGGCTTCCCGGTCACCGGGCTGAATCAGAGCGCCGACCCGGAAAACGCGCTGATCACCTCCGTCAACAAAGAGCGCATGGTATTCAGCACCCCAAACAGCGACCAGAGCTGGATGATCCTGCCTTACGACAGCACCCTGAACAGCTGGAAGAGCAACGGCACCGTCGCGGTGGAGATCTCCCGTGAAACCGCCAGCGACGATGCAAAGCTGCAGGCGCGTATCGCCGCGGTGAAAAAAACCTGGAGCGCCTGGGTGGCACCCGGCACCCCGCTGAATATCGTGCTGATTGACACCCTGCGTCCTCAGCTGCGCGATCCGGCCGTTGGCGCATGGCGCGCGGCAAATTAAGGAATGGCGATGAATACGCTCTATCAACACCTGGCGGGTGAGTCGCTCAACGACGCGCTCGCGCGTCTGGAAGCAGAAATCAAAGCTCGTCCGGCGGATGCCGACCTCCGCGCCGCGTTCGTGCAGTTCTTAACCCTTAGCGGCAACTGGACGCGTGCCCTGACCCAGCTGAAAAGCTGGCTGGCGCTGAAGCCGCAGGCGAAACCCACCGTCACGCTGCTGGAGCAGTCCATTCAGGGCGAGCTGCAGCGCGCGCAGGTGATGGCGGGACAGGCGCGTCCGGCGATGCCTGAAACCCAGTGGCCGTGGCTAACCACCCTTGCGGCGGCGCTGAGCGAGGAGGGCGAGCGCGCGCAGGCGCTGCGTCTGGAAGCCCTTGAGCAGGCGCAGGCCACCCCCGGCCAGATTACCCTCGAAAACGAGGAGACGCAGGTCTTTGACTGGCTGATGGACGGCGATGCCCGTCTCGGCCCGGTGTGCGAAACCATCGTCAACGGGCGCTATTTCTGGCTGCCGTTTAACGCTATCGCGGAGATCCGTTTCCAGGCGCCTGCCAGCGTGACCGACCTGGTCTGGCGTCACGCGCTGGTGCGCCTGACGGA
Organism: Enterobacter sp. CFEC122; assembly: GCF_052983755.1. Classification (NCBI taxonomy): domain Bacteria; kingdom Pseudomonadati; phylum Pseudomonadota; class Gammaproteobacteria; order Enterobacterales; family Enterobacteriaceae; genus Enterobacter; species Enterobacter sp. CFEC122. The sequence goes on along the minus strand of NZ_JBRIQR010000009.1, from coordinate 104,244 downwards.
CGGGACGGAGCAGGTGTGCCAGATCCCGGCGCGTTACCCGTTTGCGGCCGATGCCTCTGACGCGGTTAAACTGGGGCGCACCACCGACTGGCACCCGCTCGATACTGACGGCACGCTGTATGAAGGCCAGGGCCAGAAGGCCTGGCTGAGCGAGCAAAGCGAAAGCCCGCTGCTGTCGTTAAGCCTCGTGACGTTTGCGACGGATGGAGCCGATGAGTAATCCCGCTGGCGAAGGCGATCTGCTGCGCAGCGGCTGGCAAGCCCGCAGCAGGCAGGAGAAGGTGGGGGCGCGCGACAAAATGCAGCCCTCGCTGCTCGATCGCCTCACTGATAACGACCCGGAAAAAAAGCGTGAGTCGGCCAACAGCAATCTGATCACCCACGCCGCCCTGCGCCGCAATGTGCTGCGCGATTTGCAGTGGCTGTTTAATACCATCAACCACGATGCCTCCGGCGATTTAAGCGCGCTACCGCACGTGAGCCGCTCGGTGGTTAACTTCGGCGTCGCGCCCCTGGCCGGGAAAAGAATGTCGGACATCGAATGGCACGACATTCAGCGCAAGCTCACCGAGGCCATCATCAATTTTGAACCACGCATTTTGCCGCAGGGGCTGCAGGTCCGCTGCGTGTCGGATACCTCCTCGCTGGATCTGCACAACGTGCTCTCCATCGAGATCAAAGGGCGTTTATGGTGCGTGCCGTACCCGCTGGAGTTTCTGTTTCGCACCGATGTCGATCTGGAAAACGGCCATTTTGAACTGAAAGATGCGGGGTAATCATGGAAAGTAAACTGCTCGAATACTACAACCGTGAGCTGGCCTACCTGCGCGAAATGGGGGCCGAGTTTGCCGAACGCTACCCGAAAGTCGCCGGACGGCTGGGCATGCGCGGCATCGACGTGGCGGACCCGTATACCGAACGTCTGATGGAAGGGTTCGCCTTCCTGACCTCCCGCGTGCAGATGAAAATGGACGCGGAGTTTCCGCGCTTCTCCCAGCGTCTGCTGGAGATGATTGCGCCGAACTATCTTGCGCCCACGCCGTCGATGGCGATTGCGGAGATTCTGCCCGACAGCAGCCGGGGCGACCTGAGCAAGGGCTTCATCGTGCCGCGCGGTACCATGATGGACAGCCTGGCGCTGAAAAAAACCGGCGTGACCTGCAGCTATACCACGGCGCACGAGGTCAACCTGCTGCCGCTGAAAATCGACAAGGTTGAGCTGGGCGGAGTCCCTGCCGATTTGCCGCTCGCACAGCTGGGTCTGAGCCAGCGGGGGATCGGCAGCGCCCTGCGGATCCGCATCGCCTGCGACGGCCCGCAACATCTCGGGCACCTGGATTTCGACCGTCTTGAGTTTTTCCTCGCCGGTCCGGATATCGAGGCGCTGAAGCTGCTGGAGCTGGTGATGGAGCACCACGCCGGGATCGTCTGTCAGACGGTCAGCCCGCAGCCGCAGCGACAGCTGCTGGCGACGGACGCGCTGCGCCAGGAGGGATTTGAGCCTGACCAGGCGCTGCTGCCGGACGATCTGCGCAACTTTGACGGCTATCGCCTGCTGCAGGAGTATTTCGCGTTTCCGGCCCGTTTCCGCTTCATTAGCCTCAGCGGCCTGAGCACGCTGATCCAGCGCTGTGAAGAAGAAAAAGCCTTCGACATCTTCATCCTGCTGGATAAGTCGGATGAACAGCTGGAGCGCGTGGTCGATGCCAGCCATCTGGCGCTGCACTGCACCCCGGTCATCAACCTTTTCCCGAAAGTTGCGGCGCGGCAGAAGCTAAATGACGGTCAGCATGAATACCATCTGGTGGTCGATAACATCCGTCCGCTGGATTATGAAATCTACGCGGTAAAAAAAATCTATGGCAGCGCGGACGGCCAGCGTGATGACCAGACGTTTCGTCCGTTCTGGAGCACCTGGAGCGGCGATGCGGGCAACTACGGGGCCTATTTTTCCCTGCGACGCGAGCAGCGCGTGCTGTCCGAGCACGCGCTGCGCTACGGCACCCGTACCGGCTATATCGGCTCGGAGGTCTTCGTCTCGCTGGTGGATGAACAGCACGCGCCGTGGCAGGAAAATCTGCGCTATATCTCTGCGGAGGTGCTCTGCACCAGCCGTGACCTGCCGCTGATGCTGCAGCAGGAGCTCGGGGAGTTCATTATGGCTGACTCCATGCCGGTGAAATCCCTCACCCTGCGTAAAGGGCCGACGCCGCCGCGTCCGGCGCTGGCAGAAGGGTTCAGCACCTGGCGGCTTATCAGCCAGCTGCAGATGAACTACCTCAGCCTGATGGACAGTGACAATGAGGAGGGGGCGGCCGCGCTGCGTCAGCTGTTAGGACTGTACGCCAACCTGGCCGAAACGCCTGTGGCGCGTCAGGTGGAGGGCGTTCGCCACTGCGTGCTGGAGCCGGTTCACCGCCGCGTGCCTGAACCCGGCCCGGTGGTGTTCGCCCGCGGGATCGGCATTACCCTGACGGTGGATGAGCGAGCCTTTTCGGGGGCCAGTCCGTGGCTCTTTGGCAGCGTGATGGAGCGCCTCTTTGCCCGCCTGGTCTCCATCAACAGCTTTACCGAGTTCACCCTGAAGAGTCAGCAGCGCGGCGAGATTGGCTACTGGGCGCCGCGCATGGGTAAAAGGGCGCTGATATGAGTGACGCCGCCACTGCACCGCTGCGCGTGCATCGCCTGACGAAGCTGCCGGACGCGTTCTGGCACGGCGTCCGCGAGACGCCCTGGCGCTACGATCTGTTTCAGTTGTTAAGGCGCATTGATGCCCAGGGCGGCGAGCGCTACCCGCTGGGCCGCGCGCCGCTGCCAAAATTTGAACCGCTGCGCATCGGCCAGCAGCCGTCGATGAGTTTTGCTCCGTCGACGCTGGCCAGGGTGCGTCAGCGGGAAGAGAGCGGGCTGCATGAGGTGTCTATCCTCAGCTTCGGCCTGTTTGGCCCGAACGGCCCGCTGCCTGTCCACATGACCGAGTACGCCCGCGAGCGTATTTATCATCATCAGGACACCAGCCTGAGCGCGTTTGCCGATCTGTTCCACCATCGTCTGGCGCTGCTGTTTTACCGCGCCTGGGCGGATGCGCAGCCCACCGTCTCGCTGGACCGCGCCGATAACAAGCGCTTTGAGGGCTATCTGGCGTCGCTGATTGGGATGGGCCAGCCGGGTCAGATGGACAACGGCAGCCTGAGCGCGCACGCGCGCTTTACCCACGCCGGGCACCTGACCCGTCATGGGCGGGATCCGGAGGGGCTGGAGAAGATCCTGCGCAGCTATTTTAAGGCGCCGGTCAAACTGGTCAGCAACGTGCCGCAGTGGATGCCGCTCTCCACGCGCGAGCAAGCGCAGCTGGGAGCAGGACGCCGCATGCCGCGCATGGGTGAATCCGCCTTTCTCGGCGTCGCCGTCCGCGACGTGCAGCATAAGTTTCGCATCGAGATTGGCCCGCTGAGCGCGGAGGAGTACAACCGCTTTCTGCCGGGTGAAGCGTGGGTCACCGAGCTGCGCGACTGGGTGCGTCAGTACGCCGGCGTGGAGTTTGAATGGGAAACGCGGGTGATCCTGCGCGCAGACGCGGTGCAGGGCGCCACGCTCGGCAGCAATGGGCGATTAGGCTATAACACCTGGCTGGGCCTTCAGCCGCAGCCTGTCCCGCGCGGCGATCTGGTGTATCGCGCAGAGCGGTAATCCTTCCGTATACCGAATCATTGTTAATGGAAACTAACATGTCAGAAATTAGCCGTGCCGTGCTTTTCGGCAAACTGGATACGCTGTTATTTACCTCTCTGGAAAGCGCCACTGCGTTCTGCAAGCTGCGCGGCAACCCCTATGTTGAGCTGGTGCACTGGCTGCATCAGCTGATGCAGCAGCAGGATGGCGATCTGCAGCAGGTCATCCGCCACTTTGCCCTCGACGAGCAGCAGCTGACGCGCGATATCGTTGCCGCGCTGGATGTGCTTCCGCGCGGGGCGAGTTCCGTTTCCGATCTCTCCGAGCATATCGACAGCGCCGTGGAGCGCGCCTGGGTCTTCGGCTCGCTGAAGTTTGGCGTCAGCCGCATTCGCGGCGGCCATTTGCTGATCGGCATACTCAAAACCTGGAACCTGGCCAACGTGCTGAAAAGCATTTCGGCGCAGTTCACCCGCCTTAACGTCGAGGTATTGATTGAGCAGTTCGATACCATCTGCGCCAACAGCAAAGAGACGCAGCAGGCCGCTGCCGCTGTCGACGCACCGGCGGGTGCAGGACCGGCTGCTCAGGGGACGCTGGCCCAGTACGGTCAGGACCTGACCGCCCGCGCCCGGGAAGGGAAGATTGACCCGGTCGTCGGGCGCGACGAGGAGATCCGCCAGATGGTCGATATCCTGATGCGCCGTCGTCAGAACAACCCGCTGCTGACCGGGGAAGCCGGAGTCGGGAAAACGGCGGTGGTGGAAGGGCTGGCGCTGCGTATCGCCGACGGCGACGTGCCGGAGCCGCTGCAGAACATTCAGCTGTGGCTGCTGGATATCGGTATGCTGCAGGCCGGTGCAGGCATGAAAGGCGAGTTTGAAGCCCGTCTGCAGGCGCTCATTAACGAAGTCCAGTCCAGCCCCACGCCGATCATTTTGTTTATCGATGAGATCCACACCCTGATTGGCGCAGGCGGCCAGCAGGGGACCGGCGATGCGGCGAACCTGCTGAAGCCAGCCCTGGCGCGCGGCCAGCTGCGCACCATCGGCGCCACCACCTGGGCAGAATACAAAAAGTACATTGAGAAAGACCCGGCGCTGACCCGTCGTTTCCAGACGGTGCAGGTTCACGAGCCGGACGAAGCGAAAGCCATTCTGATGCTGCGCAGCACCGTGTCGCCGCTGGAGACGCACCACCAGGTGTTGCTGCTCGACGAAGCGGTCAGCGCGGCGGTGAAGCTGTCCCACCGCTACATCCCGGCGCGTCAGCTGCCGGACAAAGCCGTTGCGCTGCTCGACACCGCCTGCGCCCGCGTCGCGGTGAGCCAGAGCGCGCCGCCTGCGCAGCTGGAAGACTGCCTGCGCCACCTTGCTGCGCTTGACGTGGAAATTGAGATCGCAGAACGCGAAGCGCGCGTGGGGGCGGGTGACGCCGAGCGCGTCACGGCATTACGCGCAGAACGCGACGCGTATGAGACAAAACGCGAAGCCCTGGCCCGGCGCTGGGAAGAAGAGCGCAGCCTGGTGCAGGAGATTATCCGCCTGCGCGCCGCGCTGTTCGCGGCGGGCGAAGAAGATACCGCCGAGCTGCGCGGCCAGCTGGCGGAGCAGCAGCAGGCGCTGAACGCCTTACAGGGAGACGAGCCGCTGCTGTTTGCCGCGGTGGATGAAAACGTGGTCGCCGCGGTCGTCTCTGACTGGACCGGGATCCCGCTGGGCCGGATGGTGAAAAACGAGATCGACGCGGTACTCAACCTTGCCGACACGCTGAACCAGCGCGTTATCGGCCAGCGTCACGGTCTGGACCTGATTGCCCGCCGCGTGAAAACCTCCCGGGCGAAGCTGGACGACCCGAACAAGCCGGTGGGCGTCTTTATGCTGTGCGGTCCGTCCGGCGTCGGTAAAACCGAAACCGCGCTGGCGCTCGCCGAATCTCTGTACGGCGGCGAGCAGAACGTCATCACCATCAACATGAGCGAGTTCCAGGAAGCGCACACCGTCTCCACCTTAAAAGGTGCGCCTCCGGGGTACGTAGGGTATGGTGAAGGCGGGGTATTAACCGAGGCCGTCCGCCGCCGTCCATACAGCGTCGTGCTGCTGGACGAAATTGAGAAAGCGCACCCGGACGTCCACGAGATCTTCTTCCAGGTCTTCGACAAAGGCTGGATGGAAGACGGCGAGGGGCGCCACATTGATTTCCGCAACACCATTATTATTCTGACCTCCAACGTCGGCACCGAGCTGATTAGCGCCATGTGCGCCGATCCGGACCTCATGCCGGAGCCTGAGGCCTTAAGCGGCGCGCTGCGCCAGCCGCTGCTGGAGGTGTTCCCACCGGCGCTGCTGGGTCGCCTGCTGGTGGTGCCTTACTACCCGCTCAGCGACGAGATGCTGGGGCAGATTGTTCGCCTGCAGCTCAAGCGCATTCAGCGTCGTCTGGAGGAGAATCACAGCATTATTTCTGAGTTTGACGACAGCGTGGTGGAACAGATTGTTCAGCGCTGCACCGAGGTGGAGTCCGGCGGCCGCATGGTGGATGCTATTCTGACCAACACCCTGCTGCCTCAGATGAGCCAGATCTTACTTACCGCCAGCCGCAGCGACGAACAGTACCGACGTCTGCACGTCACCTGCGAGCAGGGCGAGTTTCACTGTCAGTTTGCCGCGTAATAATCATCAAGAGAACTGTAAAAGATGACGGATAATGATAACAATCGGACTGTCCCAAACGCGCTCCCGGTCGGGTACCGCTTCAACGAGTTTGAAATCAAAGAGGTGATCGGCGGCGGCGGTTTTGGCATTGTCTATCGCGCGTGGGATCACCAGCTCGAACGCACTATCGCTATCAAAGAATTTATGCCTTCCTCGCTCGCCGTACGCGGCGACGACATGACCCTGGTGCTGCGCAGCGAGCGCTTTGGCAAAGCGTTCTCCGCGGGCCTGAACAGCTTTATCCAGGAAGCCCGTCTGCTGGCGCGCTTTAACCACCCGAACCTGCTGCACGTCCTGCGTTTCTGGGTGCAAAACGACACGGCCTACATGGGGACGCTGTTTTACAGCGGCACCACGCTTTCGCGCCTGCGCGAGGAAAAGCCGGAGCTGATCAACGAAGCCTGGATCCGCCGCACGCTGCCGATGCTGTTCGGTGCGATCAAGACCATCCACGACGAAGGCTACCTGCACCGCGACATCTCTCTGGATAACATCCAGATCCAGGATAACGGCCTGCCGGTGCTGCTCGATTTCGGCTCCGCGCGCCGCACCATCGGTAACCTTTCCGACGAAACGGAAACCATGCTGCGCCCGGGCTTTGCGCCGATTGAGCAGTACACCGACGACAACGAAAGCGAGCAGGGCCCGTGGACGGACATTTACGCCCTCGGCGCCGTGCTGCGTACCCTAATTGTGGGTTCTCCGCCCCCGGTCAGCGTGGTGCGCTCGATTCAGGATACCTGCAAACCGCTGGTGGAAATCATGCCGCAGGGCTATTCCATTCCGCTGCTGCAGGCCATTGACCGCGCGCTGGCGCTGCACATGGAGGACCGTCCACAGTCCATCGATGAGTTCGCCGCGCTGATAGAGATGCCGGTCGCCGGGATTAACGACGTGCTGACGGCGAAAAAGCCCGGCACCATGCTGGTACCGGTGGAGGAAGAACAGCCGGCGTCGCTGCTCGACTGGCGTCGCTACAGGATCCCAGGCATGGTTGCCGCAGGCGTGCTGGTCGGCGTTGTCGCTGGCGCGATGCTGTTTAGCGGCGGCAAAGATGCGCCAGAGCAGGCTGCGCAGGCACCGGCAGAGACGCGTCCAACCGAAACCGCCGCGAACGCCCCAGACGTGAAGCCAGAAACGGTGAAGGTGAGCGAACCGGCGACGGCACAGCAGACGCCACCGCCTGCCGCGAGTCCTGTTGCGTTGGTCTATATCCGCATCCTCGACGGCGAAACGCTGAAAGTGAACGGCGAGCCAAAAGCGCTGCGCCCGGGAACCAACGGCTATGCATCGCTCAAGCTGCCGGCTGGTGAGGCGAAGATTGAACTGCAGGGCAACGGAAGAACGCGTGGCCAGACGCTGGATATTACCAAGCCGGGCACCTGGCTGGTGAATCCGTAGGAATATAAACAGGGGAGACTATGGAAGTGTACGATCTTTGAAGTCTTAGGCTTCATTCAAAGGAGTACGAGAAGATTGTCTCTCCTGTTTGTGCGTTTTGAATTTATTCCTAACCCGGAGGGTTGAGTTGAAGCCAATATGTGCTCCCCCATTTTTTTAAATAACAATAACGGGCGTACACAAAACAAGCTCGCTCATTTAAATAGCCATCTATGGTATTTCTGGGGAAGTATGGATCTTCTCGCAATATTGCTTTATTGCGTGAATTCAGTTCGCCAGCACAGAATTCCATTCATTTCTGACGCAAAAGCGTTTAGTGATTCGTTGCATTATTATGCAGGTGATGGTTTCAGCATTTTGGTCATGCTTTTTTTTGTGCTTGACTTACTTTTATTACTCTCTTTGTGTACTTCGGCCTGTTTATTCTTCAAGCGAAAGATCGGAGCGGTTAAACTTGCACTCGCTCAGGAATTATTTCGCTTGATTTCATTCAGATGTTCGGTCTCATTGTTCCCTCTTTTAGTAAGTATGTTTGATTTTTCAAACATCTGGTTGAATGTAGGTTTATTTGTCACATCAGAGTCACTGAAAATCTACTCTCTTGTTTTTTGGATGATCAAGAGGGAAAAGCCCCTTTCTTGAATGACGCTTTATCACAGATGCAGAACCTCTTATCTGCATCGCATAAGCTAGATGGAATAAAGATTATGCTCAACCGAATTACCGTTCAGCTCCCGGTGGAGGGGCTTCTGTTCTGGAAACTGACGGGCCGAGAGGCGATGTCCGAGTCGTTCGCGCTGACGCTGACCGTGCTCGGCACGGACGCACGCATTGACCGCAGTAAGCTGCTGGGCCAGCCGGTCACGGTGACCATCCCGACGCAGAATCTGCTGACGTCCCGCTATATTAACGGCAAGATTACCCGCGTGGCGGTCAGCGCCGTTGAGCTGACGGGCACCCGCTATGCGGTGTACCAGCTGACGGTGGAGCCGGACCTGTGGCCAATGAAGCGCGACCGTAACCTGCGTATCTTCCAGGGCCAGACGGTGCCGCAGATTGTGAAAACCCTGCTGGGTGAGCATCAGGTCAACGTTGAGGACAAACTCACCGGCAGCTACCGGGTGTGGGACTACTGCGTGCAGTATCAGGAGTCGAGCCTGGACTTCATCAGCCGTCTGATGGAGCTGGAGGGGATTGCGTATCACTTCCGCCATGAGGCGGACAAGCACACTCTGGTGCTCACCGACGCCGCCACGCAGTACCAGCCGTTCAGCGGCTATGAGGTCATTCCTTACCACCAGACGCCGTCAGGCGGCAGTACGGACGAAGAGGGCATCAGCCAGTGGGCGCTGGAGGACAGCGTGACGCCGGGGATTTACAGCCTCGACGACTATGACTTCCGCAAGCCGAACGCGTGGCTGTTCCAGGCCCAGCAGAACCCGGCGTCGCCGACGCCGGGCAGCATTGACGTGTACGACTGGCCGGGTCGCTTTGTCGACAAAGGGCACGGGGAGTTCTATGCCCGCATTCGTCAGGAGCGCTGGCAGGTTGAGCATCAGCAGATTCAGGCCACCGCCACGGCGGCGGGGATTGCGCCGGGGCACACCTTCACGTTAACCAACGCGCCGTTCTTCAGCGACAACGGTGAGTATCTGGTCACGGCGGCGGGTTACCACCTCGAAGAGAACCGCTACGCCAGCGGCGAGGGTGAAACTATTCACCGGACCGATTTCACGGTCATTCCGTCGGCGGTGGTCTACCGTCCGGCGCAGACCACGGCGTGGCCGCGCACCTACGGCCCGCAGACCGCGAAGGTGGTGGGCCCGAACGGCGAGAGTATCTGGACGGACAAATACGGCCGCGTGAAGGTGAAGTTCCACTGGGACCGCCTGGCGAAGGGCGATGACACCAGCTCCTGCTGGGTGCGCGTGTCGAGCGCGTGGGCGGGCCAGGGCTACGGCGGGGTGCAGATCCCGCGCGTGGGCGATGAGGTGGTGGTGGACTTTATCAACGGCGACCCGGACCGTCCGATCATTACCGGTCGGGTGTACAACGACGCGAGCATGCCGCCGTGGGCGCTGCCGGCTGCGGCGACGCAGATGGGCTTTATGAGCCGCACGAAAGACGGTTCCGTGGACAATGCCAATGCCCTGCGGTTTGAGGATAAAGCGGGCGCAGAACAGGTATGGATCCAGGCCGAGCGCAATCTGGATATTAACGTCAAAAACGACGAAACACATTCTACTGAAAAAAATCGAACCCAGTTTGTTGGCGAAGATGAAACCTTACGGGTAGCGAAAAATCAGAAATCAGGGATTAAAGGCGATGTGGTATGCCTGACGGGGAACAGTCGAAACGATAAAGTCGTTAATAATTTTATACTTTCCGCAGGAAATACGCTGAGACTGGAATGTGGTGAAAGCGCCATCGAGCTATCAAAAGACGGCAGCGTCCATATCATTGGTAATAACTTTAACTTTACTGCGAAACAGAATGCGCAAATTAATACGCTTTCTGGCGAATTACATTTGAACCCTGATGATGGACAAAATGTCATCGATCCGCCTGGCGCATCCCTTCAGGGTGAAATCCAGCAGGAAGTGGATAGTTTTTTTGTTATTAATGGCAATAAGTAAGAGTAACCCGAATGGCTGAATATATTCTTCAGGAAGCATCCCTTGCCTTACCCGATGTATTTAAAGACAGAACCATGAATTTATTTACCCTGAGTGATAACGGAGCCAGCGAGTTTACTTTTGTTGTTTCTCGTGCGAGTGCTAAAAACGAAGATAAAGTCCATGATGCGGCAACTCGTTTGGTACGTGAACTGGAAATTACGGTGCCCGACTTTCGTCTCGAATCCTCGCAGATGACCTCTGTTGATGGTCTCCCGGCGGTTGAGCTTTTTTATCAATTCAAAAATGATAATGCGATCATTTTCCAGAGGCAGACCGTTATTTTGCTCGGTGACCATCCTGGCGGCCAAAAGATGGTGTGTTATATCGGTACTTGCCCGGGCGAGTTTAGCGATTATTATCATAATCAATATCAGGAAATTATCCGCAGTATTAAGTTCCACAAACCGGCTCAGACTGAAACTAGAGAAATGCTCGCTGCCGACAGCCAGGGGCCATTTTTTGCGCTTGATAGTGAGAGTAAGGAATTGAGTGTCTTTGAAAACATTCAGGAACTGTATGGACATCTTTCGCTTCAGCGGGCGAAAGAGGGGCAATATTTGCTTTTTGAAAAACAGGGTAAACCACTCAGTATTGCACCCGTTCCGGGGAGCCAACCCCTTCGTTACGCGCTGTGGACGACTTTCGCAGACAAATCACATCACCTACTTTCACAGCTTTCCGTATGCCGCCAGGTGTCTGGTTCTGACCCGCTTGATACAGCCGACCGGATCCGTAAGTATCTGATGGCACAGCGAGCCGAATAGCCATGTCCGAATGTCAGGCTGCTCGCGTAGATGATGAGATTGCACATACAGCCTCAAAAGGCTGGATGATTGCAGGATTGGTGGGCGGGGCCATTCTGGGCGCAGCTGCCGTTGTCGTCACCGGAGGGACCGCGCTGGTTGCTGTTTCTGCCGTTGCGGCTGGGGCATGCGCTGCGGGTGGGTTGGGTGAGCTCCTCGGCAGTATGTCATGGGCTCCACGCCATACTGCCGGTACGCTAAAAGAAGGTTCACCCAATGTTTTTATCAACAGCCGAAAGGCGATCCGCGCTCACCTGTCAGCCGGAGAGTGTGATGAGCACAGCGGTAGCCTGCAACGGGTTGCGGAAGGTTCGATAAAAGTTTACATCAACAACTTTCCCGCCTCTCGCACAGGCGATAAATTGACATGCAGCGCTGAGATTAGTCAGGGATCGCGTAATGTTATTATCGGTGGAAGCAAAGTTCAGACCGATGAAATAAGTCCTGAAATCCCGGAATGGGTGAACTGGACGATGCTCGCCGTTGGTGCCGGAGCCATGGCGGTGCTGGCCAGTCCGGCAATCGCACTTCTGAGTACCCTCGGTGCGATGGGCGGTGGGACAGTCGGTAGTTATGCGGGGGGAATGCTGTTTGGCGAAGGTAGTGACGGTCAGAAATGGGGGATGCTGATCGGCTCGGTTATTGGCGGCGGGGCTGGCATGAAAGGCGGGGCAAGGTTTGATGCGTGGCGGGCTGGTAAGCCTGTTCTCGAACCGGTTAAGCCAAATATTTCGGCCCGAAGAGCTGAACTTAATGAAAAATTTGGACGCACGGGCGATCTTAATAGAGATATTAATATCCGTGCAAATCAAAAAATTGTTGATGATTTTATGCGTTCTCAGGGTGTTGAAGAAAGTAAAATACCAGCTTATCGCAGCGGTATAGATCTTGAACAGAGAGTGACAATTGAAACAATCAATAAAGGCAAAATAGCTTATCAGAATCAATCCCCAGGGAATTGGCAAGGAAACTGGTATTCTCTTGACGAATCGACCCCTGCCACAAAACTAGGCATTAACCCAGAGGGACAGGTCAGGGATACGGGGTTAATTGTTCCTAAAGAAGTAAAAGCTTATCAAGCGCAACAAAAAGTTGAGATGCTTCGAAGTAGTGCCACACCAGCCTTGGACACCTGGTCTGTACCAGACAAACCTTTCCAGACAGAAGGCGGTGGGATACAATGGTTTACCACTAAGCGTGATATTTGGACTCCATATAATGAATAACATGACAGCTCTAAATTATGTTGAAAAAGCATTAACTTTAGCAGAAAAGAGATATGCTGAGGTAAAACATCTCAACCCCCACTCCCCACTTTTACAAATGTACGATTCTATTGTACAACAATTAATATTTCTACGGGATTTAATCGAAGGCAAGGAAAAGGATAAAGCAAAATTATGGAAAATGACTTTCGGTATGTATGCAGCAAAGGAGTTTGATAATTCTGATGAGTTGTTTTTTGAAAGGTTGTCGGATGCCTGGTTTATTGTGGATCAAATCCGCCGAGGGTTAAAGGTTAGACTGCCGCATGAGGTTGATGCCAATTACAAAATGAAACAACATAATCTTAAAATGAAATATCCTGGTGAATTTTAGGGTTTGATATTAAAAATATTTTATTATGGGTGAATGGTGATAGACTTACATGCTAATTTGAATGTATTGTTAAAATATGTAGATATATATAGTAAGTACTTACCTGTTAGCAGTCTTTCAGTCCAGCAGAAGATGCAGTATAAATATAATGATAAACTATTAGAATCATCTTTTGATTGCGATGCACAAAAACAATGGGACTTAACACCATAATGTAACATCTCACTCGCGGAATCACGGGATCGTGCTGTCGGTGCGCTTATAGGTCTTGCTGTTGGAGATGCTGTAGGTACGACGCTCGAATTTTTACCTCGTGACAAAGCACATGTCAAAGATATGATAGGTGGTGGGCCATTTCGACTCCGCGCAGGTGAATGGACGGATGATACATCCATGGCATTATGTCTTGCGGAAACGCTTCTTGAGAAAGGTGATGCTGATACTATATGCTTCAGGAATAAGCTTCTGGCATGGTATCAGCATGGTTATAACAGTTCTAATGGCGTCTGTTTTGATATAGGTAATACAACGCGATTTGCTTTAGAGCAATATTTAACAATTGGCCCAGGATGGAGCGGCAATACTGCGGCAGAAACTGCAGGTAATGCTTCCATTATCAGACAAGCCCCTGTCTCTATTTTTTTAGAAAGTCATTAAGCAAAGCGTTTTATGAAGCTAAAAAACAGAGTATCGCAACACACGGTGCCGCGGAAGCAATAAATAGCACACAGTATTTAAGTTATTTGCTTGTGCATATGATTAACGGTAGCAATAAAGATTTTGTTTTTTCTCCGCACGTTATGCCGCTTCAGCCACGCGTAATGATTATCAACGCGGGTGAATATAAGCAAAAAACTCGCAATCAGATTCGTTCAAGTGGTTATGTTATAGATACGCTTGAGGCCGCGATGTGGTCGGTATGGAATACGGATAATTTCCGCGATGCAATTCTACTGGCCGCCAATCTTGCCGATGACGCTGACAGCGTTGCGGCGACGGCGGGACAAATAGCTGGAGCATTATATGGTTATTCCGGTATTCCGCAGGAGTGGAAAAACAAACTCGTGCAGCACGAACGTATCGCCAAAATGGCAGGTGAACTGTTCGATAGAGCTCCAGAGGATAATTTCTTATTATTATATTAGTCATATGGCACGGGTATTGTACCGTGCCTCTTTCTTTGTCTGTCCCTAATGGTTTGTTAGTTAAAAGCGTCCCGGCGTGTCAAAAATTGGACAATACAGATTCTTCGAGAAGAGAACATGTGGTGACCATGGTTTGTGGATAAATAAAATTATATTGAGTTGGGTTGAATTAATGGCATCACTGATATAGTCAATCAGCGGTTTGGGCCAATATTACGCCTGATACCAAAATCTCTCGCCGCGTTAAGCTGTATCTTGTTGTTTTATGGTATTTGGTTTGGAAAAGGAGTGTGGTGCGAAGTGAGATGACGACACGACAATGCCTGGAGAACAACATGTATAAATGTGGCACGTTATGATTCAATGGCTTTTCTTTATTCTCTTTATGATTTGGACACTAGCGCTTATCTGGAATGGAAAAGACTTATTCAGTAAAAAACAATGGTTCCTTGCTGGGTTGATGTTCATTCTGGTGCTAGTGGCTACGGTTGTTATTGGCTTTACGTTGAAATGGCTCGCTCAGTCAATGTCATTATTCTCCGTCGCAACGGCGAAACACTATTCGATTATCTTTTCCATGTCTTTCCTGTGCGTATGGGGACTAAAAGTTACCGTTGTGCTGCTCTGCACGATATTTTCCGGGATTACAGGAGGGCACAAAAAATACAATGCTGAAAATTATGAAGCAATATCGTCTATAACACGCGTCGTTGCGCCTTGCTTACTTATCGTTGCTAAAAGCGTACTTTCCCTGGGGAGCGTCCTTATGTTTTCAGGTTTATGGCTTAAATAAGCACGATTTAAAAAATATCTCAATGAACACCGAGATTAGTCCATAGTGGAATAAAGATTATGCTCAACCGAATTACCGTTCAGCTCCCGGTGGAGGGGCTTCTGTTCTGGAAACTGACGGGCCGCGAGGCGATGTCCGAGTCGTTCGCGCTGACGCTGACCGTGCTCGGCACGGACGCGCGCATTGACCGCAGTAAGCTGCTGGGCCAGCCGGTCACGGTGACCATCCCGACGCAGAGCCTGCTGACGCCCCGCTATATTAACGGCAAGATTACCCGCGTGGCGGTCAGCGCCGTTGAGCTGACGGGCACCCGCTATGCGGTGTACCAGCTGACGGTGGGCCGGACCTGTGGCCGATGAAGCGCGACCGTAACCTGCGTATCTTCCAGGGGCAGACGGTGCCGCAGATTGTGAAAACCCTGCTGGGCGAGCATCAGGTCAACGTTGAGGACAAACTCACCGGCAGCTACCGGGTGTGGGACTACTGCGTGCAGTATCAGGAGTCGAGCCTGGACTTCGTCAGCCGCCTGATGGAGCTGGAGGGGATTGCCTATCACTTCCGCCATGAGGCGGACAAGCACACCCTGGTGCTCACCGACGCCGCCACGCAGTACCAGCCGTTCAGCGGCTATGAGGTCATTCCTTACCATCAGACGCCGTCCGGCGGCAGTACGGATGAAGAGGGCATCAGCCAGTGGGCGCTGGAGGACAGCGTGACGCCGGGGATTTACAGCCTCGACGACTATGACTTCCGCAAGCCGAACGCGTGGCTGTTCCAGGCCCAGCAGAACCCGGCGTCGCCGAAGCCAGGCAGCATCGACGTGTACGACTGGCCGGGTCGCTTTGTGGACAAGGGGCACGGGGAGTTCTATGCCCGCATTCGTCAGGAGCGCTGGCAGGTTGAGCATCAGCAGATTCAGGCCACCGCCACGGCGGCGGGGATTGCGCCCGGGCACACCTTCACCTTAACCAACGCGCCGTTCTTCAGCGACAACGGAGAGTATCTGGTCACTGCCGCGGGTTACCACCTCGAAGAGAACCGCTATGCCAGCGGCGAGGGGGAGACCATTCACCGGACCGATTTCACGGTCATTCCTGCGTCGGTGGCCTACCGTCCGGCGCAGAGCACGGCGTGGCCGCGCACCTACGGCCCGCAGACGGCGAAAGTGGTGGGGCCGAAGGGCGAGAGTATCTGGACGGACAAATACGGCCGGGTGAAGGTGAAGTTCCACTGGGACCGTCTGGCGAAGGGCGATGACACCAGCTCCTGCTGGGTGCGCGTGTCGAGCGCGTGGGCGGGCCAGGGCTACGGCGGGGTGCAGATCCCGCGCGTGGGCGATGAGGTGGTGGTGGACTTTATCAACGGCGACCCGGACCGTCCGATCATTACCGGTCGCGTGTACAACGACGCGAGCATGCCGCCGTGGGCGCTGCCGGCTGCGGCGACGCAGATGGGCTTTATGAGCCGCACAAAAGACGGTTCCGTGGACAATGCCAACGCCCTGCGGTTTGAGGATAAAGCGGGTGCAGAGCAGGTGTGGATCCAGGCCGAGCGTAACATGGACACCAGCGTTAAAAATGATGAAACGCACAGCGTCGGCGGAGCGCGCAGCCATTACGTGAAGAAAAACGAACTGCATCGCGTGGAAGCGAATCAGACCCAGGCCGTGAAAGGTGGCACCGAGATCCTGACGGGGAAAGGTAAGCTGGATGCGGCGGTGGAGCAGTATGTTATCGCTTCCGGGACGAAGCTGCGGTTGGTCTCTGGTGAGAGCGCCATTGAACTCAACGCGAACGGCAAGATTAACCTGATCGGCAAAGAGTTTAACTTCTTTGTCGAGGGGGATGGGTATATCACTACGGGCGGTAAGCTGCATCTGAACACGTCGGGAACCAAGCCGGGCACGACGGCGCCGGGATCGGGGCATAAAGGGGATATTGATGCGGCGGTGCAGGCGAAATTTACGCCAAAAGATGAGTAAGGCCGGTGCGGTACTTATCGCATTATTAACGACGGGAATGGCTGAAGGAGACGCTCAGAAAAAGGATCTTTGGATGTTCATTTCCGGGATGAGTGCATCGCTTAAGACGTTATCCGTTACAACCCTTAGTAATGCGCCGTTATCGTTTAAGATGACCAGGCAAAATGAATATATCAATTTCTACAATGCCGACGATATCAAACTCGCTGATGGGACGAACATAACCGCAATTGAGTTACGTTTAAGCAAAGATAACGACGGCATGGCGCCTTTACTGAATTTTTCACCCTCCTCAGGTCAATGCATAACGCTTGATACCGTTAAAAAGCGCTATCCGCAGTTGAGGTTAACTGATTATCCGCGCGGCCGTTCGGAGAACGAAGTGACCAGCTATATAGCCCGAAAAGATATGAATGGACAAAAGGTGAGCTTCAGTTTCACCGTGAAAAATCCTCACTGTCTGGGTTCAGTCGTCATTAGCGCAGACTAAGAAATACTGCACTCATGTCCTGGCGGTTTCTTCTGGATGATAATAGCAATACACATTCAATAAATGACGATTAACGTGAAAAAACACACGCCGACATTTCTTTTTTCTGCCCTGATGCTTACCTGTCTCGGCAGCAATGTGGTTTTGGCTCAGGTGATGCCTCCCGTTCTGACAAAACGGGATTTTTCTGTGCAGATCAAAGACCAGCCTGTCGCATTGGGCGACCGATGGTCTCCTGATAGTGCCGGTAAAATTGATGTGCCGTGGGAAGGCAACTTTGTCGGTGAGGTTCCTTTTGACGGAACGAACTATAAATTCTACCAGCATCAAAGGGCTGGGTTAGAAATATTCAGTTCCAATCTCTGGTGGGATAAAGCTGAACGAAGCGTTGATGATTATATCGTGTCGCAGATTACGCTGACTGCCGAAGACTTCGCAACGCCGCGGGGTGTCCATGTGGGTTCAACAACCAGAGAGCTGAACAACGCATACGGCAATGGCCTTGTTGAAAATGATTCAGGGACCCAGTGGGTTTCCTATGCGTTGGGTAAAAAAGTACTCTCTTTTGAGATGAAGGGCGGCAACGTTGTGAAAATAACAATGAATTACGATAATGGTTCTTCAGAGTAAATTATGTCCAATAAACTTTTAGCATCCGCATTGTGCGCGGCTTTATTGGCTGGCGTCGTTGAAACGTCAACCGCGCTTGAATTATCGCAATACAATAAGCTCAATACGGTAAGTCGCATCGTTAATGATAGCGAAGTGACAGGCATTCTCAGGAAAACGCTGGGAAATCATTACCAGGACTTTATTGATAACTTTGATGTCTTCGGTGAACCGCATACCACTTTAGGTGGAGGATTGTTTGTTGAGGGCTGGCTAAAGGATCTCTACCAGGAAAATGCCTCAGCGCTGGTTATCAATCCTGACGGCAAAATCTTCGCGGCCTGGGTGGTTCCAGAATCAAACGTTATCCATTACCAGTCATCTGATAATAGTCAGCCGATTAATGCCGATATTCAGCAATGGGCCGCCAGGTTCAATACGATGCAGTTTGCAGCGAACAGCCAATCGAGACCTGCGTTTGACGGGGTTTGGGCAGGCGGGGTTGGCAACGACTCGACGTTAA
Source organism: Enterobacter sp. CFEC122 (assembly GCF_052983755.1). Taxonomy (NCBI): domain Bacteria; kingdom Pseudomonadati; phylum Pseudomonadota; class Gammaproteobacteria; order Enterobacterales; family Enterobacteriaceae; genus Enterobacter; species Enterobacter sp. CFEC122. Next base: position 85,836 of record NZ_JBRIQR010000009.1, on the reverse strand, counting down.
CCCTGCAGTTAGCTGAATCAGGCAACCGTATCACCGGGTCTTATTGCTATATCTCCCAGAGAGGAAACCGCATCGACTGCCCGGAAGATGATGAGCATAATCTTAGCGGTACGATCGCGGGAAACCGTGCGAACGTAGAGTTCGACTCATCGTTTGGCGGCGCAGGCGGACGGGCTGTTCTGGAAATAAAGGGGAGTGAAATGGAATGGCGTCTGGTAACGCCTCCGCAAAAAGGAAATGATTATGCTCCGCAGCGTTATACGTTACGAAAAGCCGCTTCGGTTCAAAACGCTGAAACCAGAAAACTGGACACCGAAAGGTTCGCTATTTCTCTTATAAATAAGTGCGGTCATTTTGATAGCGAATGTGATCAGATGGTCTATCTCGGCGTGCGCAAAAGCGATAACAGTACGATCTCCTTAAGGGGAAAAACGTTGCACGACTCCGCAGGTAAAATAATCGGCTCAACCTACAAGAATGGCGAGATCGCTTATACCGTGACTTATGCACCCGTGAAATTGGTTGTCAGCAAAGGCAGCCATGTTTTAGTCGAACAATCAGGTCAATGGCGTAAATAATAAAACAGCCAGCCAAAGGGCCAACATGGATTGGCCTTTTTGTTTCTCTCAATATTAATCATCCCGAGTTAACTTATGAAATACACCCTCCAGGAAGGTTCATTTTCCCTTTTTCCTGCTGCCTGGCAGGATAACAGCATGAACATTATTCGCGATGACGAAAGCGGGCTGTCCGTGGTGGTCAGCCGCGGCGTGATTCTCGATGGCAGCGACTACGAACAAGAGTTTCACCGCCAGTGGGATGTGTTGCGTCCTCAGATGGGTGAGATCGCCCAGAGCGAATTCCGGAACGTAAACGCCGGGCCTGACGGAAAAATTAACGGGCTGGAAGTTGAGACCACGTTTGACCGTAACGGACAGCGCCTGTGGCAAAAACAGCTGGCCGTGCAGACGCCGGGCAAACCGGTATTGATGATTTTTACCCTCTCGGCATTAAGAGCCTTTACCGAAGAGGACGAGGTGTGCTGGAGCGCGCTTAAGCAGAGTCTGACGCTAAACGACAACCGGAATGTGTAAGGCATGAGCGATAACAACGCGGCCCGTAAGGGCGACGAGATTATTCACTCCAGCATTTTTGCTGATATCACCAGCATTGTGGCGGAAGGTGCCGCCTATGCGGTGATCGGTGCGGCAGTGGGGCTGGCGGCAACGGCTGCCGCGCCTCTACTCGGTGCGGGTGCTGCCGCCGCAGGCGTGGCGGCAATTGGATCCAGCTGTTTGTTAAGCGGGATTATCGGTGGCGTGTTGGCGAACGTGGCGGGTATTACCGACGATATCAGCAACGCCGCGGAAGGATTAGGCAATGCGCTTTTCCCGCCGTCACCTGCGGGTAAAATCACCACCGGTTCAAATAACGTTCTGACCAACGCAATCCCCGCCGCACGCGCGGCAGGCACGCTCACGCCCGCCGATACCCCGTCCCCTGAGCCGCAGTCGCCGGGCAGCTTTGCCGATTACGCGGGCATGCTGCTTTCCGCCGCCGGACAGTTTGGCAGCGAAATGTGGCAGCCGAGCGTGGCCTCAGCCGCCGCGGGAACCTCGCCGCTGGAAGAAGATAAGGTGGCGTGTGAAAAACACTCCGGGCCGCAGTATCTGGCGGAAGGCTCCAAAAGCGTCTTTATCAACGGGCAGCCCGCGGTGCGTGCGAAAGATCGCACCACCTGCGAAGGCACCGTTTCCGACGACGTCTCCCCGAACGTGATCATCGGCGGGGACACGCTTACGGTCCGCGATATCAAAAGCGGTAAAACGCCGGGTCTGGCGCTGGGGATGATTGCGCTCTCCCTGCTGCGCGGGCGTCCGGGCAAGATCCTGAAAAACATGCCCTGCGCGCTGGCCTCGGCCGGCGGCGGGATGCTGGCGGATATGGCGGTCAACGCCGTGTTTGGCTCCTCGCATCCGGTCCACGCCGCCACTGGCGTGAAGGTGCTGAACGACGACGATGAGCTCGACTTCTCGCTGCCGGGGCGCTTCCCGCTTCGCTGGCAGCGCAGCTACAACAGCCTGACCACCCGCGAAGGGCTGTTTGGTCTGGGCTGGGCAACGACCTTTGACAGCTATCTCTCGCTGGAAGATAACAATGCGACCTGGTTCGATGAAACCGGGCGCGAGCTGAGCTTTGAACTGCCGCCTGTCGACCGCGCGTTTTACAGCATCAGCGAAGGCATCATTATCCGCCGCAATGAGAGCGGCGACGTGGCGATTGCCGACGATGACGGCGCGGTGTGGCGTCTGTACAAACCGACCCGCATGAATCCTTCTATCCTGCGTCTGGCCTCCCTTAGCGATGAATACGGCAACGCGCTGCTGACGGCGTGGGACGAGCACGGCAGGCTGATTGGTATCCATGATGAGCCGCGGGCCATCGACGTCACCCTGCGCTATGAAGATGAGCGCTTCCCGCTGCGCGTTACCGCAGCCAGCCATTTCGACGGCAACCAGACCTGGCCGCTGATGCAGTGGGGCTACGACGCGCGCGGCCAGCTGGCGAGCGCGACGGATGCCTCCGGCGTGGTGACGCGTGAATACCGTTACAACGACCACGGCCTGATGGTCTGGCACCGGATGCCGGGCGGGCTGGAGAGCGAATACCGCTGGCAAAAATTCGACCACTGGCGCGTGGTGGAAAACCGCACCAGCACCGGCGACGGCTGCCGCTTTAGCTATGATTTAGCCGCCGGGCTGACGACCGTCGAACACTACGACGGTCAGACGCGCCGCCACTACTGGAACGCGCAGAATCTGATTGTCCGCTACGTAGACGAGCGCGGTGAAAACTGGCGCTACGAGTGGGATGATAACGAGCTTCTCACGCGTCGCATCGATCCGCTCGGCAACGCCGTCACCTTCGTCTACGACGAGATGGGCAACCGGGTGCAGGAGACCGATGCCGACGGCAATACCCGCACCACCACCTGGCTGGAGCACCGCGCGCTTCCCGCGGCCATTATCGAAGCCGACGGCAGCGCCACCCGGTTCTGGTACGACGAACATCACGGGCTCAAGCGCGTGGTGAACCCGATGGGGCAGACGACGCAGCTGCGCCGGGACGCGTTCGGCCAGGTCGTGGAAGAGGTCGATGCCGCTGGCAACAGCCGCTACCAGGAGTACAACGAGGCCGGGCAGATTGTCCGTTCGACGGACTGTTCCGGGCGTATTACCCGCTATCGCTATCACCCGCTGGGCTGGCTGGTGGTTGAGACTGGCGCCGACGGTGAAGAGACGCGCTACCGCTACGACGCCGCAGGGCGTCCGGTGCAGCTCGACCGCCCGGAAGGCTGGACGGAGTCGCTCAAATGGAACGAACGTGGCCTGCCGGTGAAGCATGCGGGCGCCGACGGGAAAGAGAGCGAGTTCAGATACGACGAGGCGGGGCGCTTAACCGCCACCCGAAATACGCAGGGTGAAGAGGTGCGCCGCAGCTGGGACAGCCGCGGGCGTCTGATTGCCCTGGAAAACGAGAACGGCGAAGCGTATCAGTTCCGCTGGGGGCCAGACTCGCTGCTGCTGGAAGAGGTGGGGCTTGATGGCGTGGCCTCGCAGTATCGCTATGATGCCTGCGGGCGCACGATTGCGCGCACCTTTGCCGCCGGTCATCCGGAGGCTATCACCCACGCCTTCGCCTGGAGCGCGAGCGGCCAGCTGATCGCCCGCACCACGCCGGAAGGGCAGACCCGCTACCATTACACGCCGTCCGGGCTATTAAGCCGGATTGGTCTGCATCCTGCGCTTTCAGCCGACGCGTGGACCACCGAGGCAGAGCAGGAACTTGCCTTTGAGTATGACGCGCTTGGTCGCGTGACGCGCGAAGCTGGCGAGCACGGTGAGCTGGCGTGGGAGTATGACCCGCTGGGCAACCGCACCTCCGTCACGCTGCCCGATGGCCGCGAGCTTAAGCAGTTCTACTACGGCAGCGGGCATCTGCTCAGCATTGCGCTCGATAAGCTGTCGGTCTCCGACTTTACCCGCGACGAACTCCACCGGGAGACCAGCCGCACCCAGGGGCTGCTGACCACCCGCAGCGAGTACGATCGTCTTGGGCGCCTGCATCGCCGGGACGTCTTTACCGGCAATGCGCAGCGCCCGTCGCCGCGCCGCTGGTCCCGCCGCTGGGATTACGACTACCTCAATAACCTGGTGCGCGAAGAGCGGGACGATAACCCGTTCAGCTGGTACCGCTGGCAGTACGACAGCGCCGGGCGCCTGCTCGTTCAGGACGGCACGCTGCCTGGCCAGGAGCAGTGGCGCTGGGATGCTGCCGGTAACCCGCTTGAAGGCTCTGCTGAGAAGGTCACGCACAACCGCCTGACGCAGCTGAACGGCATTCGCTGGCGCTATGACATCCACGGCCGTACCGTGGAGAAGGATAACGGCCAGACCCGCTGGCACTACCGCTATGACGGCGAGCATCGCCTGACAGAGGTCATCAGCCAGCCAAGGGACCGCAACAGGCCGCAGACGCAGGTCAGCTTCCGCTACGATCCGCTCGGTCGCCGCATCAGCAAAACGCGACGCCAGATGCTGGGCGGACAGCCAACCGGCAAGCCGGTCACCACCCGGTTTGTCTGGGAAGGGTTCCGCCTGCTGCAGGAGGTGCACGGGGATGTGCCGCTCACCTACGTCTACAGCGATCAGGACAGCTACGATCCGCTGGCGCGTATTGACGGTGTTGATGCCCCGGAGATCTTCTGGTTCCACTGCCAGCCGAACGGCACGCCGGAGCGGATGACGGATATCGAAGGGCAGGTGCGCTGGGAAGGGGTCAACAGCGCCTGGGGCAAGCTGCTGCGGGAAAGCGAGACGCAGGTATCAGGATATTCTCAGAACCTGCGCATGCAGGGGCAATACCTGGACCGTGAGACAGGGCTGCACTACAATCTGTTCCGTTATTATGACCCGGACTGCGGAAGGTTTACGCAGCAGGATCCGATAGGGCTGGCGGGGGGGATAAATCTTTACCAGTATGCGCCGAATGCGCTGGGGTGGATCGATCCGTGGGGGTTGAGTAGGTGTTCTGGAGGTACCCGCTTAACTGTCAATAAACCGAAGATTTTAAGCAGCACAAAGCTGTCTTCAACTGAGAGAAAATTCCTTGAAAGACAGTTTATGAAAAAAATGAATGCCTTAAACCGAGCGGCTCAACGAGGAGAGTTAGTTTGGTCTCCGGGCACCCATGAGGTTAGGATTTCATCTTTGCAAAGTTCTTACAGGCAGGCTGTTTCTGCGCGCTTTGAAAAAATGTTTGGCTCAGCACCTGATCTAAGTAAGTTAAACGCTGATCATCCTGTTGATTTAATTGTTGGAGGTTCGCCTACACAAAGATTACAAATGCTGAATGAAACCATTAATAAAAGTGTCGGTAGTTCTTTGAAAAATGCAGGCAGAAAGGCGGGGCTTCAGCCCGGAGATGCCATCAGTGAAATAATATTTCAGTAGAGGGTAAAATGAATAAATCCATTAATATACAGACGGATACTGCAACATTAGTAATTTATGATTTGATGTCATTAAAGCATAGGATTAATGATGATGCAGATTGGTGGAGTCTTCCAGAAGATGAAATTGAAGAAATAAATAAAGGGAATGTATTATTTCTCAATCTTGGTGATGATGGTACTTATAAAATTGATATTAAAAATGACATTGGTGAATATACCGGTTCTTTATTTTTAAACGTACCTACTGGAAAGGTTTTCATAGGGGCGGGAGAGGATGTCACTGGCGGAGATCTGGAACCAGATGATTCAGATGCTATTTCAGGCGAGTTTATTACTTTAGAACCTGGTAGTTACGAGGTTAAATATAAAAAACAAGGTTCAGATGTTCTAATTTCCTTTACAAAAGCAGTGTTTACTGAAAATTCATTAGAAGAGGGAGTTTATCTCTGAATGAAAATCCACGCCAAGGCGTGGATTTTTTTCATTCAAAACAAATCAGACGTTAAACAGGAAGTTCATCACATCGCCATCTTTAACGATGTAATCTTTCCCTTCCGCACGCATCTTGCCTGCTTCTTTCGCGCCTTGCTCACCCTTGTAGGTGATGAAGTCTTCAAACGCGATAGTCTGCGCACGAATAAAGCCTTTCTCGAAGTCGGTGTGGATTTTACCGGCCGCCTGAGGCGCAGTTGCACCTACAGGGATGGTCCATGCACGCACTTCTTTCACGCCAGCGGTGAAGTAGGTCTGCAGGTTCAGCAGCTCATAACCTGCACGAATTACGCGGTTCAGGCCCGGCTCTTCCAGACCCAGCTCGGCCATGAACTCTTCACGGTCGGCATCGTCCAGCTCGGCGATATCAGATTCAACGGCCGCGCACACGGCAACAACCACAGAACCTTCCGCCGCAGCGATTTCACGCACTTTGTCGAGGTACGGGTTGTTCTCGAAACCGTCTTCGTTAACGTTGGCGATGTACATGGTTGGCTTCAGGGTCAGGAAGCTCAGGTATTTGATCGCCGCTTTGTCTTCGTCAGTCAGGTTTTTCAGCGCGCGCAGCATGCCGGCGTTTTCCAGCTGTGGCAGACATTTTTCCAGCGCAGCCAGTTCCGCTTTCGCGTCCTTGTCGCCGCCTTTTGCTTTCTTCTGCACGCGGTGAATTGCACGTTCGCAGGTGTCGAGGTCAGAGAGCGCCAGCTCGGTGTTGATGACGTCGATGTCGTCAGCCGGATCCACTTTGTTGTTAACGTGGATGATGTTGTCGTTCTCGAAGCAGCGCACTACGTGGCCGATCGCTTCGGTTTCACGAATGTTGGTCAGGAACTGGTTACCCAGACCTTCGCCTTTGGATGCGCCTTTCACCAGGCCCGCGATGTCCACGAATTCCATGGTGGTTGGCAGAATGCGCTGCGGCTTCACGATTTCCGCGAGCTGGTCCAGACGCGGATCAGGCATTGGCACCACGCCGGTGTTCGGTTCGATGGTACAGAACGGGAAGTTCGCCGCTTCGATACCCGCTTTGGTAAGCGCGTTAAACAGGGTGGATTTGCCCACGTTTGGCAGACCGACGATACCGCATTTGAATCCCATTTCTAAATCACCTTAATATCTTGATAATCAATCCGTTAACGATAACCGATTGATGAAAAGTAAATAACTACGCCTATTATACACGTAACCCGCATGACGCGCGGTAAAAAAGCCGTATCGGGCGGATTATTGCGCTTTGAAAGCGTGTAAGCGGTTTGTCGCTTTGGTTAAGCCGTCTTGCAGCCAGATTTCCGTGCAGCGCGCCGCTTCGTCTACCGCCTCGTCAATCAGTTTCTGCTCAGAAACCGGTGGCTTACCGAGCACGAAACCGACAACTTTGTTTTTATCGCCCGGATGGCCGATTCCCACGCGCAAACGGTGGAAATTCGGGTTATTGCCCAGCTTGCTGATGATGTCTTTAAGACCGTTGTGGCCGCCGTGCCCGCCGCCCAGCTTGAATTTTGCCACGCCAGGGGGAAGATCCAGCTCATCGTGGGCGACCAGAATTTCATCCGGATTGATGCGATAAAACGTTGCCATCGCCGCCACGGCTTTACCACTCAGATTCATAAACGTGGTGGGGACCAGCAGGCGAACATCCGCGCCAGCAAGGTTGATACGTGAGGTATACCCGAAGAATTTAGGTTCTTCACGCAGGGGAGCACGTAACCGCTCGGCCAGCAGATCGACGTACCATGCCCCGGCATTGTGGCGGGTAGCCGCATATTCTGCGCCCGGGTTGGCGAGGCCGACAATTAGTTTAATCGTCACGATTCAATTCCTAATGGGTTCCAGATCTGGCGCGTAGTTTACTGTCTGGCGCGCCGCTTGACAAAATTCTGCGATCGTCGCAGCGAAATACGAATAATTACTTACCTGAACAATTAGAATTTCAAGCTGTTCAACGTGTTATTTGTAAACTTTTGTCTGGGCGTTATCTGTAATTGTGATCATTCACGCAACTCATAAAAGGAGCGTTGTCTATACTTTACACACAAGGATTAGGGGCTTTTCCCCTGACAACCCAAAGTTCCGGAGGTGACACATGAAACGCAAAAACGCTTCGCTACTCGGTAACGTGCTGATGGGTTTGGGGCTGTTTGTGATGGTCGTCGGCGTAGGTTATTCCATATTAAACCAGCTGCCACAGCTTGATCTTCCGCAATACTTCGCGCATGGCGCGGTACTGAGCATCTTCCTCGGTGCGGTATTGTGGCTCGCCGGGGCGCGCGTGAGCGGACATGAGGAAGTCTGCGATAAATACTGGTGGGTGCGCCACTACGATAAACGCTGCCGTCGAGATCAGCATAAGCACAGCTAGTGCCATGACGAAAGAATACCGAAACGACTCCCTGGGAGTCGTTTTTTTTTTGCATCGAGGGTTGACCCTCACGTAACGTAAGGCGCCAGAGTGGCGGCACTGGCAAAGAAAAGGAGCAGTTATGTTGATTCAGGTGGGTGAACTGGCGAAACGGGCCGGTATCACCGTACGCACATTGCATCACTATGAGCAAACAGGAGTGTTGCTGCCTTCTGCCAGAAGCGCGGCAGGTTACCGGCTTTACAACCTGGCGGATGTCCAGCGTCTGCACATGATCCAGGCGCTGGCAAAAGCGGGGCTGGAACTTGCTGAAATCAGGGATTTCCTGGAACAGGAGTCGCTGTCGTTAACCGAGTTACTCGATGCGCAAATCACGTTGCTGGATAAACAGCTGCGCAGCATACATACGCTGCGCGACCGGCTGGTCGAACTGCGTACCGGGCTTCTCGACGATGCGACGCCGGACCTGGAATCCTGGCTACAGACTCTGGAGTTAATGAATATGTACGATCGCTGGTTTAGCAAAGAAGAGTTACAGCAGCTGCCGTTTGCGGTGCAGAAGGACGCGCTGTCGGCTATCTGGTCAGGGCTGGTGGCAGAGGCCAACGCGCTGCTGGAGCACCATATACCCGTTACGGACGAGAGGGCGAAGGACCTGGCGACGCGCTGGATGGAGCGCCTGGAGCAGGACACGGCGGGCAAACCGGAGTTTCTTACCCGGCTGAACGAGATGCACAGCGTAGAGCCACAGATGCAGGCGCAAACCGGCATCACGCCGGAGATGACGGATTACATTACGCGCGCGTTTGCGGAATCCAAGCTCAGCATATGGGAGAAGTACCTTACTCCCGAAGAGATGGCCTTTACGCGGAAGCACTACTTTGATCGCATGATGGAGTGGCCGCCGCTGGTGGCGAAGCTGCATCAGGCGCAGCGGGAAAATCTCGACCCCGCCTCTGACGATGCCCAAAAGCTTGCCGAAAACTGGCTGGCGCTGTTCCAGTCGTACGCGGGCACCAACCCGGAGACCCAGCAAAAGTTTCGTACGGCCATGCAGCAGGAGCCGCATCTGATGAAGGGAACCTGGATGACGCCTGCCGTGCTTGGGTGGCTCCAGCAGGCGATCGGGGTGATGATGCAGAGACGTTTCTCTGCATCAGGCGGCTCACAGATCCGCTAACGCGGCTTCACGGTTAGGATAAAAAGCAAGGCGGCCAGGGATCGGCTGCACGCCTGCACGCGCCATGGTGCGCAGGGGCTGGAATTCGAGGTTACTCACCCGCAGCTCACAGCCTTCAGGCAGACGTTTCACAAAGCGCTGGAAGGCGTCCAGGCCGCCCGCATCCAGCACCGGTACGGCATCCCATTTTAGCACCACAACCCGTTTGCCCGCGATGCGAGACTCCAGATCGCTGAACAGACCTTCCGCCGCGGCGAAGAACAGCGGGCCAATCACGCGCAGAACCAGCACATCGTCAGGCACCTCCACGTTAACCGGGGAGAGGCGCGTCATTTGCGCAATACGGCGCATAAACAGCAGGGAAGCCAGCACGATCCCGACGCTGATGGCGATAACCATATCGAACAGCACGGTCAGCGACATGCAGATCAGCATCACGATGATGTCGTCTTTCGGTGCCCGACGCAGCAGGTTTACCACCTTGTGCGCCTCACTCATGTTCCAGGCCACCATCAGCAGCAGGGCGGCCATGGCGGAAAGCGGTAGCCAGGAGAGCAGCGGGGCGAGGATCAGCAGGGCGAGGATCACCAGCAGGGAGTGGATAACTGCCGAAACGGGTGACGTTGCCCCCGCGCGCACGTTTGCCGCAGAACGGGCGATGGCTGCCGTGGCGGTAATACCGCCAAAGAACGGTGCGATGAGGTTCCCTAACCCCTGACCAACCAGCTCGCTGTTGGCTTTGTGCTTGGTGCCGGTCATCCCGTCCAGAACGACGGCGCAGAGCAGGGATTCAATCGCCCCCAGCATCGCCATCGAGAACGCGGCGGGAAGCAGGGCGCGCAGGGAATCCCAGCTTAAGGTAAAGCTGGATCCGGGCATATCCCACGGCAGCACCAGCTGCGGCAGCAGCTGCGGAATGCCGCTCCCCTGCGAACCGTCCGCCAGAACATAGTGGAACTGCGAGCCGATAGTGGCGACATGGCCGCCGAACATATTGACGACAGCCATCACCGCGCAGCCCAACAGCAGCGCGGGCAGATGGCCCGGCAGTCGAATGCCCAGGCGAGGCCAGACGATCAGCGTGCCCAGCGTCACAATCCCGATGGCGGCGTCGCCCAGGTTGGCCGTCGGAAGCGCCATAAACAGCGCACCCACTTTCTGTAAATAGTGCTCCGGAACATGGGGAATTTGCAGGCCGAGGAAATCCTTGATCTGCATGGTTCCGATGGTGATCCCAATCCCCGAGGTGAACCCCAGCGTGACGGAAAGGGGGATGTACTCAATCAGCCGCCCAAAGCGGGCCAGACCAAACAGAATCAAAAAGACGCCGGACATCAGGGTGGCGACCAGCAGGCCAGCCAGACCAAACTGCTGCGAAACGGGGTAGAGGATCACCACAAAGGCGGCGGTCGGGCCGGAGACGCTGAAGCGTGAGCCGCCGGTCAGAGCGATGACGATCCCGGCCACGGCCGAGGTGTACAGGCCGTACTGCGGCGCAACGCCGCTGCCAATCGCCAGCGCCATCGCCAGCGGGATGGCAATAATGCCGACGGTGATCCCGGCAATCAGGTCACGAACAAAGCGTGAGGAGGTGTACTTCTCTTTCCAGCAGGCGTCGATGAGGGCGCGAAAGGGCAGAACATGTGAGGAGGTTACGTTTTTCACAATTATCTATCATCCGTATGCGCATCATCTGTCATGTGAATGGCAGGTGAAGGAGGCATTAATCATACAAATAAAACCCAGAGACAAAAAAACCCGCCGCAGCGGGTTTTTCGGCCGTGTTCGATTAGTGTTCGAACATTGCAGAGATGGATTCTTCGTTGCTGATACGACGAATCGCTTCGGCCAGCATCCCGGACAGGGTCAGGGTACGCACGTTTGGCAGTGCCTTGATCTCGTCGCTCAGTGGGATGGTATCGCATACTACAACTTCGTCAATGACGGAGTTGCGCAGGTTGTTTACGGCATTGCCGGAGAAGATCGGGTGGGTCGCGTAAGCGAATACGCGCTTGGCACCACGCTCTTTCAGCGCTTCAGCCGCTTTACACAGCGTACCGCCGGTATCGATCATGTCGTCAACCAGCACGCAGTCGCGGCCAGCCACGTCACCGATGATGTGCATCACCTGAGAAACGTTAGCGCGCGGACGACGTTTGTCGATGATCGCCATGTCGGTGTCGTTCAGCAGCTTAGCGATAGCACGGGCACGTACCACGCCGCCGATGTCCGGAGAAACCACGATGGGGTTATCCAGGTTCAGCTGCAGCATGTCTTCCAGCAGGATTGGGCTGCCGAATACGTTATCAACCGGGACGTCGAAGAAGCCCTGGATCTGCTCTGCGTGCAGGTCAACGGTCAGTACGCGGTCAACGCCAACGCTGGACAGGAAGTCAGCGACAACTTTCGCGGTAATTGGCACACGCGCGGAACGGACGCGACGGTCCTGGCGGGCATAGCCGAAGTAAGGAATAACAGCAGTGATACGGCCTGCGGAAGCGCGACGCAGGGCGTCGACCATAACAACCAGTTCCATCAGGTTGTCGTTCGTTGGAGCACAGGTGGACTGGATGATGAAAATATCACCACCGCGTACATTTTCGTTAATTTGTACGCTGACTTCGCCGTCGCTAAAGCGACCTACAGCGGCGTCGCCGAGGGAAGTGTACAGGCGGTTGGCAATACGTTGTGCTAGTTCCGGGGTGGCGTTACCAGCAAAAAGCTTCATATCAGGCACGAGAAGAACCTCAGGCATGCGTCCAGTGGTGGATAGCGTTCGCCGTAAACTGTGCGGGCCAGGCAAAGGCTATCCAGGCGGTGTATTAAAGAGCGCGATGCAACGTCTGGAACAGGGTGACGTTGTCACCGAAACTCAGTCTGCGCCAGAATGGCCTGCTGTAGGGGGGAAATGTTCATCCCACGCGCTACAAAACCATGCAGCCAAACCGGCGCTTGCTCAAGCACCTGACGAGCGGCGGATTCGGTGTCAAATTCAGCAAAGACACAGGCCCCTGTACCAGTCAGGCGCGACGGCGCGTATTCTAACAGCCAGGAAAGCACCGCATCAACCTCGCGAAAACGTTTTCTTGCGATATCCTCGCAATCGTTGCTGAATTCACAATTTAATAACGTTTCTATTGACCGAATCGGGGTATTTCTTTTCAGGTCAGGATCTTTAAAGATAACCGGGGTCGGAATGCTCACGCCGGGGTGAGCAACCAGATACCATTTTTCCGGCGGGTTGACCGGGGAGAGGATTTCGCCCACGCCCTCAGCAAAGGCCGCATGACCGCGCACAAACACCGGGACATCCGCACCCAGCCTCAAGCCTAAGGCGGCCAGTTCGTCCTGCGACAGCCCACAGCCCCAAAGGTGGTTCAGTGCAACCAGCACGGTAGCGGCGTTTGATGAGCCTCCGCCCAGGCCGCCGCCCATCGGCAGACGTTTCTCGATACGGATGTCCGCACCGCTTCCCGCCGGCAGACGCCCCGATTCCGCGGCGGCGTTCATCAGCAGACGCGCAGCGCGCACAATCAGGTTGTCCTCATGCGCCACGCCGTCGACCGGCGTCAGGAGGCAAATCTGCCCGTCCTGGCGCAGTTCGATAGAAATTGTGTCGCCATAGTCAATAAACTGAAACAGCGTCTGCAGGGTGTGATAGCCGTCAGCGCGCTGGCCGGTAATGTATAAAAACAGATTCAGTTTTGCCGGAGAGGGCCAGTGGGTCATCATTTAACGATCCAGTTGTCCATTTTCAGCTTGATGCGCTGGCTGCCCTGGGTCAGTTCCATGTTGGATGGCAGCGACGGTTTACTCTTGCTGTCATAGTCGCTGTACACCACTTTCCAGGTCTTGCCGTTCTGGGTGTAGTTCACCTGGCTCAGACGATACTGATCGTCAAGCGTGTAGTCGGTGGCGTCACCCGGCAGGCCAAGGATCCACTGGCGCAGGCTGTTGAGCGGGATAGGCATTCCGGTCAGCTTGCCAATCATCTCTTCGGCATCGGTTGCGGTGTAGTGCTGGCCTTTGTTATCGGTGATCTGCGCTTCGCCCGGTTTCGCGATAAGCTCCAGCTCGGTGCTGCCCAGCGGGTTCAGCAGCAGCAGGCGATAGTTGTCCTGCCCCGTCTGCTGCCAGAAGAAACGGGCGTACACTTTTTGCTCATCAGAGAGGTAGGCGAAGGCGCCGCGGGTCTGGTACTGGCTCAAATTACGGACGTCCTGCTGGTGCTGACGCCACTGGGGTGAATCAGGGCTTTTGCCCGGGCCTTTTGGTTGGGTGACGGTACACGCGGTCAGAACCAGTGCCGCCAGGGGCAGCAGGCGAATCAGTCGGGTCATAATGAGGACAAATCCTTGAGATACGTTGCAGTTATAACTGTTAATGCTAGCGTCGAAGGGGGCTACCGTCTACGTTCAAATTATCTCAAAGCGTTGTGTAACCTATTACTCCGAAAGGGGGCTGTCTCTTTTATTGATCTCGCGCATCCTGTATGATGCGTTCTGCTAACCTTATTAACGCTGGTACTACTCCCGCTCAACATGACCCTATTAGCACTCGGTATCAACCACAAAACGGCCCCGGTTTCGCTGCGAGAACGCGTAACGTTTTCGCCAGATACGCTCGACCTGGCGCTGGATAGCCTGCTTGCACAGCCGATGGTGCAGGGTGGCGTGGTGCTCTCGACGTGCAACCGTACCGAGCTCTATTTAAGCGTGGAAGAGCAGGACAACCTGCACGAAGCGCTGATCCGCTGGCTATGCGACTACCACAATCTCAATGAAGACGAGCTGCGCAACAGCCTGTACTGGCATCAGGACAACGATGCCGTCAGCCATCTGATGCGCGTGGCCAGCGGGCTGGATTCGCTGGTTCTGGGCGAGCCGCAAATTCTGGGTCAGGTGAAAAAAGCCTTTGCGGATTCGCAAAAAGGGCATCTGAAGGCCAGTGAGCTGGAGCGCATGTTCCAGAAGTCATTCTCCGTGGCGAAGCGTGTGCGAACCGAAACCGACATTGGTGCCAGTGCGGTTTCTGTTGCTTTCGCGGCCTGCACCCTTGCACGCCAAATCTTTGAATCCCTCTCCACCGTCACCGTGATGCTGGTGGGCGCGGGCGAAACCATCGAACTTGTGGCGCGCCATCTGCGCGAGCATAAAGTGAAAAAGATGATTATCGCGAACCGCACCCGCGAACGTGCGCAGGTGCTGGCGGATGAAGTGGGGGCAGAGGTGGTTGCCCTGAGCGACATCGATGAACGCCTGAAGGAGGCGGACATTATTATCAGTTCGACCGCCAGCCCGCTGCCGATTATCGGCAAAGGGATGGTGGAGCGTGCGCTGAAGTCCCGCCGTAATCAGCCGATGCTGCTGGTGGATATCGCCGTCCCGCGCGACGTTGAGCCAGAAGTCGGCAAGCTGGCTAACGCCTATCTTTACAGCGTAGATGACCTGCAAAGCATCATTTCGCACAACCTCGCGCAGCGTAAAGCGGCGGCGGTGCAGGCGGAAACCATTGTCGAGCAGGAAACCAGTGAGTTTATGGCCTGGCTGCGCGCGCAAAGCGTCAGCGAGACCATCCGCGAGTACCGCGGGCAGGCGGAGCAGGTGCGTGATGACCTGACTGCCAAAGCGTTAGCGGCCCTGGAGCAGGGCGGCGACGCGCAGGCGATTATGCAGGATCTGGCGTGGAAACTGACTAACCGCCTGATTCATGCCCCAACCAAATCTCTTCAGCAGGCTGCCCGTGACGGGGATGATGAACGCCTGACTATTCTGCGCAACAGCCTCGGGCTGGAATAGCGCCCTATACCCATTTTCTAAGACAAGGTGCACTTACGCCTATGAAGCCTTCTATCGTCGCTAAACTGGAAGCTCTGCACGAGCGCCATGAAGAAGTCCAGGCGCTGCTCGGCGATGCCGGGACCATTGCGGACCAGGAACGTTTTCGCGCACTTTCACGTGAATACGCGCAGTTAAGTGATGTTTCTAAATGCTTTACCGACTGGCGACAGGTTCAGGACGATATCGAAACCGCGCAGATGATGCTCGACGATCCTGAAATGCGCGAGATGGCGCAGGAAGAGTTGCAGGATGCGAAAGCGCGTTCTGAGGAGATGGAGCAGCAGCTTCAGGTGCTGTTGCTGCCAAAAGATCCGGACGACGAGCGCAACGCGTTCGTGGAAGTCCGCGCCGGGACCGGCGGGGACGAAGCGGCGCTGTTTGCCGGGGATCTGTTCCGCATGTACAGCCGCTACGCCGAATCGCGTCGCTGGCGCGTGGAGATCATGAGCGCCAACGAAGGCGAACACGGTGGCTACAAAGAGGTTATCGCCAAGATCAGCGGCGACGGCGTGTACGGCCGTCTTAAGTTTGAATCCGGCGGTCATCGCGTGCAGCGCGTACCGGCCACCGAATCTCAGGGCCGAATCCACACCTCCGCCTGTACGGTGGCGGTGATGCCGGAGCTGCCGGAAGCTGAACTGCCGGACATCAACCCGGCGGACCTGCGTATTGATACCTTCCGCTCCTCCGGGGCGGGTGGTCAGCACGTTAACACCACCGACTCCGCCATCCGTATTACCCACCTGCCGACCGGCATCGTGGTGGAGTGTCAGGACGAGCGTTCCCAGCACAAAAACAAAGCCAAAGCGCTCTCCGTGCTGGGCGCACGTATCCACGCGGCCGAAATGGCGAAACGCCAGCAGGCGGAAGCGTCTACGCGTCGTAATCTGCTGGGCAGCGGCGATCGCAGCGACCGTAACCGCACCTACAACTTCCCGCAGGGGCGCGTGACTGACCACCGCATCAACCTGACGCTGTACCGTCTGGACGAAGTAATGGAAGGCAAGCTGGATATGCTGATTGAGCCTATCGTGCAGGAATACCAGGCCGACCAGCTGGCGGCACTGTCCGAGCAGGAATAATGGATTTTCAGCGCTGGTTACGTGAGGCTGCCGGTGAGCTTTCCGAAAGCGAAAGCCCGAAACGCGATGCCGAAATTTTGCTTGAGCATGTGACGGGTAAAGCCCGCACGTACCTGCTGGCCTTCGGCGAAACCGAACTGACTGCTGAACAGGAAGCCCGGCTCGCCGCGCTGCTTGCCCGCCGTAAAACCGGCGAGCCGGTGGCGCACCTGGTCGGCGAGCGCGAGTTCTGGTCGTTACCGCTTTACGTCTCGGCGGCAACGCTGATCCCGCGCCCCGACACCGAGTGTCTTGTTGAACAGGCGCTGGCGCGCTTACCCGCATCGTCCTGCTGCATTCTCGATCTCGGAACGGGGACCGGGGCCATCGCCCTGGCGCTCGCTACCGAACGGCCCGACTGCGCGATCACGGCGGTGGATGTGATGCCCGACGCGGTGGCGCTGGCGCAGCGTAACGTGGAACGTCTTGGCCTGACCAACGTGACGGTGCTGCAAAGCAGCTGGTTCAGCGCGCTGGAGAAGCAGACGTTCGGAGTGATTGTCAGTAACCCGCCCTATATTGACGAGCGTGACCCGCACCTTGCGCAGGGGGATGTGCGCTTCGAACCGCTGACGGCGCTGGTCGCCGCCAGGGAGGGTTTAGCCGACCTTGATCACATTGTGACAACGTCACGACAACATTTGCTTTCCGGCGGCTGGCTGCTGGTGGAGCATGGCTGGACGCAGGGGGAAGCCGTGCGGGCGCTCTTTACCCAGGCGGGCTACGCCGATGTCAAAACCTGCCGCGACTACGGCGGCAACGAACGCCTGACGCTGGGGCAGTGGTTATGAGCGCAGGTACTGATAAAGGCGTAAGGCTGACTGAAAGGCGGTTTGGCGTTATCATCTACATCGTTTTGAGTTTTATCTCGCCCGGGCGTCGCTGTACGCTCGGTCGTTACTGGGGTAAGTCATGAAGTCCTTAGCCGATTTCGAATTTAATAAAGTGCCGCTTTGCGATGGCATGATCCTGATTTCTGAGATGATCCGCGACGATTTTACGTCGCAGTACGTCTACGATGAGCTGGAGAATCTGGTCTGCCTGGCGCGTGAAGAGATCAATCAGGCGCGCCCGCAGGACTGGCAATTAGAGAAGCTGCTTGAGCTTTTCTACGGCGAATGGGGTTTCTGCGACACGCGGGGCGTGTATCGCCTGTCTGACGCATTATGGCTGGACCAGGTCTTAAAAAATCGTCAGGGGAGCGCCGTTGCGCTGGGTTCTATTTTGCTTTGGGTTGCGCATCGCCTGGATATTCCACTGGTGCCGGTCATTTTTCCGACGCAGATGATCCTGCGTGCGGAGTGGCTGGACGGTGAGATGTGGCTCATTAATCCCTTCAACGGCGATACGCTGGATGAACATACGCTGGACGTGTGGCTGAAAGGCAATATCAGCCCGGTGGCTGAGCTCTTCAACGAAGATCTCGACGAGGCGGATAACGCAGAAGTGATCCGCAAGCTGCTGGATACGCTGAAGTCTGCGTTAATGGAAGAGCGTCAGATGGAGCTGGCCCTGCGCGCCAGCGAAGTGCTGCTGCAGTTTAATCCGGAAGACCCGTACGAAATTCGCGACCGTGGGTTGATCTATGCCCAGCTCGATTGTGAGCACGTGGCGCTGAACGATCTGAGCTATTTCGTCGAGCAGTGTCCGGAAGATCCTATTAGCGAAATGATTCGTGCGCAGATCAACGCGATCTCGCACAAGCAAATTACACTGCATTAATCTTAATTCCGATTCACACCTGAATAAGGCGATCCTATGAAACAAAAAGTGGTTAGCATTGGTGATATCAAGGTAGCAAACGACCTGCCGTTCGTGCTGTTTGGCGGCATGAACGTGCTGGAATCCCGCGACCTCGCCATGCGTATCTGCGAGCACTACGTGACCGTGACCCAGAAGCTGGGCATCCCGTACGTGTTTAAAGCCTCTTTTGACAAAGCCAACCGCTCCTCCATCAACTCTTACCGTGGCCCGGGCCTGGAAGAAGGGATGAAGATTTTCCAGGAGCTGAAGCAGACCTTTGGCGTGAAAGTGATCACCGACGTGCATGAAGCCACTCAGGCGCAGCCGGTGGCAGACGTGGTTGATGTGATTCAGCTCCCGGCGTTCCTGGCTCGCCAGACCGACCTGGTTGCCGCGATGGCGAAAACCGGTGCCGTGATCAACGTAAAAAAACCACAGTTCGTGAGCCCGGGTCAGATGGGCAACATCGTCGATAAATTTATCGAAGGTGGCAACGACAAAGTCATCCTGTGCGACCGTGGTTCCAACTTCGGTTATGACAATCTGGTTGTGGATATGCTGGGCTTCAGCGTGATGAAAAACGTCTCTAATCAGTCTCCGGTGATTTTCGACGTGACCCACGCGCTGCAGTGCCGCGACCCGTTTGGCGCTGCGTCCGGTGGCCGTCGTGCTCAGGTGACCGAACTGGCGCGCGCCGGTATGGCAACCGGCCTGGCTGGCCTGTTCATTGAAGCGCACCCGGATCCGGATAACGCAAAATGCGACGGCCCATCTGCGCTGCCGCTGGATAAGCTGGAGCCGTTCCTGAAACAGATCAAAGCGATTGACGATCTGGTCAAGAGCTTCGATGAGCTGGATACCAGCAAATAATAAAAAAACCCGCTTCGGCGGGTTTTTTTATGGGACATATTGCCGGGTAAGCGCAGCGCCGCTGGGCAAAAAGACTACGCAAAAATTGTCATCAAGTAAGCCACAAACAGCGCCATATGCGCCGCGCCGTTCAGCACGTTGGTGCGTCCGGTTGAGAATGAAATCTGGCACAGCAGCAACGAGGCCACCATCACAATCATCTCTGGCGCGCCCAGCGCGAACTGCAGTTCGTTACCGGTCATAAAGGCAATCAGGGTCACCACCGGCACGGTGAGTGAAATGGTCGCCAGCACGGAGCCGAAGAACAGGTTCATGGCGCGCTGCACCTGATTGTTTAAGACGGCTTTCAGCGCCCCCAGCCCTTCCGGGGACAGGATCAGCAGCGCCACCAGGAAACCGGTAAACGCGACCGGCGCGTTCAGTTCGGTTAACAGCGTTTCCAGCGGATTGGCGTTCATCTTGGTGACGGCAATCACCGCAATCAGATGCACGATCAGCCAAACCGTATGCCACGCGCTGCTCTGGGCCGACGGCTTACCGTGGTGCGGGTCATCGTCGTCGCTGTCGTCTTCATGCTCATACACAAACAGGCTCTGGTGCGTTTTGGTCTGAATCAACAGGAACACGCCGTACATGGCTGCGGAAATCAGCGCAACCAGCAGCGCCTGACCGGTGGAGAAGTTGGCACCCGGCAGCGCCATCGGGAAGACCAGCACGATAATCGCCAGCGGGAAGAGGGCAATCAGATACTGTTTTATGCCGAACAGGTTCATATACTGGGTCGCGAATTTACGCCCGCCCAGCAGCAGAGAGAAGCCCACCAGGCCACCCGTCACAATCATAATGATCGAGTAGAGCGTGTCGCGCATCAGCGTCGGCGCGGCATCGCCGGTGGCCATGAGCGCGGAAATCAGGCTGACTTCGAGAATAACAACGGAAAGGCTGAGAATTAACGATCCGTAGGGTTCGCCCAGACGGTGGGCCAATACGTCCGCATGGCGAACGACGCTAAATGCGCTGGTTAAGATACCGACCAGGGCAAGAATATTGATACCAACCACCACTGGCAGTGACTGACTGCTTCCCCAGAAGAGCAGCACAGCCAGTGCCAGAACCGGGAAAATGAGAGACGTCTCCTTGTGGCGGGTCTTTACCGCCTCGTGTGTTGCTGTCATGTGCTTCTCCATCAATGCAGGTGCTTGTAATTATAGATAGATTTTTGAGGTCATTAAATTAACAGATCTCTGTTAAATGCCCTTTATTTTTTACTTAATTTTACCTTTTTTAATAATTATCACGCCTGATTCCTGTAATTCACCACATTATCCTAATATTTGTTTAATAACAATAAGTTAATGTTTTCGATTATTCATAAATGAAGTGTGGGTGGCACGCTGCCATATCGTCGTCCACACTTATCTCTTTAACCAAAAGAGAGGTGAGTGATGCCTTATAAAACGAAACGCGAATTACCCGATAATGTGCAAAACGTGCTGCCCGCTCACGCGCAGGATATCTACAAAGAGGCGTTTAACAGTGCCTGGGATCAGTACAAAGATAAGGACGATCGCCGGGATGATGCCAGCCGTGAAGAGACGGCACACAAAGTCGCCTGGGCCGCTGTAAAACATGAATATGAAAAAGGAGACGACGATAAATGGCATAAAAAGAAATAGCCCTGAAATAATTCGCTGCCTTCATTTTGACTTTTCAGGCGGTTGAACTGCCGTTGTATTGCAACTGGTCCGCTAATTGCTTATCGTTATTCAACTGCTGGCAAAATGACCAGCACCTAAGGCCGGGAAGGCGAATTACAGATGTCGCAAGGAAGCATGCAGTGGCGGAGGTGGAAAGTGTTAACGCGTGATTTCTTAATGAAGGCAGATTGTAAGACGGCATTTGGTGCTATTGAGGAATCGCTTCTCTGGTCAGCTGAACAACGTGCGGCGTCGCTCGCTGCCACGCTTGCCTGCCGCCCGGATGATGGCCCGGTATGGATTTTTGGCTACGGCTCCCTGATGTGGAACCCGGCGCTCGAATTTGTCGAATCGGCAACGGGCACGCTGCCTGGCTGGCATCGCGCATTTTGCCTGCGCCTGACGGCCGGACGCGGCAGCGCGTGCCAGCCCGGGCGTATGCTTGCACTGAAAGAGGGCGGACGCACCACGGGCGTGGCGTATCGCCTCCCGGATGCCACCCTGGAAGAGGAGCTTACGCTGCTCTGGAAGCGTGAGATGATCACCGGCTGCTACATGCCGAGCTGGTGCAAGCTGGATCTTGACGACGGACGCACCGTCAATGCGCTGGTGTTTATTATGGACCCGCGCCATCCGCTGTATGAAGCGGACACCCGCACGCAGGTGATTGCCCCGTTAATTGCCGCCGCCAGCGGGCCGCTGGGTACCAACGCGCAGTATCTCTTCTCTCTCGATCAGGAGCTGACCCGCCTCGGCATGAAGGACGATTGTCTGAATGAGCTGGTGGTGAAGGTGAAGGCGCTGCTGGAAGGAAACCCGCTCAACGGCACGCTGCGACCGGGTTTTGCCTGATAATACGCCCGGCTGGCCGGGCGCGTAATTTAAGCTGCTACGTAACTGACAGAATGCTCCAGAGACTGGCTGTGGCTGTCGATCAGCACATCCCAGGTGCCGGTATACGGCACGGTAAGCCAGGCGTTATCATCCTGCACGGTGAGAATATCCGCCTGGGATTGTTTTTGTGCTTTCGCACTCATCAGATGAATACGGCAGCGCTCTGAGCAACGCACCACTACCGTATCCCCGCCAAACAGTTTCAAACTTGTTTTTACCAGTGCCATTTTTTACCCCGTAGTCTTAAACAACGCTCTCCCTGCAGCCATATCCGAGCGTGATATTGTTCACAATTCACTCATGGCATAACACCAAAGGGGAGGGGGAGGGATGCTGATTTTGATCAAAAAATGGCATAACGATTAAACAAAAATGACAAAATTCCTCAAAATTTCAGCTGACGCGCGTTTTACCCGCTAAACGCGCGCCAGTATAAAATTAAATGCGGAAATGGCCGGCGGTTTCAGCAAGGTCGCCCGCCTGGCTCTGCAGGGCGCCCGCGGCAGCGGCGGATTGCACGACCAGCTCGGCGTTCTGCTGGACCATGCGGTCGAGGTGGGTCACCGCGTGGTTAATTTCGTGAATGCCTTTCATCTGCTCGCTGGTGGCGATGGAGATTTCGCGCATGATGCCGGAGACGCTGCCAATGCTCGAGCGGATCTCGTCCATGCTTTCCCCGGCCAGATGCACGTAGCGGGAGCCGGTGGCCACGCTGTCGGTGGTGGAATCAATCAGCGATTTGATCTCTTTCGCCGCCTGGGCGCTACGGCTCGCCAGGTTACGCACTTCGCCCGCCACCACGGCAAACCCGCGCCCCTGCTCGCCGGCACGGGCCGCCTCGACGGAGGCATTCAGCGCCAGAATGTTGGTCTGGAACGCGATACCGTCAATCACGCTGGTGATGTCGCCAATTTTAGCCGACGCGACTTCGATGGACTGCATGGTGCTGATCGCCTGGGATACCACCTCGCCGCCGCGCGCCGCGGCCGCGGAGGCTTTGCTCGCCTGGTCATTTGCTTCCGCCGCCGATTCGTTCGACTGGGTCACGGAGGCGGTGATCTGCTCTACGGCGCTGGCCGTCTCGCGCAGGCTGGACGCCGCCTGCTCGGTACGTCCGGAGAGATCCTGGTTACCCGCCGCAATCTCCTGAGCGGCGTTTTTCACCGACTCGCTGGCATCACGGAGCTGCACCATCACCACCGACAGCTTATCGCTGAAGGCGTTAAAGGCCTGGGCAATCTGCGCCACCTCGTCCTCACCGCTGTCAGGCAGACGCTGCGACAGGTCGTTAGTCCCGTTGGCAATGTTGTGCATCGCGTCGCGAATGTCCGACAGGCGCTTCAGCAGACGGGCAATCAGGAGGTGAACAATGGCCGCGCTCAGCAGCGCCAGGATCACCAGCGAAATCGCCGAGGCTTTAAGCAGGGAACGCATGCCGGAAGTGGCATCACCGCTGTCGAGGGCGACGACCAGCAGCCAGTTTGTGCCCGGCACGGCGGTTGCCACGAAGGTTTTTTCGACGTCGTTCAGCGTACCGTCGACAAGGTTACCGCTTTTCAGCGCAGCAAAATCGATGCCTTTGATGGTCTCAGCAAACGGTTTAAGCGTCAGAGCCGGATCGTTAGCCGCAATCACGCTGCCGTCACTGTTCAGAAGCAAGCCGATGCTGGACGGAGTTGGATGGATCCCGCGCACGTTCGCCACCACGCTGTCCATGGCCACATCGCCCGCCACCACCGCTTTCAGGGCGCCATTCTCTTTCACCGGCACGGCGAAGGTCACCACCAGTTTACCGGTACCGGCATCAACGTAAGGCGCGGTGACGACCGGGCCGTCCGCGCTGACCACCTGCTGATACCACGGGCGAATGGTCGGGTCATAATCCGCAGGTACGCCCGCGGGCTCAGAGAATTTCGCCGTTTTGCTGGCGTAGCCGACATAAACGTTGGTGAATCCACCCGCCTGCGCAAGCTGTTTAAACACCGGAACCGGGTCGTCACTCAGCGCAACGGTCTGGGCAGCGGCGATAACCGTCATCTTGCTTTTTACCCAGTCGGCAATCGCCATGTTATGGCTGGCGCTGGTGCTGGTCAGGATATCGCGCTGTGACTGCTGGTTATCCTGGCGTGTGACCTGGAAGTTAATAACGGTATTGAGGAGAAGGGCGACGACCAGACAGCCTACCGTCGCCGCGATGATGCGTGCACGAATCGATCTGAACATAAGTGAAATACCTGCTGTGTTGTTTCCATGCCTATCGGCAACCCCGCAGGTAAACTTGATGCTGAAACCGCGTCCATAAGAAAATAATATTTTTATGGGTTTATTATTAAAAAGTTAATACTTTATCAGCGGACAGCGTCCACTCGGCCAGTTCAACCAGCGTACCAATTTCTACGCCATCAATCAGCGGCAGCCCGGTGATACCGCGCCCGTCGGTGCAGGTTTTGCACAGCTTCACCGGCACGTTTTGTGCGGTCAGGATCTCTAGCATCTGCTGAATGTTATAGCCCTCGGCCGGCTTTTGTCCCTTCAGCCCGGCGGTGACGGCGTCCGACATTAAAAAAAGGCGTAACGCCAGGTCGCTCTCTTTTTCATGTAGCGCGATCGCCAGGCGCAGGCTGTTGAAAAGGGATTCGCTGCCGTAGGCCGCACCGTTGGCGACGATCACAATCTTCTGCATGTTGACTCCTGTTCTTATAAAGGCACGAATATTGCTTAATTCCCCGGAGTTTCGCTGTCCGGGAGAGTAAGCATGACATTAATGGCAGGCATTTCGCCAGGCGCTGCCGAATGGCTCACGCGCGCAAAGATGATGCGCCAGGAGCAGTTCAGCAAGCTGGCACAGCTGGGCGTGCTTGTGCACGGCATTAGCCAACTGGTGCACATGTTACAGTGCGAGCGCGGGGCGTCCAATGTCTGGCTCTGCTCACAGGGCAAGCTGTACGCCCCCGAATGCAAAGCCAGCCGGGCGCTGGTGGATGAGAACCTCGCTGCCCTTTACGGCATTCTTGAAACACAGTCGCCGATCCCGGGAAGTGCCGTCTGTGAACGCATCGGCGGCGCGCTCCTGAGCCTGGATACGCTTCCCGCGCTGCGTGACGGTGTGATTCAGCAGACGGTAACGGCACCCCAGGCGATGGAACACTACTCCCGCATGCTTCGCCATCTGCTCAGTATCGTGCCGCAGCTTAATGACAGCATTGACGATCCGCAAATCGCAGGACGTTTTGTCGCGCTTTATAGCCTGATGCAGGGCAAGGAGCTGGCGGGACAGGAGCGGGCGCTGGGGGCGATTGGCTTCACGCAGGGTTTTTTCGATGATGTGACTCGTCAGAGGCTGGTTGACCGCATTGACGGGCAGCAGGCCTGCTTTGAGATCTTTCTCTCACACAGCTCCGCTGACGTTCAGACCACCTTTTCAATGCACTGTCAGCCCGATCGTGAAACGGAGCAGCTCCGGCGCGTGGCCTGTACCCGCCAGCCCGCCGCCGATAACGGCCTTACCGCGCTGGCCTGGTTTGCTCTGCAAACCGCGCGCCTTGAGCATCTGCGCACGCTGGAGGAGACGATCATCGCCGATCTGATGGTCGCGGTGGACGAATGCATTCACCGTGACGATGAGTACGCGCCCCCCGGCGATGAACAGGATGACCCGCCGATCCGCTATCCGGAAAAACCGTTGCTTACCCTGGTTCGCCAGCAGGCGCGCGAGATAGAGCAGCTCTCACGTCAGCTTGCGTCGCTGCGCGATACGCTTGAAGAGCGCAAAATCATTGATAAAGCGAAGAGCGTGCTGATGAATCACCAGAATATGAGTGAGGAACAGGCCTGGACGGCGCTGCGCAAAATGGCGATGGACAAAAACCAAAGGATGGTGGATATCGCCCGCGCGCTGCTCATGGTGAAGAATGTATGGCAGGTAACACCAAAGGAGTAGCTGCACGGTCAGTGGGCATTTTATGCCTGTTTGCGGTGCGTAAAGGCGAGGGAATAACGGTAAGCGCCGCAAGAAACGGTGTGTTAAAACCTGGCATTCACTTTGCATTATCAGATTAACCATTTTTGACGATGCGCCAACGGCGGTGCATCCGTCTTCGGGATAAAGGCGTCCACTGGTGCTTCGGCACCGTGGGCGCTTTTTTTTGGTTTTTTTTCAGGAGTGGTCATGGCGGATTTGTCGAGACGGCGTTTTTTGCAGGCCAGCATGCTGGCGAGTGGTGCAATGCTGTTGCCGGGTGTCATGCAGGCCGCATGGGCGGCAGGCTCGGATAAACCGGAGCAGGAAACAGTACGCATCGGGTTTATCCCGCTGACAGACTGTGCCCCGGTGGTTATCGCTGCGCTGAAAGGGTTTGATAAAAAATACGGTATTACCATCGTGCCCACCAAAGAGGCGAGCTGGGCGGCGGTGCGCGACAAGCTGGTGGCGGGCGAACTCGATGCCGCGCACATTCTCTACGGCCTGCTGTACGGACTGGAGCTGGGCATCGCCGGCAAGCCACAGCAGATGGCTAACCTGATGACCCTCAACCAGAACGGCCAGGCGATTACGCTCTCCAGCGATCTGGCAGAGAAGGGCGTTCATGACCTTGACGGGCTGAAAAAGCGGATTGGGCAGCAGGCGCCTGGCACCTATACCTTCGCGCACACCTTCCCGACCGGGACGCACGCCATGTGGCTCTACTACTGGCTGGCCAGCGCGGGCATTCACCCCTTTGACGACGTGCGCACGGTGGTGGTGCCGCCGCCGCAGATGGTGATGAACATGCGCATTGGCAACATGGTCGGCTTTTGCGTCGGCGAGCCGTGGAACGCGCGTGCCATCAACGACCGCATCGGTTTTACCGCCGCCACGTCGCAGTCTGTCTGGGCCGACCATCCGGAAAAAATCCTCGGGACGCGTCGCGACTGGGTGGAGAAAAACCCGCACACCGCCCGGGCGCTGGTGAGCGCAGTGCTGGAGGCGGCGCGCTGGATTGAGGCCTCCCCGGAAAACAAACGCGAAACCGCGCAGATCCTCTCCCGCCGGGCGTGGCTCAACTGCAAAGAGCAGTATCTCACCGGACGCATGCTCGGTGAGTACGACAACGGCCTGGGCCAGCGCTGGCAGGACGCGCACCCGATCCGCTTCTTCAACGAGGGGGCCGTCAGCTACCCGTATCTCTCCGACGGCATGTGGTTCTTAACCCAGTTCCGCCGCTGGGGCTTGCTCAAAGCCGCCCCGGACTACGCGGGCATCGCACAACGCATTAACCAGACGGCGGTCTGGCAGGATGCCGCCACGGCGGTGGGGGGCATTACCACACCGACTTCACCACTACGCAGCAGCACATTGATGGACGGCACCGTCTGGAACGGTACCGACCCGGAAGGATACGCCAGCCGTTTCGCCATTCACCGTAAAGGGGCCTGATTATGCAGCATCTGCAAAAGACAAAATCACACGAGACGCCGGAGAGTGGAGAGGTGATTGTCCTGCCTCCGGTGCAGGTTCGCCGCCGCACGCCGACGTTTGCGCGTCGGATTAACGCGATCCTTCAGCGCATCATTCCGGCTTTTCTGGGGCTGGGACTGCTGGTGGTGCTCTGGCAGCTGGCGGCGATTAACAGCAAAGGTTTCCCGACGCCGCTCAGCACGCTCGATTCCGCTATTACCCTGTTTGCCGATCCGTTTTATCGCGACGGGCCAAACGACATGGGCATCGGCTGGAACGTGCTCGCCTCATTACAGCGCGTGGCGGTGGGCTTTGGCCTGGCCGCGTTCGCCGGGATCCCGCTCGGCTTTCTGATTGGTCGCTTCACCTTTTTTTCGCGCATGTTCGGCCCGCTGATCGCGCTGTTACGCCCGGTTAGCCCGCTGGCCTGGCTGCCCATCGGCCTGCTGCTGTTCCAGAAAGCGGAGCCCGCGTCGAGCTGGACCATTTTTATCTGCTCCATCTGGCCGATGGTGATCAACACCGCCGAAGGCGTGCGCCGCATTCCGCAGGACTACCTCAACGTGGCCCGGGTGCTGCAGCTTTCCGAGTGGACCATCATGCGCCGCATTCTCTTCCCGGCGGTGCTGCCCGCAGTGCTGACCGGGGTGCGCCTCTCCATCGGCATCGCCTGGCTGGTGATTGTCGCCGCCGAGATGCTGACCGGCGGTTTAGGGATCGGTTTCTGGATCTGGAACGAGTGGAACAACCTCAACGTCGAAAACATTCTCATCGCCATCGTCATCATTGGCGTGGTCGGGCTGCTGCTGGAGCAGGGGCTGATGCTGATCGCCCGTCGCTTTAGCTGGCAGGAAAAATAAGGAGCGAACATGAAACCATTAATCCAGGTCCAGGCCGTGAGCCAGCGTTTTTCCACCGCCAGCGGCGAATTTCTGGCGCTGCAGAACGTCTCCTTTGATATCCATGAGGGCGAAACCGTCAGCCTGATTGGGCACTCCGGCTGCGGTAAATCGACGCTGCTTAACCTTATCGCTGGGATCACGCTGCCGACGGAAGGCGGGCTGATTTGCGACAACCGCGAAATTGCCGGGCCGGGTCCGGAGCGCGCGGTGGTATTCCAGAACCATTCGCTGCTGCCGTGGCTCACCTGCTTCGACAACGTGGCCCTGGCGGTAGATCACGTGTTTCGACACAGCATGAGCAAGGCGGAGCGCCGGGAGTGGATTGAGCACAACCTCGACCGCGTGCAGATGGGGCACGCCCTGCACAAGCGCCCGGGGGAGATCTCCGGCGGCATGAAGCAGCGCGTCGGGATTGCCCGCGCGCTGGCGATGAAGCCGAAAGTCCTGCTGATGGATGAACCCTTCGGCGCGCTGGATGCGCTGACGCGCGCCCATCTGCAGGACTCGGTGATGCAGATCCAGCAGGCGCTGAACACCACCATCGTGCTGATTACCCACGACGTGGACGAAGCGGTGCTGCTCTCCGATCGCGTACTGATGATGACCAACGGCCCGGCGGCGACCGTCGGGGAGATCCTGCACGTTGACCTGCCGCGCCCGCGTAACCGGGTGCAGCTGGCCGACGACAGCCGCTATCACCACATGCGCCAGCAGATCCTGCATTTCCTCTACGAAAAGCAGCCGAAAGCGGCGTAGCGAGGGGGCTTTGATGCGACTGGTCATTATCGGAAATGGCATGGCGGCCACGCGGCTGATTGCCTCGCTCACCGGGCGTGCTGCCGATCGTTTCGCCATTACCGTCATCGGTGACGAGCCGGAGCATGCCTATAACCGCATCCAGCTTTCGCCGGTGCTGGGCGGTGAAAAAACGGCGGCGGGGATCTGTCTTCAGAATGACGACTGGTACCAGGAACGGGGCGTGACGGTGCTGCGGGGGGAAAAGGCGCTCGCCGTGAATGTGGACACGCGGGAAGTGCAAACCACCGCCCGCACGCTGGGCTGGGATGCGCTGGTGTTTGCCACCGGATCAACGCCCTTTGTTCCGCCAATTCCCGGCTGCGATGCGCCGCATGTCTTCACATTCCGTACCCTGGAGGATATCCGGGCCATTCGGGCGATCGCCGGTCCGGCGGTAGTGCTGGGCGGCGGCGTGCTCGGGGTTGAGACGGCGGCAGCGCTGGCGCGCTCAGGGGACAACGTCACCCTTGTTCATCGCGGTCCGTGGCTGATGGAGCAGCAGCTGGATGAGAAGGCGGGCGTGCTGCTGGAAGAGGCGCTGGCGGCGCGGGGCGTGCGCTGTGAGCTCGCCTCAGGCATCGCGGCGATTGACGGGAATAGCGTGACGCTGCTGAACGGACGCAGCGTCACCGCCGCGCGCGTGGTGCTGGCGACGGGCGTGCAGCCCAACGTCGTGCTGGCGCAGGCCAGCGGCATTCGCTGCGCGCGCGGCATCGTGGTGGATCACCAGATGCAAACCTCCGTGCCGGACGTCTACGCCATTGGTGAATGCTGTGAAATTGACGGCCAGACGTTTGGCCTGGTCGCCCCCTGTCTGGCGCAGGCGGATATCCTCGCCACACGGCTGGCCGGAGACGTCACCGCGCCGTTTGCCCTGACCGACAACGGCGTGCGCCTCAAGGTGACCGGCGTGGAGCTGTTCAGCCTCGGTCGCGCGGCAGAGCAGGAGGGCGATGTGGTCTGGAGCGCATGGGATCCGCTGACCCGTCACTATCGTCGCTTACTGATCCATCAGGGGGCGCTGGCTGGCGTGCTGCTGATGGGGGACTGCCGCAGCGCGGCAACATTTACCGATTTACTGGCAACGGCTGCGCCCGCGCACGCGGACTGGCTGTTCGATCGTTTCACTACGCAACCGCAGGTTGCAGGACAGAACGCTATGACAAAACCTACTCTGGTGGTGGTTGGGCACGGTATGGTCGGCCATCATTTTCTCGAAGACTGCGTTAACCGCAATTTGCATCAGCAGTATCAGATCGTTGTCTTTGGCGAGGAGCGCTATGCCGCCTATGACCGCGTGCATCTGTCGGAATATTTTGGCGGCCGCAGCGCGGCGTCGCTTTCGCTGGTGGAGGGGGATTTCTTTGCCGACAACGGCATCGAGCTGCGCCTGTCGCAGCAGATTGTCGCTATCGATCGCGACGCGCGCGTGGTGCGTAGCGCCAGCGGGCACGAAACCCACTGGGACAAGCTGGTGCTGGCGACCGGCTCATACCCGTTCGTGCCGCCCGTGCCGGGAAACGATCTGCCGGGCTGTTTTGTTTATCGCACGCTTGACGATCTGGACAAGATTGCGGCGCATGCGGCGGGCTCACGCCGCGGTGTCGTGATTGGCGGCGGCCTGCTGGGGCTGGAGGCGGCGAATGCCCTGAAGCAGCTCGGGCTGGAAACTCACGTGGTGGAGTTTGCGCCCAATCTGATGGCGGTCCAGCTCGACAACGACGGTGCGGCGATGCTGCGCAAGAAAATCGAGGCGCTTGGCGTCGGTGTGCATACCAGTAAATCAACGACGGAGATCGCCGCCGCGGACGGCGGGCTGGTGCTGCGCTTTGCCGATGGCGAACAGCTTGAAACAGACATGGTGGTCTTTTCTGCCGGCATTCGTCCGCAGGACGCGCTGGCGCGCAGCAGCGGGCTGGCTATCGGCGAACGCGGCGGGATCGGCATTGACGACCGCTGTCAGACCTCCGATCCGGACGTGCTGGCCATTGGTGAATGCGCCCTGTGGGAAGGGAAAATCTTCGGGCTGGTTGCGCCCGGCTACCAGATGGCGAGGGTGGCCGCCGCCGCGCTGGCGGGAGAGGAGAAAACCTTCGCCGGCGCGGATATGAGCACCAAACTCAAGCTGCTGGGCGTGGACGTGGCCTCGTTCGGCGATGCTCACGGCCGCACGCCGGGGGCGCTGAGCTACCAGTGGACGCACGGCCCGCAGCAAATCTACAAGAAAATCGTGGTCAGCCACGACGGCAAAACGCTGCTCGGCGGCGTGCTGGTGGGTGATGCCAGCGAATACGCCACGCTGGTACAGATGATGCTCAACGGGATAGCCCTGCCAAAAGAGCCGGAAACGCTGATATTACCCGCGTCGTCAGGCAGTGCGCCAAAAGCGCTCGGCGTGGCAGCGCTGCCGGAAAGCGCACAAATCTGTTCGTGTCATAACGTCAGCAGAGGCGATATCTGTCAGGCGGTAAGTGCGGGCGCAACGGATATCGGCGCGATTAAGCAGTGCACCAAAGCGGCGACCGGCTGCGGAGGATGTAGCGCACTGGTGAAGCAGGTGATGGAGTTCCAGCTGGCGGCGCAGGGTGTGGAGGTGAAAAAGGACATCTGCGAACACTTCCCGTACTCGCGTCAGGAGATTTACCACCTCGTGCGCGTCAACCATATCCGCACCTTTGACCAGCTCATTAGCCGCTACGGTCAGGGACACGGGTGCGAAATTTGTAAGCCACTGGTGGGGTCAGTGCTCGCCTCCTGCTGGAACGAGTATCTGCTGAAACCGGCACACCTGCCGCTGCAGGACACCAACGACCGCTACTTCGCCAATATCCAGAAGGACGGTACTTACTCCATCGTGCCGCGCATGCCTGCGGGGGAAGTGACCGCCGACGGGCTGATCGCCATCGGCCAGATTGCAAAACGCTACAGCCTGTACAGCAAAATCACCGGCGGCCAGCGTATCGACCTGTTTGGCGCCACGCTGGAACAGCTGCCGGAGATCTGGCAGGCGCTGGTGGAAGCCGGATTTGAAACCGGGCACGCCTACGGCAAATCCCTCCGCACGGTGAAATCCTGCGTCGGGTCGACCTGGTGTCGCTACGGCGTGCAGGACTCCACCGGCCTCGCGGTCAGGCTCGAGCACCGTTACAAAGGCCTGCGCGCCCCGCACAAAATCAAAATGGCGGTCTCAGGGTGTACCCGCGAATGCGCCGAGGCGCAGAGTAAAGACGTGGGGGTGATTGCCACCGATAAGGGGTGGAACCTCTACCTGTGCGGCAACGGCGGCATGAAGCCGCGCCATGCGGATCTCTTCGCCAGCGATCTTGATGATGACACGCTGATCCGCACCGTAGACCGTTTCCTGATGTTCTACATCCGCACGGCGGATCGCCTGCAGCGCACCAGCACCTGGATGGACAACCTGGAAGGCGGCCTCGACTACCTGCGTGAGGTGATCCTCAACGACAGCCTGGGCATCGCCCACGAGCTGGAGCAGGAGATGGCCCGGGTGGTGGAAACCTACCAGTGCGAATGGCAAACCACGCTTAACGATCCGAACCGTCTGGCGCTGTTCCGCACGGCGGTGAACGACACCGCAGCGGATCAAGGTAAACGCTGGCAGGAAATCTGTGGCATCGACGATATCCCCGAGCAGGCGGGCATTGGCGCGCGTCTTGGGCGTAAGCCGATCGCGCTGTTCCGCTTTGGCAAAACCGTTTACGCCCTCGACGATCGGGAGCCTGGCAGCAGCGCGAACGTGCTTTCCCGCGGCATTCTTGGCGATGCGGCGGGGGAGCCGGTGGTGATTTCCCCGCTCTACAAGCAGCGTATCCGCCTGCGCGACGGCTGTCAGGTGGAGAACGGCGAACCCGCGGTGCGCGCCTGGCCGGTCAAAATTGAGAACGGCAAGGTGTGGGTCGGTAATGATGCCCTGGTAATGCGTGCGGAGGCCTCATGACAGAAATCCGGACAACGTGTCCCTACTGCGGGGTCGGCTGCGGCGTGGTCGCCCGCGTGGACGGTGAAACGGTCAGCGTTCGGGGGGATGAAACCCATCCTGCGAACTTTGGCCGCTTGTGCGTGAAAGGATCGGCCCTGGGGGAAACAATGGGGTTACAGGGGCGATTGCTGCGCCCCGTTGTTGACGGTGCTGAGGTGGCCTGGGCGCAGGCGCTGGGAGCGGCAGGCGAGCGCCTCCAGGACATTATCGACAAATGGGGGCCGCAGGCGGTGGCGTTTTACGCGTCCGGGCAATTGCTTACCGAGGATTATTACGCCGCCAATAAGCTGATGAAAGGGTTTATCGGCGCGGCGAACATTGATACCAACTCCCGGCTCTGCATGTCATCGGCAGTCGTTGGCTACAAGCGCGCCTTTGGTGAAGACGTCGTGCCGTGCAGCTACGAGGATGTGGAAAACAGCGATCTGGTGGTGCTGGTGGGCTCAAACGCGGCCTGGACGCATCCGGTGCTCTATCAGCGCCTGGTACAGGCAAAGCACAACAATCCGGAGATGAAAGTGGTGGTCATCGACCCGCGCAGAACCGCCTCCTGTGATATTGCTGACCTGCATCTGGCGCTCACTCCCGGCAGCGACGCCGGGCTGTTCGTCGGTCTGCTTAATGTCATTCAGGGAACGGACGCGTGGCCGATATCCCGCGTGGCGGCGTTTTGCAGCCTCTCGCCGCAGGATATTGGTACGTTTTACGACTGGTTTATGACGGCCCCCCGGGCCATCACCCTCTACACCATGGGAATCAACCAGTCCTCCAGCGGCAGCGACAAATGCAGCGCCATCATTAACGTGCACCTTGCCAGCGGGAAATTTAACCGTCCGGGCTGCGGCCCGTTTTCGCTGACCGGACAGCCAAACGCGATGGGCGGAAGAGAGGTGGGCGGGCTGGCAAATCAGCTGGCGGCGCACATGAACTTTGAGCCGGACGATCTCTCGCGGGTGGCGCGTTTCTGGGGAACGGAACGGCTTGCGCAGACGCCGGGCTTGATGGCGGTGGAGCTGTTTGACGCCATTGCCCGCGGCGAGGTGAAGGCAGTGTGGATCATGGGCACCAATCCTGCCGTCTCGCTGCCGGACAGCCACGCGGTGTGTCAGGCGCTGGGGCGCTGCCCGTTGGTGATTGTCTCTGAGGTGATGAATGATACCGACACCAGCCGGTTTGCCCATATTCGCTTTCCGGCGCTGGCCTGGGGAGAGAAGGACGGCACGGTAACCAATTCCGAGCGACGCATTTCGCGCCAGCGCGCGTTTCTGCCCGCGCCCGGTGAGGCAAAGCCGGACTGGTGGATCGTCGCACAGGTGGCGAAACGGCTGGGGCACGGCGACGCCTTTGCCTGGCTGCATCCCCACCAGATTTTTTGCGAGCATGCGGCGCTGACGGCCTTTGAAAATGACGGCGCGCGGGCCTTAAACCTTCACGACCTGGCTTCGTTAACCCGTGAGGAGTGGGAGCGGCTTGAGCCCTGGCAGTGGCCTGGGGGAGATTTTCCGTGCCGAAACAGTGTTCCCGTTGACCCACAGTCGCACGGTGCAACGGTCAGCGCGTTGTACCCGCTGATTCTCAACTCGGGGCGCATTCGCGATCAGTGGCATACCATGACGCGAACAGGATATGTGGCCAGACTGATGCAGCATATCGCCGAACCCTTTGTTGAGGTTTGCCCCGCAGACGCCGTTCGGTTTTCCCTGTGCGACGGCCAGCTGGCGCGCATCAGTTCGCCGCGCGGCGTCATGGTAGCAAGAGTGCGCATCAGCGACGCCCAGCGCGAAGGGAACGCTTTTGCCCCGATGCACTGGAACGCTGCGTTTGCCCGCCAGGGAAAGGTGAATGCGCTGGTGGAAGGGCGCTGCGATCCGGTTTCGGGCCAGCCGGAGAGTAAACAAACCGCCGTCAGAATCCAGCCCTGGCAGCCCGCCTGGCAGGGAGAACTCTATGCCCGCGAAGGGCTGGAAATGCCCTCTTCGGTTTACTGGTGGCGTAAAGCTTCACGCCTGACGGTGGCGTGCGATAAACCGCTGCTGTCATGGGTAATGGAATACGCCAGCGGCCGGGGCTGGCAGCTGCAGGTTGCGCAGACCGGTGAACGCAGCAGCGTGCTGGCCTGGCATGAAGGCCAGCTTATGCTGGGTTTCTGGGAAGGTACCGCGTTACCGGCGCTGGCGCATACGGTGATTGAAGCTGCTTTTCATTCCCCCCCCGTGCTGCCCGCAGAACGCCACGCCCTGTTGAACGGGCAGAGCGTCGGGAAGGCGATGGATCCGGGACGCATTATCTGCAGCTGTTTCAGCGTCGGGGAAGAGGCGATACGGGAGGCGATTGCCGGAGGGTGTGATTCCGTCACCGCGCTGGGGGCGAAGCTGCGCTGTGGTACGAACTGTGGTTCCTGCGTGCCGGAGCTGAAAGGGCTGTTTCAGGATAATCCTGAAATGTCCGCCAGGACTGCATTTCAGGGCTTATCGCGTTAACATAATAAGAGTTTATTCATAAACACAGGTTCTTATTGACGACGTTGATGGCTGTATCGTCCCGCATTCGTTTGCTGTTTTTACTCCCCCTTCTTACGGCCGGAGCCGTTCACGGTGCGCCGAATTCCTTTATGCATCAGGCGCAGCACCCCTTTGATAATAACGGGGATAGTCTGCCCGATCTCGGCCTGGCGGCGCCAACGGGCGAAGGGGAGAAACACCTCGCCGAAATGGCGAAAGCCTTCGGTGAAGCCAGCATGACCGACTACGGGATGACGACCGGCGAGCAGGCGCGTCAGTTTGCCTTTGGCCAGGTGCGCGACGCGGTAAGCGGGGAAGTGAACCAGCAGATTGAGTCCTGGCTGTCGCCCTGGGGAAACGCCAGCGTGAACGTGCTGGTGGATAATGACGGCAAATTTAACGGCAGCAGCGGGAGCTGGTTTATCCCGTGGAATGATACTAACCGTTACCTCAGCTGGAGCCAGCTTGGCCTGACGCAGCAGACGGATGGCCTGGTCAGTAACGCCGGAATCGGTCAGCGTTGGGTCGCCGGGAAATGGCTGCTGGGCTACAACACCTTTTACGATAATCTTCTCGATGAAAACCTGCAGCGTGCCGGGCTGGGCGCGGAAGCGTGGGGGGAAAATCTGCGCCTCTCAGCGAACTACTATCAGCCCTTTGCCGGATGGCGCGCGCGATCTGACGTTCAGGAGCAGCGCATGGCGCGCGGATATGACGTGACCGCTAAAGCCTGGCTGCCGTGGTTTCATCACCTGAACACCAGCGTTAGCGTTGAGCAGTACTTTGGCGATAACGTTGACCTGTTCAACAGTGGAACCGGGTACCACAACCCGGTTGCGGTCAATCTGGGGCTTAACTATACCCCCGTTCCGCTGGTCACGTTGACCGCCGGGCACAAGCAGGGCGAAAGCGGCGAGAGCCAGAATAACCTTGGGCTGAAGCTCAACTACCGCTTTGGCGTGCCGCTGGCTAAGCAGCTTTCCGCCGATGAGGTCGCCGCGACGCGATCCCTGCGCGGCAGCCGCTACGATTCACCGGAACGCACTAGCCTGCCGGTGATGGAGTTCCGCCAGCGTAAAACGCTGTCCGTCTGGCTGGCCACGCCGCCGTGGGATCTGAAAGGGGGCGAGACCGTTATGCTGAAGCTGCAGGTTCGCAGCACGCACGGCATCCGTCAGATCCACTGGCTGGGGGATACGCAGGCATTGAGCCTGACGTCGCCGGCCAAAAGTAACAGCGCAGACGGCTGGAGCGTGATTATACCTGCCTGGAATGAAGAGGAAGGTGCGACAAACCGCTGGCACCTCTCGGCAGTGGTAGAAGATGAGAAAGGCCAGCGCGTCTCGTCCAATGAGATCACGCTTGCTGTGGTGCAGCCGCTGGTCGCATTGCCTGATGACGACCCGCGCTGGAAGCTGCTGCCGGAGGAGTAATCCTTAGAAAATGCGTTCCTGATGCACCCACACGGCGGCTTCAACGCGAGATTTTAACTTCATTTTCTTCAGCATATGCTTCACGTGCACTTTGACCGTGCTTTCGGTGATGTCCAGGCGGCGAGCGATCATTTTGTTCGGCAGGCCCTGGGCAATGAGCTTGAGAATATCGCGCTCGCGCGGCGTGAGCTGGCTGACGTCGCGGTCAGAGGTGGCGCGGTTAGCCCGCAGGCTGGCGGCCAGCACCGGCGTTAAGGCTTCGCTCAATACCATCTCGCCCGCCGCTGCCTGCTGTAGCGCCTTAAGCAGATCTTCCGGCTCCATGTCTTTCAGCAGATAGCCATCCGCCCCGCGCTTCAGCGCCGTGACCACATCCTCTTCATGGTTCGACACGCTAAAGACGACGATGCGTCCGGAAAGCGATTTTTCCCGCAGCTTGTCGAGGGTCTCCAGTCCGTTCATGCCCGGCATATTCAGATCGAGCAGGATCAGATCGGGATCGAGGGATTCGGCAAGCTCAATGCCCTGTTCGCCGTTGCTGGCTTCGCCCACCACGGTGATATCGGGCGCCATGCTGACCAGCTGTTTCACGCCAGTACGCAGCATCGGATGGTCGTCGATCAACAGGATGGATGCCGGTTCCTGATTAGTCATGGGTATCTCCTTGAGCAGTTGTAAGCGGTTTCTCGGGAATAAAGGTGACGACAACTTCCGTGCCGCCCGTCTCTCTCCGGCGAACCTGGCAGTCACCGCGCAGGCTTTGGGCGCGGTCTCGCATAATGATTAAACCATAGTGGTTAGTGCGTTCGGCATTTTCCGGCACGCCGCGGCCGTTATCGTGAACCGTCAGTTTCACCTGATTGTCGTGCTGGCTGACGGTGACCTTGACCGCCGTTGCTTCAGCGTGTTTAAGCACGTTGCTCAGCGCTTCGCGGGCGATCTGCAGTAAATGTATGGCCTGATGGGAAGGGACAAAGCGCGGCGGCAGCTGGTAATCCAGCTTCACCGGGAACCCCAGCCGGGCGCTAAATTCGTGACAGCTGGATTCCAGCGCCGGGCGCAGGCCCGGCTCGGTCAGCTGCAGACGGAAGGTGGTCAGCAGCTCGCGCAGCTGCACCCAGGAGGTGTTCAGCTCGTTGCGGATCTGGCTGAGCAGCTGCTTGTTGCTGTCGGGCATCTCCGCATCCTGCATCTGCAGGCAGCTCACCTGCATTTTCATACAGGAAAGCGACTGGGCGATGGAGTCGTGCAGCTCGCGGGCGATGGTCGCGCGCTCTTCCATGACGATCAGCTGCTGCTGTTTTTCCTGATGCCTGTCGAGCGCCAGCGTGGCCGTCAGCTGTTCAACCAGCGTATCCACCAGCTGCTGCTGGTCGTGGCTCAGGTGGCGTCCGGTTGGCAGGGTGGCCAGCAGAATGCCGTACTGAGTGTGGCTGTCCGTCAGGCGCCACTTCAGGGTCGTGCCGCCGGAGGTCAGCGGCGGCAGGCCGCGAGGGCAAAGATGACAGCCTTTGTCATCGCAGGACATATCGGACTGACAGGTAAATTCCTGGTGGTTCTCTTCGTCTTCCACATCGTAGACCCGCAGCTCCAGATCGCGCAGCAGGGTCAGCTTTTGCAGGCCATTCAGCACCGGTGAGAGACGTTCACATAGCGGCACCTGCATGTGCAAGCGACGGTTGGCCTGCCAGAGGAAAGAGAGGATCTCGTTTTTCTGCTCCAGCCCGGCCGTTTTTTCCTGTACGCGCTGCTCCAGCACCGCGTAGCTCTCGGAGAGCTCGGCCGACATGGTATTGAGTGCCTGGCCGAGCATGGCCATCTCATTGCGCCCGCTAATGTGCGTGCGCTGGGTAAAATCGCGTGCGGTGACCGCGCGGGCCATCGCCAGCAGCTGTTTCCAGGGATTCAGCAGACGCGCGCGGAGCCAGACGATGGTGAAGATCAGCAGCAGCCCCATAAACAGCGCCATGGCCCGGTGCACCATCACCACCCGGTCGATGCGTAATTCGGTCGTCTGGTCGAACGCGGAGACCAGCGCGTCAATGCGGGAGACAAACCCCGCCACGTCCTGGGCAACGGCTTCTGTACTGCGCGCCTGTTTCAGGCCCGGCTGCAGCTGGGTGTGCCAGTACCCCTGAAGGGCGTTCAACTGGGATTGCTGACCGGCACGGATGGCGGCATTTTCCAGCTCGGGGCTGAACGCCGTGCGCTCCATTTCATCGATTAAAGGCCGATCGTCCTGCGTCAGCGGAACCGCCGCCAGCAGACGGTAACTCTGCATGCGTAGCGAGCCTGCCTCGTTGATGGCATGCGCATTACCCTGTACCCCTTGTACCAGCCAGCCGGAGATCGCCATGCCGGTCACGCCGATGGCGGTGGACAGCAAAACAATCAGGGCGAGCTGATTCACGAGCGTTAGCGGAGATAAGCATCTTTTTAACATAGAGTGGGCGTGCTCCTGACGTGGCCTGCTTGCAGGAATGGCGCTATTCTGGTGCATACCCTGGAGTATACCCATACCAATAAAGGATTACCCCTAAATTGCCAACGGAGTAGGGGGGAAGAGGTGGGCGCTGCAGGGAACCGTCAGTGCCGTGAAAAACCACGTCTTTTTTACCGAATTAGCCTACTCACTAAGGGTGAGGCCTTATTTTACGCCGCAAATCCTCCCACTTTTCCTTTGATTTATATCAACTTACCGCCGCCCTAAAACCCTAATGTTTGCAGCATCATTCGAGAATCAGAGGTGTCTATGAGTCACTCATCCGCTCCCGAAAGGGAAAATGGTGCCGTTATTACTGACTGGCGTCCAGAGGATCCGGCGTTCTGGCAACAGCGCGGCCATCGTGTAGCAAGCCGGAATCTGTGGATTTCCGTGCCGTGCTTGTTGTTAGCGTTTTGCGTCTGGATGTTGTTTAGCGCGGTGGCGGTAAACCTGCCCAAAGTCGGGTTTACGTTCACAACCGATCAGCTGTTTATGCTGACCGCGCTGCCGTCGCTGTCAGGCGCTCTGCTGCGCGTCCCTTACGCGTTTATGGTGCCGGTCTTCGGCGGCCGTCGCTGGACGGCGTTCAGTACGGGCATCATGATCGTCCCTTGCGTGTGGCTCGGCTTCGCGGTGCAGGATACCTCAACGCCGTTCAGCGTGTTCGTGATTATCTCCCTGCTGTGCGGCTTTGCCGGGGCGAACTTCGCCTCCAGCATGGCGAACATCAGCTTCTTCTTCCCGAAAGCGAAGCAGGGCGGCGCGCTGGGGATTAACGGCGGTCTGGGCAATATGGGCGTGAGCGTGATGCAGCTGATCGCTCCCCTGGCGATCTCGGTCTCCATTTTTGCAGCCTTTGGCGGCGGTGGCGTTGAGCAGGCGGATGGTTCTTCCCTCTATCTGCAAAACGCAGCCTGGATCTGGGTGCCGTTCCTCGTGGTCTTCACCCTTGCAGCCTGGTTCTTTATGAATGACCTGTCCGCGTCGAAGGCGTCGCTGAGCGAACAGCTGCCGGTGCTGAAGCGTGGACACCTCTGGGTGATGGCGCTGCTGTATCTGGCGACCTTCGGTTCGTTTATCGGCTTCTCGGCGGGCTTCGCGATGCTGTCGAAAACGCAGTTCCCGGACGTGCAGATCCTGCAATTCGCCTTCTTCGGTCCGTTTATTGGCGCCCTGGCGCGTTCGCTGGGCGGCATGGTATCCGACCGTCTGGGCGGGACCCGCGTGACGCTGGTTAACTTCGTCGTGATGGCAGTCTTCTGTGCGCTGCTGTTCCTGACGCTGCCTGCTGACGGACAGGGCGGGAGCTTCATCGCCTTCTTCGGCGTATTTATGGTGCTGTTCCTGACGGCCGGGCTGGGGAGTGCGTCTACCTTCCAGATGATCTCCGTGATCTTCCGTAAGCTGACGATGGACCGCGTGAAGGCGCAGGGCGGAAGCGAAGAGCAGGCGATGCGTGAAGCGGCAACGGATACGGCTGCAGCACTGGGCTTTATCTCTGCGATTGGCGCAATTGGCGGCTTCTTTATTCCGAAAGCGTTCGGCATCTCGCTGGATCTGACCGGCTCTCCGGCGGGTGCAATGAAGGTCTTCCTCATCTTCTATATCGCCTGCGTTGTGATTACGTGGCTGGTATATGGCCGTAATACCAAAAAAAATAAGTAAGTGTGATTATCCGTTAACGCGGCCTTCGGGCCGCGTTTTTTTTGGGGCCAAAATAGTTACAACATACTGAAAGCCCAGCTGAGGAACTCCGCAGGCAACACTGTGATCGCCATCGCTTTCCAGGGCGCTCTACCCCTTAATACCTGAGATGTTAAATTTTGCCTGGTCTTTTGTAGGATGAAATTGAAATGACTTTATATTTCATATAGATATGAAATTTATAAAGATACCGCTTTGGTGGTATTCGGTGTAATCCCTCGCCTGAAAGTCCCTCGTCGTCTTGATCGTTATCAATTCTCCCTCTCTTTCAGGGCGTTACCTTCGCTGCAAATCAGCAATGTCGATTTAGAGAGCCACAGGCTCCATACAGGAGATACCCGATGAGCAAGTTTTTGGACCGGTTTCGCTACTTCAAGCAGAAGGGCGAAACGTTTGCCGATGGGCACGGCCAGGTTCTGGATACCAACCGGGACTGGGAAGACGGTTACCGCCAGCGCTGGCAGCATGATAAAGTCGTCCGTTCTACCCACGGCGTAAACTGCACTGGCTCATGTAGCTGGAAGATTTTCGTTAAAAACGGTCTGGTGACCTGGGAAATGCAGCAGACCGACTACCCGCGTACCCGTCCGGATATGCCGAACCATGAACCGCGCGGCTGCCCGCGTGGCGCCAGCTACTCCTGGTATCTCTACAGCGCCAACCGTCTCAAATACCCGCTGATGCGTAAACGCCTGATGAAAATGTGGCGTGAAGCGAAAGTGCAGCACAGCGATCCGGTTGATGCGTGGGCATCCATCATCGAGGACGCCGACAAAGCGAAAAGCTTCAAGCAGGCGCGCGGTCGCGGTGGTTTCGTTCGCTCTTCCTGGAAAGAGGTGAACGAGCTGATTGCCGCCTCCAACGTCTACACCGTGAAAACCTACGGTCCTGACCGCGTGGCAGGCTTCTCGCCAATCCCGGCGATGTCGATGGTCTCTTACGCTTCCGGCGCGCGCTATCTCTCCTTAATCGGCGGTACCTGCCTGAGCTTCTACGACTGGTACTGCGACCTGCCGCCAGCGTCTCCACAGACCTGGGGCGAACAGACCGACGTACCGGAGTCCGCCGACTGGTACAACTCCAGCTACATCATCGCCTGGGGCTCAAACGTGCCGCAGACCCGTACGCCGGACGCGCACTTCTTTACCGAAGTCCGTTACAAAGGCACCAAAACCGTGGCGGTCACCCCGGACTACGCCGAAATCGCCAAGCTGTGCGATCTGTGGCTGGCACCGAAACAGGGGACCGATGCCGCGATGGCGATGGCGATGGGCCACGTCATGCTGCGCGAGTTCCACCTGGATAAACCAAGCCAGTACTTCACCGACTACGTCCGTCGCTACACCGATATGCCGATGCTGGTGATGCTCGAAGAGCGTGACGGCTACTACGCCGCAGGCCGTACGCTGCGCGCCGCCGATCTGGTGGACGCGCTGGGCCAGGAAAATAACCCAGAGTGGAAAACCGTTGCCTATAACAACAACGGTGAGCTGGTGGCGCCAAACGGCTCTATCGGCTTCCGCTGGGGCGAGAAGGGCAAGTGGAACCTTGAGCAGCGTAACGGCACGACCGGCGAAGAGACGGAACTGCGTCTGAGCATGCTGGGTAGCCAGGACGAGATTGCTGAGGTGGGCTTCCCGTACTTTGGCGGCGAAGGTTCCGAGCACTTCAACAAGGTTGAGCTGAAAAACGTGCTGATGCACAAGCTGCCGGTGAAACGCCTGCAGCTGGCCGACGGGACTACCGCGCTGGTCACCACCGTCTATGACCTGACCATGGCGAACTACGGCCTGGAACGCGGTCTGGGTGATGAAAACTGCGCAACCGGCTATGACGACGTGAAGGCTTATACCCCGGCATGGGCGGAGCAGATCACCGGCGTTCCACGCGCGCAGATCGTGCGTATCGCCCGCGAGTTTGCGGAAAACGCCGACAAGACTCACGGTCGTTCCATGATCATCGTCGGTGCGGGTCTTAACCACTGGTATCACCTCGATATGAACTACCGTGGTCTGATCAACATGCTGATCTTCTGCGGCTGCGTCGGCCAGAGCGGCGGCGGCTGGGCGCACTACGTGGGTCAGGAAAAACTGCGTCCGCAGACCGGCTGGCAGCCGCTGGCGTTTGCCCTTGACTGGCAGCGTCCGGCACGCCACATGAACAGCACCTCCTACTTCTATAACCACTCCAGCCAGTGGCGTTACGAGACGGTCACCGCACAGGAGCTGCTGTCGCCGATGGCGGATAAATCCCGCTACAGCGGCCATCTGATTGACTTCAACGTGCGCGCCGAGCGTATGGGCTGGCTGCCGTCTGCGCCGCAGCTGGGCACTAACCCGCTGCGCATTGCACAAGAGGCGAAGAAAGCG
The DNA here is from genome assembly GCF_052983755.1 of Enterobacter sp. CFEC122. Classification (NCBI taxonomy): domain Bacteria; kingdom Pseudomonadati; phylum Pseudomonadota; class Gammaproteobacteria; order Enterobacterales; family Enterobacteriaceae; genus Enterobacter; species Enterobacter sp. CFEC122. Next base: position 42,496 of record NZ_JBRIQR010000009.1, on the reverse strand, counting down.
GGCATGTCACCGGTGGATTACACCGTGCAATCCCTGAAGGATGGCTCAATCCGCTTCGCGGCAGAACAGCCGGAAAACGGTAAAAACCACCCGCGCAACCTGTTCATCTGGCGCTCCAATCTGCTGGGCTCGTCCGGTAAAGGCCACGAGTACATGCTGAAATACCTGCTCGGTACCGAAAACGGTATCCAGGGGAAAGATCTCGGCAAGCAGGGCGGCGTGAAGCCGGAAGAGGTGGAGTGGAAAGACAACGGTCTCGACGGCAAGCTGGATCTGGTGGTGACCCTCGACTTCCGTCTGTCCAGCACCTGCCTGTACTCCGACATCGTGCTGCCTACCGCCACCTGGTACGAAAAAGACGACATGAATACCTCGGATATGCATCCGTTTATTCATCCGCTGTCTGCGGCCGTTGACCCGGCGTGGGAATCAAAAAGCGACTGGGAAATCTACAAAGACATCGCGAAGACATTCTCCGAAGTCTGCGTGGGGCACCTCGGCAAAGAGACTGACGTGGTAACGCTGCCTATCCAGCACGACTCTGCCGCCGAACTGGCGCAGCCGCTGGACGTGAAGGACTGGAAAAAAGGCGAATGCGATCTGATCCCGGGCGTGACCGCACCGCACATCATTCCGGTTGAGCGTGACTACCCGGCAACGTACGAGCGCTTTACCTCTATCGGCCCGCTGATGGAGAAAATCGGTAACGGCGGGAAAGGGATCGCCTGGAACACCCAGAGCGAAATGGACCTGCTGCGCAAGCTCAACTACACCAAAGCGGACGGCCCGGCGAAAGGCCAGCCCATGCTGAACACGGCGATTGATGCGGCAGAGATGATCCTGACCCTGGCCCCGGAAACCAACGGCCACGTCGCGGTGAAGGCCTGGGCGGCGCTGAGCGCGTTCACCGGTCGCGACCATACGCATCTGGCGACGAATAAAGAGGAAGAGAAAATCCGCTTCCGCGATATTCAGGCCCAGCCGCGCAAGATTATCTCCAGCCCGACCTGGTCTGGCCTGGAAGACGAGCATGTGTCCTATAACGCCGGCTACACCAACGTTCACGAGCTGATCCCATGGCGCACCCTGTCAGGCCGCCAGTCGCTGTATCAGGACCACCAGTGGATGCGCGACTTCGGTGAAAGCCTGCTGGTGTACCGTCCGCCTATCGACACCCGCTCCGTGAAAGCGGTAATGGGCGCAAAATCCAACGGTAACCCGGAGAAGGCGCTGAACTTCCTGACGCCGCACCAGAAGTGGGGGATCCACTCCACCTACAGCGACAACCTGCTGATGCTGACCCTGTCGCGCGGCGGTCCGATTGTCTGGATGAGCGAAACGGATGCCAAAGATCTGGGTATTGAAGATAACGACTGGATCGAAGTGTTCAACAGCAACGGTGCCCTGACGGCGCGTGCGGTGGTGAGCCAGCGCGTACCGGCCGGGATGACCATGATGTACCACGCGCAGGAACGTATCGTGAACCTGCCGGGGTCAGAGATCACCGAGCAGCGCGGCGGGATCCACAACTCCGTGACCCGCATTACGCCGAAGCCGACCCACATGATTGGTGGCTATGCCCAACTGGCCTACGGCTTTAACTACTACGGCACCGTAGGATCGAACCGCGATGAGTTCGTGGTGGTACGTAAGATGAAGAATATTAACTGGTTAGACGGCGAAGGTAATGACCAGGTACAGGAGAGCGTAAAATGAAAATTCGTTCACAAGTCGGCATGGTGCTGAATCTGGATAAATGCATCGGCTGCCATACCTGCTCGGTCACCTGTAAAAACGTCTGGACCAGCCGCGAAGGTATGGAATACGCCTGGTTCAACAACGTGGAAAGCAAGCCGGGCACCGGCTTCCCGACCGACTGGGAAAATCAGGAGAAGTGGAAGGGCGGCTGGATCCGCAAAATCAACGGCAAGCTGCAGCCGCGCATGGGTAACCGCGCTTGGCTTCTGGGAAAAATCTTTGCTAACCCGCACCTGCCGGGCATCGAGGATTACTACGAGCCGTTTGACTACGACTACCAGAATCTGCACAACGCGCCGGAAGGTAAACACCAGCCGATCGCCCGTCCCCGCTCGCTGATCACCGGTCAGCGCATGGACAAAATTACCAGCGGTCCAAACTGGGAGGAGATTCTGGGCGGCGAGTTCGAAAAACGCGCCAAAGACCAGAACTTCGAGAACATGCAGAAGGCGATGTACGGCCAGTTCGAAAATACCTTCATGATGTATCTGCCGCGCCTGTGCGAGCACTGCCTTAACCCGGCGTGCGTGGCGACCTGCCCGAGCGGCGCCATCTACAAGCGTGAAGAAGACGGCATCGTGCTGATCGACCAGGACAAGTGCCGCGGCTGGCGCATGTGCATCACCGGCTGCCCGTACAAAAAGATCTACTTCAACTGGAAGAGCGGCAAGTCCGAGAAGTGCATCTTCTGCTACCCGCGTATCGAAGCCGGTATGCCGACCGTCTGTTCCGAAAGCTGCGTAGGCCGTATTCGCTACCTCGGCGTGCTGCTGTACGACGCGGACGCGATTGAAAACGCCGCGAGCACCGAGAACGAGAAGGATCTGTATCAGCGTCAGCTGGATGTCTTCCTCGACCCGAACGATCCGAAAGTGATTGAGCAGGCGCTGAAGGACGGCATTCCGCAGAGCGTAATCGACGCCGCGCAGCAGTCTCCGGTGTACAAAATGGCGATGGACTGGAAGCTGGCCCTGCCGCTGCATCCGGAATACCGCACGCTGCCGATGGTCTGGTACGTGCCGCCGCTGTCGCCGATTCAGTCTGCCGCTGACGCGGGTGAGCTGGGCAGCAACGGCATTCTGCCGGACGTGGAGAGCCTGCGTATTCCGGTTCAGTATCTGGCCAACCTGCTGACCGCAGGGGATACCCAGCCCGTACTGCTGGCGCTGAAGCGTATGTTGGCGATGCGCCACTTCAAGCGTGCCGAAACCGTGGACGGCGTAACCGACACCCGCGCGCTGGAAGAGGTCGGTCTGACCGAAGCGCAGGCGCAGGAAATGTACCGCTATCTGGCGATTGCCAACTACGAAGACCGTTTCGTGGTGCCGAGCAGCCACCGTGAGCTGGCCCGCGAGGCCTTCCCGGAGAAAAACGGCTGTGGCTTTACCTTTGGCGACGGCTGCCACGGGTCAGACAGCAAATTCAACCTGTTCAACAGCCGCCGCATCGACGCCATGGATGTGACCAGTAAAACGGAGCCGCACTCATGATTGAACTCGTCATTGTTTCGCGTCTGCTCGAGTACCCGGATGCTGCGCTGGCGCAGCACCAGCAGGAACTTTTTGATGCGCTTGCGGCATCTGAAAACCTGGATAAAGAAGATGCCCAGAAGCTGGGCGTTTTCCTCCGTGACCTGCTGGCGCGCGATCTTCTTGATGCGCAGGCGGACTACAGTCAGCTGTTTGATCGGGGGCGTGCGACCTCGCTGCTGCTGTTCGAACACGTTCACGGTGAATCCCGCGACCGCGGTCAGGCGATGGTTGACCTGATGGCACAGTACGAGCAGCACGGCCTGCAGCTCGACAGCCGCGAGCTGCCGGATCACCTGCCGCTCTATCTGGAATATCTGGCGCAGCTGCCAAAAGAAGAGGCGCTGGGCGGTCTGCAGGACATCGCGCCGATCCTGGCGCTGCTCGGCGCGCGTCTTCAGCAGCGTGAGAGCCGCTACGCGGTGCTGTTCGAACTGCTGGTGAAGCTCGCCAACGCCTCTGTCGACAGTGAAAAAGTGGCGGAGAAAATCGCCGATGAGGCCCGTGACGATACGCCACAGGCGCTGGATGCGGTCTGGGAAGAAGAGCAGGTCAAATTCTTTGCTGACCAGAACTGCGGCGAGTCTGAAATCGCTGCTCACCAGCGCCGTTTTGCCGGCGCGGTTGCCCCGCAATATTTGAATATCTCTAACGGAGGACGGCACTAATGCACTTCCTGAATATGTTCTTCTTTGACATTTACCCGTATATCGCGGGCACCGTGTTCCTGGTGGGAAGCTGGCTGCGTTACGATTATGGCCAGTACACCTGGCGTGCCGCCTCCAGCCAGATGCTGGACCGCAAGGGGATGCACGTCGCGTCTAACCTGTTCCACATCGGGATTCTGGGCATTTTTGCCGGTCACTTCCTCGGGATGCTGACGCCGCACTGGATGTATGAAGCGTGGCTGCCGATTGAGGTGAAGCAGAAGATGGCGATGATCGCGGGCGGTGCCTGCGGCGTGATGACCCTTGTTGGCGGCCTGCTGCTGCTCAAGCGTCGTCTGTTCAGCCCGCGCGTGCGTGCGACCACAACCGCAGCGGATATCCTGATCCTCTCCCTGCTGATGGTACAGTGCGCGCTGGGTCTGCTGACCATTCCGTTCTCGGCGCAGCATATGGACGGAAGCGAAATGATGAAGCTGGTCGGCTGGGCGCAGTCCGTGGTGACCTTCCACGGCGGAGCATCTGAGCACCTGGACGGCGTGGCGTTTATCTTCCGCGTTCACCTGGTGCTGGGGATGACGCTGTTTGTGCTGTTCCCGTTCTCCCGCCTGGTCCACATCTGGAGCGCGCCGGTGGAGTACCTGACGCGCAAATACCAGATTGTACGCGCCCGTCGCTAATTCGCCGTTTTGATACTAACCCCGCACTCGCGGGGTTTTTTTTCGCCCCAGCCCAGGTTGTTGCCCGCGGCAGCAAACAGGATCAGCGCGCCGCCCGCCAGCTGCGTCAGGTTAAGCGCGTGTCCGAACACCAGATTATCGACAACAATTGCTACCACCGGATAGATAAACGACAGGGAGCCGGTGATGGGCGTAGGCAGCTTCTGAATTGCGCTGTAGAGCAGCTGGTACATAATGCCGGTATGGACAATGCCGAGCGTCAGCAGCATCGGCCAGGGGAAATCACCGGAAAATGACGGCAGGCTGGCAAACGGCAAAAGCATCACGACGCCGGTCAGCACCTGGATAAAGGCAATATGCTGCGGTGCGATTGTTTTCAGTTTGCGCGCAATGATTGCCGTCAGCGCGTAGAAGAAGGCCGCGGCCATGGCCAAACCTATTCCGGTGAGCCATTCGCTGCCATGCGCGCCGGTCAGCTCGCTGGAGAGCAGGATCACCACGCCGCCAAAGGCGAGGAATAGCCACCCCCATTTCACCAGGCTGACGCGTTCCCCTAAAAACATCCCCATCAAGACCAGCATAAAAGGCTGGGTGTTATAGACCACGGTTGAAAGACCAATTGAGATGCGCTCATAGGCCGCGAAGAGCAGCAGCCAGTTCACCACGAGCGCCACGCCGCCAAGAATAGCCAGCAGCAGCGTGGTGCGGGTGAGGGGGCTGAAGGGCTTTTGACTGACCCGGATAAAAATAAAAAGCGCCATAGCCCCGATAAGACAGCGCCAGAACACCACTTCCGTCACCGGCAGACCGGAGAGCAAAACAAACGCGCCGATAGAGCCGGAAATTAACATCGCCAGACTCATCTGCCAGACGCCTTTATGGAAATCACGCATCATCCACCTCCTGATTAATGACGCTATTGTCGAAAATCGCTGTCGGGTTTTACAGGGGTGAGATAAGGTTGAAAAGGTAAATGACTTTTTAAAATTAGGTGAAAAGAATGGAATGCCTTATCGATGATATCGACCGACAAATTTTAGCCTGCCTGGTTGAGGATGCGCGCATGTCGTTGAAGGTGCTCAGCGGCCGCATCGGTCTGACGTCCCCCAGTACGGCAGAGCGCCTGAAGCGGCTGGAAGAGCGCGGTGTGATTCAGGGTTATGGTGCAAGGGTGAATCTGGCGGCGCTGGGGTATACGCTGCAGGCACTGGTACGCGTACGGCCGTTGCCAGGGCTGTTGCATAAGGTGGATAAGTATATTCAGGCGATGCCGGAGTGTATTGAGAGCGACAAAGTCACCGGGGAGGACTGCTTCGTCATCAGGCTGGTGGTGCGGTCAATCGAACAGCTTGATGCGCTGCTGGACGGCCTGGCGGAACATGCCCAGTGTAATACGTCGATTGTGAAGAGTTCGCCGGTCAGGCGTCGCTTGCCTCCGATGTAGGTTTCTGTCGCCGGGTGGCGGCTGCGCCTTACCCGGCCTACAAGGGCGGACTCGGTTTTTTTATGTTGGGGAAGTGATGGTGGTGGGGGAAGGATGACCCGGCGCGTTGCGCCTCGCCCTTCGGGTCGTTGCCTTCGGCAACGCTTTCTCGCTGCGCTCGAATCGAACCTTAGTCGAAGCTTCTCTTCCTTCCCCGTTACCGAAATGCATGATGCCCGGTGCGAACAGAAGATTTGGCGTTATTTGAAAGTGATGGTGGTGGGGGAAGGATTCGAACCTTCGAAGTCGATGACGGCAGATTTACAGTCTGCTCCCTTTGGCCGCTCGGGAACCCCACCAGGGGTAATTCAAATTTTGAGGTCGTGCTGAGAGATGGTGGTGGGGGAAGGATTCGAACCTTCGAAGTCGATGACGGCAGATTTACAGTCTGCTCCCTTTGGCCGCTCGGGAACCCCACCACGGGGTAATGCTTTTTTACTGGCCTGCTTCCTGCTGGAAGCGGGGCGCATCATATCAAATGAGACGCCCCTGTAAAGATTTCCTTTAGGGAAATGAAGTTGTTTGCCTGCTTTTTATCCGTAAAGGCGCAAAGCTAATCAATTCATTTTCCGAAAGATTAAAGAATGATAGTTCTGTTGCCGTAAACGAAGACACGCTGGGCCAGTACCTGATACAGCGCGCGGCTTAACACATTCTTCTCAACGTCACGCCCTGCACGCATCATGTCCTCAGCGGTGTAAGTGTGATCCACATGAATCACGTCCTGCATGATGATGGGACCTTCGTCCAGATTGTCATTCACGTAGTGGGCTGTCGCGCCGATGATCTTCACGCCGCGCTCGTACGCCTGGTGGTATGGACGCGCACCAATAAAGGCCGGCAGGAACGAGTGGTGGATGTTGATGATCTTGTTCGGGAAACGCGCCACGAAAGACGGCGTTAACACGCGCATGTATTTCGCCAGCACCACGTAGTCCGGGTTATGCGCTTCAATGGCCTGCGCCATCAGATCGTCGTGCTCTTCACGCGTATGGCCTTCATGGCTGACCAGCTCGAACGGAATATCAAAGCGCTCGACCAGCGAGCGCAACGTCTCGTGATTGCCAATAACAGCCGCAATTTCGACATCCAGACCGCCGTAGTTGGCTTTCATCAGCAGGTCGCCCAGACAATGTGCTTCTTTGGTCACCAGGATCACGATGCGGCGTCGGCCCGCAGGGGTCAGCTCGCGCACGGAGCCTTCCGGAAGCGCGCTGTCCAGATCGGCCAGCAGCGTGGTGTCGTTGAAAATACCTTCCAGTTCGGTACGCATGAAGAAGCGGCCGGTACGGTGGTCAACGAACTCGTTGTTCTGCACGATATTCAGTTCATGCTTGTAGCAAATGTTGGTAATTCGTGCGATCAGCCCTTTTTGATCGGGACAGATGGTGCGCAGAACTTTACGTTGTAATGATTGCATCGCCGGGAAATCCTGTTTGTATTTGCGAAGTCTGGGTTGTCAGGCATTACTGCTCGCAACACTTTTTAAATTTTTTACCTGAACCACACGGGCAGGGATCGTTACGACCAAACTGTGGACGCGTTCCGTCAATATAATACCATTGCCCGCGTTCCTTTAAGAACCGGGAACGCTCGATAATGGCGCCAGGCTTAGCGTTCTCGGTAAAACGGGCAACAAAGCTGACGTAACCTTCATCTTCATGACTGCCTGGAGAGGATTCATAGACGGTGAGGCCGAGCCACTGCGTGTTCGCAAACCCGGCTTCGATGTCCTGTTTGAAATCGGCTGCGTGGCAGGATGGATGCCAGGTTTTAATCAGGTAGTCTGCGTCTTTGATCACAAAAGCAGTGTACCGTGAACGCATAAGGTGTGACGGGTCTGGTGCAACCTGATCGCCAGAAAGATATCGCTGGCAACATAGGCTATACTCCAGAGCGCTACCACAAGGGCAGAGTTGAGACACGATTCTCTTCCTGGAACAAAAAATAAAGGCGTAAAACGCTTCGGGTAGCACTATGTTAACTGAGGCGTCGCGTTGATGCCATGTCAGGAATCCAGGGGACGTAAAACAGGACTAATGAGAAAGGTTAAAATTGGGCTGGCGCTGGGTTCAGGTGCCGCCCGGGGATGGTCACACATCGGCGTGATTAATGCCTTAAATCAGATGGGCATTACCGTCGATATTGTTGCAGGGTGCTCAATCGGATCGCTTGTCGGCTCCGCTTACGCGTGCGGGAAGCTTCCGGAGCTCGAGACGTGGGTGCGCTCCTTCAGCTACTGGGACGTGCTGCGTCTGATGGACCTCTCCTGGCAGCGTGGTGGACTGCTGCGCGGCGAACGCGTCTTTAACCAGTTCCGCCAGGTTATGCCCCTCGAAGACTTCACTGATTGTCAGATGCCTTTCGGCGCCGTCGCGACGAACCTCAGTACAGGTCGCGAACTCTGGCTAACCGAAGGGGATATCCATCTTGCCGTGCGTGCCTCCTGCAGTATGCCGGGACTCATGGCGCCTGTCCCACACAACGGTTACTGGCTTGTCGATGGTGGCGTCGTTAACCCGGTTCCCATCTCTCTGACGCGTGCAATGGGTGCTGACATCGTGATTGCCGTCGACCTGCAGCACGACGCCCACCTGATGCAACAGGATCTCATGCCGGTCAATCTCCAGAGCGAAGATGCTGAGGGCGAGAAACTGGCCTGGCACGCGCGCCTGCGCGGAAGAATCGGGCGTATGACCGCACGTCGTTCGGTTGCTGCGCCGACGGCGATAGAAATCATGACCACGTCAATTCAGGTACTCGAGAATCGCCTTAAACGTAACCGTATGGCAGGCGATCCTCCGGATATTCTTATTCAGCCGTACTGTCCGCAAATCTCTACTCTTGATTTCCATCGGGCTGAGGCCGCCATCGCAGCGGGCTCGTTAGCCGTCGAAAAGAAAATGGACGAATTGTTGCCTTTTGTGCAAACCGCACGTTAAGCACCTTTTTTTGACTACTTCAGCAAAATCTGACAGGCGATAGTGCCGATCGCATGCCACTATTTAGTTACTGTCAGCCAGGGGAGGAACCATGACGCAGCCATTGGCCGGAAAACACATTTTGATTGTTGAAGACGAGCCCGTTTTCCGATCGCTACTGGATTCGTGGTTATCCTCGCTGGGCGCAATGACGTCACTGGCTGAAGATGGCATCGACGCCCTGGAAAAAATGATCAGCATTACGCCCGATTTGATGATTTGCGACATTGCGATGCCGCGCATGAATGGACTGAAGCTGGTTGAGCATCTGCGTAACGAAGGCAATCAGACGCCGATTCTGGTGATCTCTGCCACCGAGAACATGGCGGATATCGCAAAAGCATTACGTCTTGGGGTACAGGATATTCTGCTTAAGCCGGTTAAAGATTTGAACCGGCTGCGAGAAACGGTCTTAGCGTGCCTTTATCCGAATATGTTTAATTCCCGGGTAGAGGAAGAGGAACGTCTTTTCCAGGACTGGGACGCTCTGGTGAGTAATCCGCCTGCTGCGGCGAAACTGTTGCAAGAACTCCAGCCGCCCGTCCAGCAAACTATTTCCCACTGTCGCGTAAATTATCGGCAGCTGGTGGCCGCTGACCAGCCTGGGCTGGTGCTGGATATTGCGCCACTGTCAGATTCTGACCTTGCGTTTTATTCCCTGGATGTCACCCGGGCGGGGGATAACGGTGTATTAGCGGCGTTGCTTCTTCGTGCGCTATTTAATGGTTTGTTGCAGGAACAGTTATCCCATCAGGGACAACGGTTGCCGGAGTTAGGCAGTTTACTCAAACAGGTAAACCAGCTTTTTCGTCAGGCCAATTTGCCTGGACAGTTTCCGCTATTGGTCGGCTATTACCACAGCGGTTTAAAAAATCTGATCCTTGTTTCAGCCGGTCTCAATGCATCACTGAATACCGGTGAACACCATATTCAGGTGAGTAACGGTGTACCGCTTGGGACGTTGGGAACGGCGTATCTTAATCAAATTAGCCACCGCTGTTCCTCCTGGCAGTGCCAAATTTGGGGCGCCGGGGGGCGGCTACGCTTAATGTTGTCCACGGAATAAGCAATTGGATCGTCATTTTAAGATTGCTTTACCTGTGTTTTGCGGGGAGTGCTACTATCGCTGCCCGGTTTCATGCGTATTTATCCTAATTGATCGGCAACGCGTTCTTTTCAGACCCGGACTGCGGGGCGAGGCTGATATACTCAACGCGTTATTTATTGCATAAAAGTTCAAAACTTGAACAGCTCAGGAGAATTTGAATGGCTGCCCTAAATTCGAAAGTCAGAAAGGCCGTTATCCCGGTAGCGGGATTGGGGACCAGGATGTTACCAGCAACCAAGGCGATTCCTAAAGAGATGCTGCCTCTGGTTGATAAGCCATTAATCCAGTATGTCGTTAATGAATGTATCGCAGCCGGCATCACTGAAATTGTGCTGGTTACGCATTCATCTAAAAACTCTATCGAAAACCATTTCGATACAAGCTTTGAACTTGAAGCCATGCTGGAAAAGCGTGTTAAGCGTCAGCTGTTAGAAGAAGTTCAGTCTATTTGCCCTCCACACGTCACCATTATGCAGGTTCGTCAGGGGCTGGCGAAAGGTCTGGGCCACGCTGTTATGTGCGCGCACCCTGTCGTAGGTGATGAGCCTGTAGCGGTAATTCTGCCTGACGTTATTCTGGACGAATACGAATCCGATCTTTCTCAGGATAACCTGGCTGAAATGATCAAGCGTTTCGACGAAACCGGCAGCAGCCAGATTATGGTTGAGCCTGTTGAAGACGTAACGGCATACGGTGTGGTTGACTGCAAAGGCGTTAACCTTGAGCCGGGTGAGAGTGTGCCAATGGTTGGCGTCGTAGAGAAGCCTAAAGCCGACGTAGCGCCTTCAAACCTTGCCGTTGTAGGTCGCTATGTGCTGAGTGCTGAAATCTGGCCTCTGCTGGCTAAAACGCCTCCAGGAGCGGGTGATGAGATCCAGCTGACGGATGCCATCGATATGCTGATCGAGAAAGAGACCGTTGAGGCCTACCATATGAAAGGTAAGAGCCATGACTGCGGTAATAAGCTCGGTTATATGCAGGCGTTTGTTGAATATGGTATCCGCCACAATACCCTCGGCGAAGAATTTAAGACCTGGCTCAAAGAGAGCGTAGGTATTAAGAAATAAGCCACCGCTGCAAATGTTCAAACCGGTGAGGCGTTGCCCACCGGTTTTTTTATGCCCCTAACACTCCCGAAAACCTGTCTTAAAGTACAGTCGATGAAATTGCTAAATAATGCTTTATGACAGAGTGTAAGAGGATGTTTGCGGCAAATTTAGGTTAAAAAAAATCCCGCAATAAGCGGGATTTTTCTGAATAAGGCTCGATTAATCCTTGATCAGGAAGTCGTCCAGCTGTTTACCTTGCTCATCCATCGCTTTCTTGATAACAGCAGGAGTACGACCCTGGCCAGTCCAGGTTTTAGTTTCGCCGTTCTCATCAACGTAGCTATATTTAGCAGGACGGGCAGCACGCTTTGCTTTAGTACCGGTTTTAGCGGCAGCCATGCTGTTCAGCAATTCATTTGGATCGATACCATCAGCAATCAGCATTTCACGATATTGCTGCAGTTTACGAGTACGTTCTTCGATTTCAGCCGCAGCAGCGCTTTCTTCTTCGCGACGTTCATTAACTACAACTTCTAATTTTTCCAGCATTTCTTCAAGCGTTTCGAGGGTGCATTCTCTTGCCTGCGCACGAAGAGTACGGATGTTGTTCAGAATTTTAAGTGCTTCGCTCATTGTAGTAATCTCAAACTTATAATGGGGGGTGGTTTGTTGAGCTAATAATAGAGCCATAAATTCAGTTGTGCAATAGCCAGGAATGTAAGGAATTCAAAAAATACTAAATATTGCCGCTATTATTAATTACGCTAACTTAAATTCCGCCACCCAGCAGTCTCGGTTGTTATCATCTGAGCATGCTAAAACAGGCCGCCTGCATCTTTTTTTGTGACATTTCCCGCAGGAATTATAGTTGCGGCGGAGAAATATCAGCCTTTTGTATTAGTTCTCACCCCTGGTGTTAAGCCTGAAATAGTTAATAAATAGTGAATCTTAAAGAACACGGATTCCACTATAAAAAGAAGTGTTATGTTTGGTTGAACCTATAACCTCATTGCCTGGCTGAATGCGTTTACTTCATGTTTTAACGGGTTATTTTGTTAAACAGAAGGTACTGAACGCCGTACTGAACTGCATCCTCTGTGCGCTGCATCGCTGATGACCAGACAAAATATGGTACAATGACTCATCGGGAATATTACACATTGATTAGGGTTTTACGGCCAATGGCACAACTTTATTTCTACTATTCGGCAATGAATGCCGGGAAATCCACCGCGCTGCTGCAATCCTCGTACAATTATCAGGAGCGAGGGATGCGTACCGTTGTTTATACGGCGGAAATTGACGATCGCTTTGGCGCGGGGAAGGTGAGCTCCAGAATAGGGCTCTCGTCGCCTGCAAGGCTGTTTAACCCGAAAACCGATCTGTTTGAAGACATTCGTACAGAACATGCTGCGCAGCCCATTCATTGTGTCCTGGTCGATGAGAGCCAGTTTCTGACGCGTGAACAGGTCCATGCCCTGTCAGAGGTAGTCGATGAGCTTGATATCCCCGTGCTGTGTTATGGCCTGCGCACGGATTTCCGCGGCGAGCTTTTTGAAGGGAGCCAGTATTTGCTCGCCTGGTCGGATAAACTTGTCGAACTGAAAACGATCTGCTTCTGCGGTCGTAAAGCCAGTATGGTACTTCGTCTTGACCAGGCCGGAAAACCTTATGCAGATGGTGAGCAGGTGGTGATAGGCGGCAATGAACGCTATGTTTCGGTCTGCCGTAAGCATTATAAAGAAGCGCTATCTGTAGGCTCGCTGACGGCGATTCAGCACGACAACAGAAAATAACGTCTGGCTTATTATTCACACATAAAAAAACCCGCCATAAAGGCGGGTTTTTCATCTGCTGATGTCAATTAAGCGCTTTTCTTCGCTTTCTTGTCAGCTTTAATGACAGGTGCTTCTGTTTTCACAGCGGCAACGTCACCTTCTTTGAACTCACGACCGTAGTAGGTATCCAGCAGAATCTGTTTCAGCTCGGAGATCAGTGGGTAGCGCGGGTTAGCACCAGTACACTGGTCATCGAATGCATCTTCAGACAGCTTATCTACGTGAGCAAGGAAGTCAGCTTCCTGTACGCCCGCTTCACGGATTGACTTAGGAATACCCAGTTCAGCTTTCAGGCTTTCCAGCCATGCCAGCAGTTTCTCAATCTTGGCAGCAGTACGGTCGCCCGGTGCGCTCAGACCAAGGTGGTCAGCGATTTCAGCATAGCGACGACGTGCTTGTGGGCGGTCGTACTGGCTGAAAGCAGTCTGCTTGGTTGGGTTGTCGTTAGCGTTATAACGGATAACGTTGCTGATCAACAGGGCGTTCGCCAGACCGTGAGGAATGTGGAACTGTGAGCCCAGTTTGTGCGCCATTGAGTGGCAAACACCCAGGAAGGCGTTGGCAAACGCGATACCGGCGATGGTTGCGGCACTGTGGACACGTTCACGTGCTACAGGGTTTTTAGACCCTTCGTTGTAGGACGCTGGCAGGTTTTCTTTCAGCAGTTTCAGAGCCTGCAGAGCCTGACCGTCAGAGAACTCAGATGCCAGTACAGAAACGTAAGCTTCCAGGGCGTGAGTTACCGCATCCAGACCACCGAATGCACACAGTGACTTCGGCATCTCCATAACCAGGTTCGCATCAACGATAGCCATGTCTGGCGTCAGTGCGTAGTCAGCCAGTGGGTATTTCTGGCCGGTTGCATCGTCTGTTACTACCGCGAATGGCGTGACTTCTGAACCGGTACCGGAAGTGGTGGTGACCGCGATCATTTTCGCTTTTACGCCCATTTTCGGGAACTTGTAGATACGTTTACGGATATCCATAAAGCGCAGCGCCAGTTCTTCGAAGTGAGTTTCTGGATGCTCGTACATCACCCACATGATTTTCGCGGCGTCCATTGGGGAACCACCACCCAGTGCGATAATCACATCAGGTTTGAAGGAGTTAGCCAGTTCAGCACCTTTACGTACCACGCTCAGGGTTGGGTCAGCTTCAACTTCGAAGAACACTTCAGTTTCGACGCCAGCCGCTTTCAGCACAGAGGTGATCTGGTCAGCGTAGCCGTTGTTGAACAGGAAACGGTCAGTCACGATGAGCGCACGTTTGTGGCCATCAGTAATCACTTCATCCAGCGCGATTGGCAGAGAGCCACGGCGGAAGTAGATAGATTTCGGAAGTTTGTGCCACAACATGTTTTCAGCTCGCTTAGCAACGGTTTTCTTGTTGATCAGGTGTTTTGGACCAACGTTTTCAGAGATGGAGTTACCACCCCAGGAACCACAACCCAGAGTCAGGGAAGGTGCGAGTTTAAAGTTGTACAGGTCACCGATACCACCCTGAGAAGCAGGGGTGTTGATCAGGATACGTGCGGTTTTCATCATCTGACCGAAGTGAGCAACACGCTCTGGCTGGTTATCCTGGTCAGTGTACAGACAAGAGGTGTGACCGATACCGCCCATGGCAACCAGCTTCTCCGCTTTCTCTACCGCCTCTTCGAAATCTTTCGCACGGTACATGGCAAGCGTAGGAGACAGTTTTTCGTGTGCGAACGGCTCGCTTTCGTCAACAACTTTCACTTCACCGATCAGGATTTTGGTGGTTGCCGGAACGGTAAAGCCTGCGAGTTCAGCAATTTTGTAGGCTGGCTGACCCACGATAGCGGCGTTCAGCGCGCCATTTTTCAGGATAATGTCCTGAACCGCTTTCAGCTCTTTGCCCTGCAGCAGGTAGCCGCCGTGGCTGGCGAAACGTTCGCGAACCGCGTCATATACGGAATCCACAACCACAACAGACTGTTCAGATGCACAGATTACACCGTTATCGAAGGTTTTAGACATCAGTACAGACGCGACAGCACGTTTGATGTCAGCAGTTTCGTCGATAACAACAGGGGTGTTACCCGCGCCCACACCGATAGCCGGTTTACCGGAGCTGTATGCAGCTTTAACCATGCCAGGACCACCGGTCGCCAGAATCAGGTTAATGTCCGGGTGATGCATCAGCGCGTTGGACAGCTCAACAGAAGGTTGGTCGATCCAGCCAATCAGGTCTTTTGGTGCACCCGCAGCGATAGCAGCCTGCAGGACGATATCTGCAGCTTTGTTGGTCGCGTCTTTCGCACGTGGGTGTGGAGAGAAGATGATTGCGTTACGGGTCTTCAGGCTAATCAGTGATTTGAAGATAGCGGTAGACGTTGGGTTAGTGGTCGGAACGATACCGCAGATAATGCCGATAGGTTCAGCGATGGTGATAGTACCGAAGGTGTCGTCTTCAGACAGCACGCCACAGGTTTTCTCATCTTTATAGGCGTTGTAGATATACTCTGAAGCAAAGTGGTTTTTGATCACTTTATCTTCAACGATACCCATGCCGGATTCGGCAACGGCCATTTTAGCGAGAGGGATTCGAGCATCTGCAGCAGCCAGTGCGGCCGCGCGGAAGATTTTATCAACCTGTTCTTGGGTGAAATTGGCATATTCACGCTGGGCTTTTTTCACGCGCTCGACGAGGGCGTTCAGTTCAGCGATATTAGTAACAGCCATAATGCTCTCCTGATAATGTTTAAACTCTTTTAGTAAACCAGCGCTCGATACGTCACACAGTATAGACAGAGCCGATAGCACTTGCGTAACACAAAATAAAACAAAGAGTTACTTTCTACACCAGCACACTAATTTACTAAAAGAGCCTTACCTTAGCATCATCCCTTTTTGGCAGGTGGCCTCCCTGGGGGTGTAACCAAGATTACTCACTTCTGAGTACGGAAATCATGATCTGCATCAATTTTCCCCTAAGCTGATACCTTTCAGCAGGGTTATTTCGTGCTGATTTTTCCAATGTTAAATAATTACGTAAGTATTGGAAGCGGCACTATCATTGATTATACAAATGTTTAACATCCTGAAATGATAACGTTTTGGTACAGATTTCAAGTGAAGTATGCTGATAAAAAGGGTATCTTCAGCGCGATTTCTCATGACAAATTGTCAGTCCAGGGCATATGTATAAGCGGAGCAAAACGTGATCCAAACGCTCTTTGATTTTCCAACGTATTTTAAATTTTTTATTGGTTTGTTTGCCCTGGTCAACCCGGTGGGGATCATTCCTGTCTTCATTAGTATGACGAGTTACCAGACAGCGGCGGCCAGGAATAAGACCAACCTCACCGCTAACCTGTCGGTGGCGATCATATTGCTCACCTCTCTTTTTCTGGGTGACACGATTCTCCAGCTTTTCGGGATTTCGATAGATTCTTTCCGCATTGCAGGTGGGATCCTGGTCGTGACCATCGCCATGTCCATGATCAGCGGTAAGCTTGGCGAGGATAAGCAGAATAAACAAGAGAAGTCAGAAACCGCCATCCGTGAAAGCATTGGCGTGGTGCCGCTGGCCTTACCGCTCATGGCCGGTCCGGGTGCCATCAGTTCAACCATCGTCTGGGGCACGCGTTATCATAGCCTGATGCACCTGATTGGCTTTTCAGTGGCTATTGCCATTTTTGCGCTCTGCTGTTGGGGGGTGTTCCGCATGGCACCCTGGCTGGTGCGCTTGCTGGGTCAAACGGGCATCAACGTCATTACGCGTATCATGGGCCTGTTGCTGATGGCGTTAGGGATCGAATTCATCGTCACGGGTATTAAAAGCATTTTCCCCGGATTATTGCATTAATCCTTCATATGAAAGAACGGAGCGACGGCTCCGTTTTTTATACGTGATTATCAGCAAATCATATAACTAAAGTTGAAATGCTCACATATCATAATAAATTCTACTAATAATGTTCATTTCTTGTATTTCAATAGGTTATTAATTCCGCCTTACCCCGCCTGCGCAGAAAATCTTCGATCGCTCTGTTATTTTACTCACATGATACTCTGGGGCTTGCTGAGAGATAACCGAAATGATATTAGTAATTTCAACATTCCCCTAGATGAATGTGCTAAATAATAACCAGTTGTTAAATTTTTGTACAAAATCACACGATGATAGCGCAGCGACGCGCTTGTAGAGAAAATTTTCTCTATCCTATTGAATATCATGTCTTTATAGTGATGTTCGATGTCCGGCAGGGCTGCCCTCAACGATACGGTACTCACCGTAAAAGAGAATTGCTTAACAAATTTGCAAAATGTATTGGCGCACGATTACGCCATTTGATACTTTCCGGCCTAATATTTTGCAGCATAAAACAATCAGATGAGAATTATTTTCATATAGTTCTCATCTCGGATATCCAGAACAGGTCTCAAACAGGGGAGGCCTGTAAAGAATCGACGCAAGACTGCCATACGAGCGGTCAGTAATAAAAAAGTCGGTGATAGCAAGCAGTAAAAGAAGAACCTGACAGCAGCAAAAAAAACTCCTGCGCTGTACAGGCCCCAACAGGGGATTACACAGCTGGCGAAGGCCAGTCATTATAATGAGTGGAGTATCAACACAATGTCCATCATCACAAAAAAAAATCTGGTAGCGGCGGGGATTTTAACTGCGCTAATCGCGGGAAACGCTGCAATGGCTGCGGACGTTCCTGCAGGTGTTCAGCTGGCGGAGAAGCAGACGCTGGTGCGTAACAACGGTGCGGAAGTTCAGTCTCTTGACCCGCACAAAATTGAAGGTGTTCCTGAGTCTAACGTTAACCGCGACCTGTTCGAAGGCCTGCTGGTCACTGACGTAGACGGCCACCCGGCACCGGGCGTGGCAGAAAAATGGGAAAACAAAGATTTCAAAGTCTGGACCTTCCATCTGCGTAAAGATGCGAAATGGTCCGACGGTACGCCGGTCACGGCTGAAGATTTCGTTTATAGCTGGCAGCGTCTGGCGAATCCAACGACCGCCTCTCCGTATGCGAGCTACCTGCAATATGGCCATATTGCCAATATTGATGACATCATCGCGGGCAAAAAACCGATCACCGATCTGGGCGTTAAAGCGATCGATGCCAATACCTTCGAAGTCACGTTGAGCGAACCTGTTCCGTACTTCTATAAGCTGCTGGTGCACCCGTCCGTCTCCCCGGTACCAAAATCCGCGGTGGAAAAATTTGGTGAAAAATGGACCCAGCCTGCCAATATCGTGACCAACGGCGCCTATAAGCTGAAAGACTGGGTGGTCAACGAGCGTATGGTGCTTGAGCGTAACCCGCAATACTGGGACAACGCTAAAACCGTGATTAATCAGGTGACCTACCTGCCAATTTCTTCCGAAGTGACTGACGTCAACCGCTACCGCAGCGGCGAAATCGACATGACCTATAACAACATGCCGATTGAACTGTTCCAGAAGCTGAAGAAAGAGATCCCGAAAGAAGTTCACGTCGACCCGTACCTGTGCACCTACTACTATGAAATCAACAACCAGAAAGCACCGTTCACCGACGTACGTGTTCGTACTGCGCTGAAGCTGGCACTGGATCGCGATATCATCGTGAACAAAGTGAAAAACCAGGGCGATCTGCCGGCATACAGCTATACCCCTCCTTACACCGATGGCGCAAAACTGACCGAGCCAGACTGGTTCAAACAGACGCAGGAACAGCGTAACGCAGAAGCGAAGAAACTGCTGGCCGAAGCGGGCTATACCGCCGATAAGCCGCTGACCTTCAGCCTGTTGTACAACACGTCGGATCTGCACAAAAAACTGGCTATCGCCGTCGCCTCGATCTGGAAAAAGAACCTGGGCGCGAACGTGAAGCTGGAGAACCAAGAGTGGAAGACCTTCCTCGACAGCCGTCATCAGGGCACCTTTGACGTGGCGCGTGCCGGCTGGTGTGCGGACTATAACGAACCGACCTCCTTCCTGAACACCATGCTGAGCGACAGCTCAAACAACACCGCGCACTATAAGAGCCCGGCGTTTGACAAGCTGATTGCTGACACGCTGAAAACCACTGACGAAGCACAGCGTACTGAACTGTACTCGAAAGCTGAGCAGCAGCTGGATAAAGATTCCGCGATCGTTCCGGTTTACTACTACGTTAACGCCCGTCTGGTGAAACCGTGGGTAGGTGGGTACACCGGTAAAGACCCGATGGATAATATCTACGTTAAAAACTTGTATATTATCAAGCATTAATGGCAATGAGTGGGGCGGGCGTGCTCGCCCCACGGTGTCTAACCAACGTCACATTATATAGGCACACGCCAGAAGGTACGGGCAATGTTGAAATTTATCCTACGTCGCTGTCTTGAAGCGATTCCAACGCTATTTATTCTCATCACGATTTCCTTCTTCATGATGCGCCTTGCGCCGGGAAGTCCATTTACCGGTGAGCGTACGCTGCCGCCAGAAGTGATGGCGAATATCGAAGCGAAATACCACTTAAACGATCCTATCTCTACCCAGTACTTCAATTACCTGAAGCAGCTGGCCCACGGTGATTTTGGACCGTCATTTAAATATAAAGACTATTCCGTTAACGACCTGGTGGCGTCCAGCTTCCCGGTTTCGGCGAAATTGGGTGCTGCGGCATTCATTCTGGCGATCGTTTTCGGGGTCACCGCAGGCGTCATCGCCGCGCTCAGACAAAATACCAAATGGGATTATGCCGTAATGGGGGTGGCAATGACCGGGGTAGTCATACCCAGCTTCGTTGTCGCGCCATTACTGGTGATGATATTTGCCATTACGCTGAAGTGGCTGCCTGGCGGCGGCTGGAACGGCGGGGCATTAAAGTTCATGATTTTGCCAATGGTGGCATTATCCCTGGCGTACATCGCCAGTATCGCGCGTATCACCCGTGGTTCAATGATCGAAGTGCTGCACTCGAACTTCATTCGTACCGCGCGCGCGAAAGGGCTGCCGATGCGTCGGATTATCTTCCGCCACGCGCTCAAACCGGCGCTGTTGCCCGTGCTCTCCTACATGGGACCAGCATTCGTCGGGATCATCACCGGCTCGATGGTTATCGAAACCATTTACGGCCTGCCGGGCATTGGCCAGCTGTTTGTGAACGGCGCGCTTAACCGCGACTATTCGCTGGTACTGAGCCTGACCATTCTCGTCGGTGCGCTGACCATTCTCTTTAACGCTATCGTCGATGTGCTGTATGCCGTCATCGACCCGAAAATCCGTTACTAACTGGAGCACGCCATGATGTTGAGTAAGAAAAACAGCGAGGCGCTGGAAAACTTCAGTGAAAAACTGGAAGTGGAAGGTCGTAGCCTCTGGCAGGACGCGCGTCGTCGCTTTATGCACAACCGTGCGGCGGTGGCGAGTCTGGTGGTTCTGGTGATCATCGCGCTGTTTGTGACCCTTGCCCCGATGCTGTCGCAATTTACCTATTTCGACACCGACTGGGGCATGATGTCCAGCGCGCCGGATATGGAGTCTGGCCACTATTTTGGCACGGACTCATCCGGACGTGACCTGCTGGTGCGTGTCGCTATCGGTGGGCGTATCTCGCTGATGGTCGGGATTGCTGCCGCGCTGGTGGCGGTGATCGTCGGGACGCTCTATGGCTCACTGTCCGGCTACCTTGGCGGCAAAGTGGACTCGGTGATGATGCGTCTGCTGGAAATCCTGAACTCCTTCCCGTTTATGTTCTTCGTCATCCTGCTGGTGACCTTCTTTGGTCAGAATATCCTGTTGATCTTCGTGGCCATCGGGATGGTGTCATGGCTGGATATGGCGCGTATTGTTCGCGGCCAGACGCTGAGCCTCAAACGCAAAGAGTTTATCGAAGCCGCGCAGGTCGGCGGTGTCTCTACCGGGAATATCGTGGTTCGCCATATCGTTCCTAACGTGCTTGGCGTGGTGGTGGTCTATGCCTCACTGCTGGTACCAAGCATGATCCTGTTTGAATCCTTCCTGAGCTTCCTCGGTCTGGGTACGCAGGAGCCGCTGAGCAGTTGGGGCGCGCTGCTGAGTGACGGTGCAAACTCAATGGAAGTATCACCGTGGCTGCTGTTATACCCGGCGGGTTTCCTGGTCGTTACCCTGTTTTGTTTTAACTTTATCGGCGATGGCCTGCGTGATGCCCTCGACCCGAAAGACCGTTAAGGAGCGCCGTCATGACAATGATTGAAACGGCAACCGCGCCACAGGCGCAGCAGCGGAGCGACCTTCTGCTGGACGTCAAAGATCTTCGCGTCACCTTTAAGACCCCGGACGGGGATGTGACCGCCGTGAACGATCTCAACTTCAACCTGCGCGCGGGTGAAACGCTCGGTATCGTGGGGGAATCTGGTTCCGGTAAATCCCAGACCGCCTTTGCGTTAATGGGCCTGCTGGCCGCTAACGGTGTGATTGGCGGTTCCGCGAAATTCAACGGTCGTGAAATCCTCAACCTGCCGGAGCAAGAGCTGAACAAGCTGCGCGCCGAGCAGATCTCGATGATTTTCCAGGATCCGATGACCTCGCTGAACCCGTACATGCGCGTCGGTGAGCAGCTGATGGAAGTCCTGATGCTGCACAAAGGTCTGGGCAAAGCCGAAGCCTTTGAAGAGTCGGTCAAAATGCTCGATGCGGTGAAAATGCCGGAAGCGCGCAAGCGCATGCGTATGTTCCCGCACGAGTTCTCCGGCGGTATGCGTCAGCGCGTGATGATTGCGATGGCGCTGCTGTGTCGGCCAAAACTGCTGATTGCCGACGAACCGACCACCGCGCTGGACGTTACCGTTCAGGCGCAAATCATGACCCTGCTGAACGAGCTGAAGCGTGAGTTCAACACGGCGATTATCATGATCACCCACGACCTGGGCGTGGTGGCGGGCATCTGTGACAAAGTGCTGGTGATGTATGCCGGTCGTACCATGGAATACGGCAAAGCGCGTGAGGTGTTCTATCAGCCAGCCCATCCTTACTCGATTGGTCTGCTGAACGCGGTGCCGCGTCTCGATGCGGAAGGAGAATCTCTGCTTACTATTCCGGGCAACCCGCCAAACCTGCTGCGCCTGCCGAAAGGCTGTCCGTTCCAGCCGCGCTGTCCGCACGCGATGGAAATCTGCAACAGCGCACCGCCGCTGGAAGAGTTTGCACCAGGCCGTCTGCGCGCCTGCTTTAAGCCGCAGGAGGAGCTGGTATGAACGCATTAGATGAAAAACGCAATGTCCTGCTCGAAATTGCTGACCTTAAAGTGCATTTCGACATCAAGGACGGCAAACAGTGGTTCTGGCAGCCGTCGAAGACCCTGAAAGCGGTGGACGGCGTCACGCTGCGTCTGTACGAAGGGGAAACCCTGGGCGTGGTGGGCGAGTCCGGCTGCGGTAAATCGACCTTTGCGCGCGCCATTATCGGTCTGGTAAAAGCCACCGACGGCAAAGTGGCCTGGCTGGGTAAAGATCTGCTGGGCATGAAGCCCGACGAGTGGCGCGACGTGCGCAGCGATATCCAGATGATTTTCCAGGATCCGCTGGCGTCATTAAACCCGCGTATGACCATCGGTGAGATTATTGCCGAGCCGCTGCGGACCTATCATCCGAAGATGTCCCGCCAGGAAGTGCGCGATCGCGTTAAGGCGATGATGCTGAAAGTCGGGCTGTTGCCTAACCTCATCAACCGCTATCCTCACGAGTTCTCTGGCGGTCAGTGTCAGCGTATTGGTATTGCGCGCGCCCTGATCCTCGAACCGAAGCTGATTATCTGTGATGAGCCGGTTTCCGCGCTCGACGTCTCCATTCAGGCGCAGGTGGTTAACCTGCTGCAGAAGCTGCAGCGCGAAATGGGGCTGTCGCTGATCTTCATCGCGCATGACCTGGCCGTGGTGAAACACATCTCTGACCGCGTGCTGGTGATGTATCTGGGGCACGCCGTGGAGCTGGGCACCTATGACGAGGTGTACCACAATCCGCTGCACCCTTACACCAAAGCGCTGATGTCGGCGGTGCCGATCCCCGATCCCGATCTGGAAAAGAATAAGACCATCCAGCTTCTGGAAGGGGAATTGCCTTCACCGATTAACCCGCCGTCGGGCTGCGTCTTCCGCACGCGCTGCCCAATGGCCGGGCCGGAATGTGCGAAAACGCGGCCGGTTCTGGAAGGCAGTTTCCGACATGCGGTTTCCTGCCTGAAAGTAGACCCGTTATAATCGCAAGGGCTGACATGATGTCAGCCCTTATTTTTTGCGAGGTCACTGTGTCGCGTTTATTCACGTCAGCCCGTCGGCGGCTTTATCATGTTTTATTCGATCCCGAAACGGTATCCGGACGGCGCTTCGAGGGTCTTTGTGGTTTATTTGCGCTCCTCAGCGTGGTTATCATCTTTATTGAATCGGGTGCCGGGACGCAATACCACCTGACGTTTGACGAATGGCATGTCTTTGTCTGGCTTGAGCTGGCGATTACCCTGGTGTTTACCGCTGAATATCTCCTCCGAGTGATTGCCTGGCCTAACCCGGCCCGATATGTTTTCAGCTTCTGGGGATTTATCGATTTAGCCACCATTCTGCCGCTCTACGTCATGTGGCTGTGGCCGGAAATCAGCCTGAGCTATGTCTTTGCCTGGCGAGCGATGCGCGTTATTCGCGTATTACGTATTCTGAAATTACTGCGCTTTATGCCCTCACTGCGCATATTCTGGAGCGCAATCGTCAGCGCCCGTCATCAGCTTATTCTGTTCTATTCGTTTATTGCCATTGTCATGATTGTTTTTGGCGCACTGATGTATCTGATTGAGGGGCCGAAATATGGCTTTACGACGCTCAATGCGTCCGTCTACTGGGCGATCGTGACCGTAACGACCGTGGGGTACGGGGATATCACGCCCCATACGCCGCTGGGGCGAATTGTGGCCTCAGTGCTGATTTTGATTGGCTATTCGGTCATTGCCATTCCGACCGGGCTGATTACCACGCACATGAGCAGCGCATTTCAGAGCCGCAAGCAGCAGCGCAAATGTCCGCGATGTCATCAGGGGGAACATGAACTCAACGCGCGTTTTTGTCACCGCTGCGGAAATCCGTTGCCGGAGTAAATAAAAAAGGCTGCAATCGCAGCCTTTTTTATTATTCGCGCCAGAGAATATGGCACAGCTTGTGGTCTTTCTCACGGCAGAGCAGGACGCGAGCGAAGATATCATTAATTTCGCCACCGTCTTCATCGGCCAGCCCGATCACCACTTCGGCGAAGAAGTCAGGGTTCAGGTCGAAATCCACATGCTCAGCCCAGTCTTCTGAAGGGTCGAACAGTTCGGCACCGCCGCGCTCTTCGAACTGCAGATTAAAGAGGATCACGTCTGCGGGATCGAGGTTATCAACCGCCAGTTCGAGAAAAATGTCATAGGCCTGCTCGAGCGTTTCGTCTTCGGTCAGGCGATTGTTCAGATCCATTTCCATGATGACTACCTGTTTAACATCGTTGGGCACGTTTTACAGCAACGGACTAAAGAAGTAAAACAGTCGTTCGGCAATTCTCTGCCACAGCGGACGTTTTACCCACAGTCTGGCATCCAGCAGCCGCGAGCGGGAGATATAATCATCCTGCACCGCCGCGAGATCGCCGCCAAAGCCGGCATCATCAATAACCAGCGTGATTTCAAAGTTGAGCCACAGGCTGCGCATATCCAGGTTCACCGTTCCCACCAGGCTTAACTCGCCGTCGACAAGCACGCTTTTGGTGTGGAGCAATCCACCTTCGAACTGGTAGATCTTCACCCCTGCAGCCAGCAGTTCGCTAAAGAATGCCCGGCTGGCCCAGCCCACCAGAAGGGAGTCATTTTTGCGCGGCAAAATAATGCTCACATCGACGCCGCGCTGCGCCGCGGTACAGATCGCGTGCAGGAGGTCATCGCTGGGAACAAAGTAGGGCGTCGTCATGATCAGATATTCACGCGCCGAGTAGGTCGCCGTCAGCAGCGCCTGATGAATCAAATCCTCCGGGAAGCCCGGCCCGGAAGCAATGGTATGAATAGTGTGACCGCTGGCCTCTTCAAACGGCATAATATTGCCGTCCGGTGGTGGCGGGAGGATGCGTTTGCCGGTCTCTATCTCCCAGTCGCAGGAGTAGACGATGCCCATCGAGGTGGCAATCGGCCCCTCCATGCGCGCCATCAAATCCACCCACTGGCCCACGCCCGAGTCCTGTTTAAAGAAGCGCGGGTCAACCATGTTCATGCTGCCGGTGTAGGCAATATAGTTATCGATCATGATCATTTTACGGTGCTGACGAAGGTCCATCCGGCGCAGAAACACGCGCAGGAGGTTAACCTTCAGCGCCTCGACCACTTCGATACCGGCATTGCGCATCATCCCTGCCCAGGGACTGCGGAAAAATGCCACGCTGCCCGCAGAGTCAAGCATCAGACGGCAGTGAATGCCGCGTCGCGCCGCGGCCATCAGGGATTCCGCGACCTGGTCAGCCATCCCGCCGGGCTGCCAGATATAGAAAACCATCTCGATATTATGACGCGCCAGCTGGATATCGCGGATTAACGCCTGCATAACGTCGTCGGACGAGGTCAGCAGCTGGAGCTGATTACCCTTAACGCCGCCAATCCCCTGACGGCGCTCGCACAGCTTAAACAGTGACGAGGCGACGCTGCTGTTCTCCTCGGCAAAGATATGCTTGCAGGCTTTAAGGTCGTTCAGCCACTTCGCGGTGGAGGGCCACATGGCGCGGGCCCGCTCGGCGCGGCGTTTACCGAGATGAAGCTCACCGAAAGAGAGATAGGCGATAATTCCCACCAGCGGCAGGATGTAGATGATCAGAAGCCAGGCCATGGCAGAGGGTACGGCTCTGCGCTTCATCAGGATGCGTAACGTCACACCCGCGATTAACAGCCAGTATCCCAAAATGACCAGCCAACTCACCACGGTGTAGAAGGTTGTCATAGTTAAAAAAATCCTTTTGAAAGCGTATTGTTATGAGTGTACGCATCAGGATTCATCTGGCAAATAAAAACGCCAGGTAAAAGCGCTGGTTTGCAGCCGGGTTGGGTTTATAATGGCGTCTCTGTTTGAGAAAGAGTTGTAGACATGAAGCGCAGTAGAACAGAAGTAGGGCGCTGGCGCATGTTGCGACAGGTGAGTCGTCGCAAGGCTCGTTGGCTGGAAGCACAATCCCGCCGCAATATGCGTATTCACGCCATCAGAAAATGTGGAATGACCCGGCACCGCAACGCGTTGCTGTTCGCCGTCCAAGATATCTGAGTACCATGAGGGCACCGTAATGGTGCCCGCTGATTTTATAAGGTCTGATTTTTGGGAGTAGCGTGGTTGCAGCGCTATTCCTGTTGTGTTGAGCAAAAGGAGGGAGAAGAAGTGTTTGCGGAGTTTGGCGTACTGAATTTCTGGACGTATGTTGTTGGCGCGTTTTTTATCGTGCTGGTACCGGGGCCAAATACCCTGTTTGTGCTTAAAACTGGAATTGGACACGGCGTTAAAAAAGGGTACCTGGCCGCCACGGGTGTATTTATCGGCGATGCGGTGCTGATGTTTCTTGCTTGGGCGGGCGTCGCGGCATTAATCCAGACCACACCGGTACTGTTTAATATCGTGCGTTATCTCGGCGCCTTCTACCTGCTGTGGCTGGGCGGCAAAATGCTCTGGTCGGTCATTACCCGCCAGAATCACGCTCAGGAAAGCGGCACCGAGCCTGCCAGCACGATCATGAAACGTTCGCTGGTGCTGAGCCTGACGAATCCAAAAGCGATTCTGTTCTACGTCTCGTTCTTTGTTCAGTTCATTGACGTGAATGCGCAGAACACCGGTACCTCTTTCCTTATCCTCGCGACGACGCTTGAGTTGATAAGCTTCATGTACATGAGCTTCCTGATCTTCTCCGGTGCATTTGTCACGCGCTATCTCAAAACGAAAAAGAAACTTGCAAAGCTGGGGAACGGGCTGATAGGGCTGCTGTTTGTCGGGTTTGCGGCGAGGTTAGCGTCGCTGCACTGATTGATGAAAGGCTCCTGCGGGAGCCTTTTTAATGTCTGGCGTAACTGGAAAACCGCGCCAGACAAGGCTTCACGTTTTACTACTAGCAGTCAAAAGCCATAAAAAGCGGCTAGGGTGTGGACACATTGTGGACACTCTGACCACCATTAGCACCCTTCAAAGGGTTAAGCGAAATCGCGTCCTGCAGGTACTGAGGAGCGAAGTGCGCATAGACCATTGTCTGCGCAATTTTCGTATGACCTAAGATCCTCTGCAGTGTGATGATGTTGCCCCCGTTAATCATAAAGTGCGTCGCGAAAGAGTGTCGTAGCGCATGTGTTGCTTGTCCGGCCGGTAAATCGGGCTTAACTTCTTTGAGGGTTCGCCTGAAGTCAGCATAACTGGCCTCAGGAAACAGAAAACCTCGTGTTTTGCCGACTACGTAAGCCGCAACGTCATCAGAGATCGGGACCGTGCGCGGTGTGTTGGTTTTCGTCTTAACGAAAGACACCCGGTTATGAATCACATTCTCCGCCTTCAATCGCGCAGCTTCTCCCCATCTTGCTCCGGTACTCAAACACAAAACCGCAATTTTACGATTATCACCTGAGAGCGCAGCAAGTAAGGCGTCAATTTCCTCAAGAGTGAGATAGCCCGTTTCGGCTGTCTGCTCTTTCAGTTTTTTGAATCCCCTGAATGGATGCTCACCGTTATACAGTTCTGACTCAATCAGGGTTGTGAACATCCCACCTAGCGTGATCAGATCGCGGTTGATGGTAGTTGGCTTAATACCTTCACCCCGACGTTGAGCACAATATTGCGTTATCAGGCTCTTGGTGATCTGGAAAGCGCACGGGTTTCCGGTCATCGTTTCGAAACGCTCAATTTTCCTGAGATACGATTGACCGTGCTCCTCATGTTTACCTTTCAGCTTCCACCATAACTCTTTCAGTTCCGACAATTGGCGTTTGTCCGTTGGTTTTGAAAGCCATTCCTTTGAGTGATGGTTATATTGAGTATGCTTTTCAAAAGCCATCGCCTCGCTTTTCTTGTCGAACTTCCGACGGATGCGTTTTCCGTTACGCCCGGTCGGTCTAATGTCCACTTCATATCGACCATCATCGAGCTTTTTAACAGACATAAAGCCTCCCGATGATGTTACTGCGTACTTCAATGTCCTGATTTAAATAGCAAAAACTCACTGTGCATTTACTGCACAAATAAGCGCCATAAATAGTTAGCCAGTTTTCTGGTCTGAGTGGGATGACGTTGTTGTCTGCTGCCCAAAGTGCGCGAGAGCCGGTGCAATCTGCCCAGCTTCAGGTGATATCGTCTCTGTCATGAACCACATAGTGTATTTTTTGAACTGAGGATGATTCAAAATCTTCATCACTGCCTGTATGCCCATATCTTTTACACCCTTCTCGTAACTCGAAAGAGAGCTGTATGGAACGCCTGTTAAGTCACTGAATTCTTTCCTATTCATACGTTCTGACTCACGCATGATCGCTAGCTTTTCATTTACGGGTATCATCGTAATTAACACTCCACTATTGATAGAAAAACGATAACGGAGTAATCTTCAATTCGTTATCGCAAACTAATGGCTCCAATATGGCAATTAATAGCCATTAGGAGCAATTAAAACACTAACGAGGAATACTCACAAATGAATAGGGTCATTGATAGTGTGAGCGACGCCGTTCCATACCAGGAATTCGCGCGCCTTATTGGTAAAACACCTGCAGCCGTTAAAGGCATGATTGAAAAGGGGAAGCTTCCTGTAGTCGAGATGACTGATCCGCAGTCAACGAGTGGGCGCGCAGGGGAATATTGGGTTTATCTGCCTGCCTGGAACAAGGGGATGAAGATGGCATATGACAGCCGTCCGAAGGAAATTCGTGATGGTTGGCTGATGTGGCTCGGATTAGGGGAGCCAGTATGAATAGTGAACCTCGCTGTATTGCACAGTTGCTTCGAAGAGAAAGTCCTAAACCTACCAACTTCACTATCACTCACGGTCGTGGACGTAAGGGCATCATCATCCGAACCCGTAAGACGGGTGTTATCGAGAAGCTTCGTCGTTTGGTCAAAAAGAGAGGACTGTGGTTATGACGGTAATGACACTTGATGTGATCCAGAAACAACCAACAGCACTTCGCGGTCTGGTCTGCAAGTATCTGGCTCAGCCTCGCTGGCAGGACACTTGCGATTTTTACAATCAGATGATGGAGCGGGAGCGTCTTACGGTTTGTTTCCACGCTCAATTAAAACAGCGTCACTCTGTCATGCGCTTAGAGGAAATGACCGAAGCCGATCGTGAGCGTCTTGTTTGCGCGCTTGATGAATTGAGAAATGCATTCGCCCGGCACCGCCAACTTGGCGTGTCAAAAGCAACTTTCATCAGCCGCCTGACCGTTAGCCAAAGGCGATCACTGTTTCTTCATGCGGGACTGACAGAGCAGGAATTTATGATGCCGCACTGGCGTTTGAATGAAGAGGGCTGTTATTGGCGCGACAAACTTTTCCGCGCTCTGCGAGAGCTGTTCAGCCTTTTTGAGTACGCACCAACCATTTTAACCTCGGTAAAACCTGAGCAGTATTTACATTAATTAATCTGGATTCGACTAATTACGCGCCTTACAGCGTGGGGACTCCTTTTGTCCGGAGATAGGCAAATGCAAAAACAAAATACAGCGCAGCGGGGGATGTCCTCGGCACATCTGGCGCAGGCAGCAAGCGAGGCACAGCGCGACACGGCGACCCGTTTATCTTCTCAGTTTGACGGGCTTATCGCGCACATCAGTAAGTCAGAACTTAATCGCACCGAGATTATCGAGTTATTAGGTCAGGAGTCGGAAAAGTTACACAACGCAATTTTCGGTAGAGCTGGCTAACCACTTTTAACAGGAAGCAAAAATGAGCATACACATCGAGATTAATAACCAGTACGTCATCACCAGTGACCGCTATCAATTCATATTGCAGGAAAAAAAGACCGCTACTTCCGGGAAGAATGAAGGTAAGGAATGGTTGGACGTTGTGGGTTACTACCCAACTATCCCTAAGCTTATCTCAGGCTTGGTTTTGCATGATCTTTTGACAAGCGATCTTACCGGCTTCTCAGCTTTGGAAGCTCGGATTGAACGCATGGGGAAGCAATGTCTGGACGCCTTTAAATAGTATGTCCAACGAACCTCGGGGGCGTGTTGCCCCCTCGCCACCACCACCTTTTTTGAAGGGCGCCAGTGATTCATTCGTTGGTGCTTATCCTTGGAATAACGTCACCAAAGAAGCCATTGGCCGCGACAGACCCCTTACACGTGCCGAACTCCGTCAGGTGCAAGGTGTTTTAAACCGGATTGACCGTCTGCCGTTTTTCCTGCAAACGCTGTTTACATCGCGTTATAACTTCATCCGCCGTAAAAAGAGCCCTTTAGGTGGGCTGTATTTCCTTAAAAACACATTTGAGCGCAAGCTGCTGCCGCGTCTTGAGCGTGTTAATGAGTTGTGCGGGATGAATGAAACCGCCTCGATTGGGTTTCTGTCCGAGCGCGACCAGTATGCGCGCTTACCAGATATGAATGACAAAGAGCTCAGGAAATTTGCGGCCAGGATTGCCTCTCAGCTCTGGAGCAAATACGAGGAGTTAAGCGACGCATGGGCGGAGGCTCACGGCGGGAAAGAGACACTTTTCACCGATGAAGCTCAGTCGCACCTATACGGGCAAGTGGCCGGTATTGCTCGCGCATTTAACATCACCCCGATGTACTGGAAAAAATACCGTAAGGGTCAGATGACGATCCGCATGGCATTTTCCGCTATTTCCCGACTGATTAAGGATGAGTGGTGGGTTAACCAGCTCAAGGCGCAGCGTATGCGCTGGTGCGAGGCGCTGCTCATCGCTGCCGGTGAGGTCAATAAAGACCGCTCACCTTACGCCAGCAAAAGGGCGATCCGCGATGTTCACGCGCGCCGCCTGGCTAATCTTGAATACCTCAAATCATGCGAGCTGGAAAACAAAGTCACCGGCGAACGTATCGACCTCATCAGTAAGGTCATGGGGAGTATCTCAAACCCTGAAATACGTCGTATGGAGCTGATGAATACCATCGCCGGGATTGAACGTTACGCGGCCAGCGTTGGTGATGTGGGAATGTTTATCACGCTGACCACGCCGTCGAAGTATCACCCGACTCGTCAGGTCGGCAAAGGTGAAAGCAAAACGGTACAGCTCAATCACAGCTGGAACGAAACCGCATTCACGCCCAAAGACGGCCAGCGCTATCTTTGCCGAATCTGGAGCCTCATGCGCACTGCGTTCAAAGATAACGATTTAGAAGTTTACGGGATGCGTGT
This sequence comes from Enterobacter sp. CFEC122, assembly GCF_052983755.1. Taxonomy (NCBI): domain Bacteria; kingdom Pseudomonadati; phylum Pseudomonadota; class Gammaproteobacteria; order Enterobacterales; family Enterobacteriaceae; genus Enterobacter; species Enterobacter sp. CFEC122. Next base: position 11,077 of record NZ_JBRIQR010000009.1, on the reverse strand, counting down.
TGTCGAGCCGCACCACGACGGCACGCCACACTGGCACATGATGCTTTTTTGCAAACCCGGTCAACGTAAAGCCATTAACGAAATTATGCGTCGTTATGCCCTTAAAGAGGACGGGCACGAAAAGGGCGCGGCAAAACAGCGCTTTGAGTCCCGTCATCTTAATCAGGGCGGTGCGGCGGGTTACATCGCTAAATACATTGCCAAAAATATCGACGGCTACGCGCTCGACGGCCAGCTCGACCACGACACCGGCAAGCCCCTGAAAGACACGGCCGCAGCCGTCACCGCATGGGCGTCTACATGGCGCATCCCTCAGTTTAAACCGATTGGCCTCCCGACAATGGGCGCTTACCGCGAACTGCGCAAGCTGCCGCGCGGCGTGAGTATCGCCAGCGAGTTTGACGACCGTGTCGAGGCTGCGCGAGCGGCTGCAGATAAGGGCGATTTTGACCTGTATATCATCGCGCAGGGCGGGGCAAATATGCCGCGTGATGCTCAGGCCGTCAGGGTCGCCCGAAAGCTGACGGATGAGGTCAACGAATATGAGGAAGATATCGAGAGAGTTATCGGGATTTATGCCCCTCACCTCGGGGCTCACCGTGTCCATGTAACCCGTACAGCCGAATGGCGCATTGTTCCAAAGGTTTTGGTCGTTGAGCCTTTGACCTTAAAAAGCGGCTCTGCCGCGCCTCGGAGTCCTGTCAATAACTGTGGAAAGCTCACCGGCGGTGGCGATCCAGTTATGATCCCTACACCGTCTGAGCAAGCCGCAGCGGTGTTAAATCTGATTGAGCGCGGGGTTATTGGCTGGAATGAGCCGGACGTCGTGAAGGTACTTAACGGGGCGTTAAAAGCTGGCGCACCGCGCAAAAATCGACAGCAAAGAAGCAATGCGCCTCTCAAAGCCAGCGAGCAAGCGCCATCAGCCAGGATGACAAAGCCCGAAAGGGATCGCGTCGCAAAAATTCGTTTCGATTTGGCGCAGGAGGGCATTACCCCGGAACGGTGGGAGCTCGATGCGCTGGCGCGTGGGGCAACGGTGATTTATGGCGATAAAATATTTAATTACGCGGTGGCGGATGATTGGATAGGTTCGTATTTTTAACTTCTATCTTCGAAAGAAATGAGGTTTATACTCTTTTGTTATTAATTTATAGGTTGTAACTTCTATAAGTTATAGTGTTGTATATTAAGCGAAGAAAATTTCTTGCTATGATGCATGCATTGGTTAGTTAGTGAGATAAATCGCCACCAATTGGGTATTTATTACCCGTGGAAAGCTGATGCTTTCTAACTTTTACCCCGCGCAACGCCTCAGAGCACCTAAGCGACGTCGCTCGTCAGAGTTATCGCTGCTCCAGATGGTATGGCGTATGGGTATACGAACCCTTTGGGCGACCAAGGGTTCGTGGAGCAGGGGGCTAGTGCTGTTCAATCTCATCCTTATGAGGGCGAACCACGGTGCTTGAGCGAACATACGTTTGCACACCGTGGGCATAAGGAGAAAATCATGAAAAATGATAAATTAACCAACGAACAGCAGGCGCAGAGCAAGTCAAACCGGAAAAAGTGGGCTGCGTATGCGTGGGAAGCGGTTAAATGGGGTATTCGACTGTTTGATTTAATCACACGTTTAGTGGACTATTTGGAAGGGGGAGATATGTGATGCGTCCTCCCTAGTTTCAATTTCGTGGAGTTGCCTAATGTTACATAAAGCCCTTCGTTTGATAAGGCAATACCATAAAGAGTCATTAGTTGAGTTATCAGCATCTTTGGGTATTCCTAAAGAAAAAATAGTAGAGTTTGAAAGCGGCATCACATCACCTTCAGTAGAAATTTTACAGCGCTATGCTATTCATTTCGACATACCTGTAACATCTTTAGTCTTTTTTTCAGAATCATTAGGTACACAAGGTCGTTTGTCTAAGCGGTTACGTCTAAATCTGGCTGATAAAATTCTGGATATCCTGGAGTGGGTGAATAAAAGAAATGAAAAAACGGAAAAAGCTTAAAATTTCCACTAAAAACAAATCTTATGGTGTGATGGATTCACCATTTTATAAACTTAAAAGCAAAAAAAAACTTGCAGCACTTCTTTGTGTTAATATTAGTGATTTTTCAATCCTGAAGAAAGATGAAGGTAATTATTCTATTTTTGAACAATTATCTAAAAAAGGTAAGTCTCGAAAAATACAAAAACCTCTAGAAGAATTAGATGTTGTTCATACTCGCATTGCTAGTTTATTATCACGCATTAGTTTGCCGCTATATCTTCACTCAGGTAAGAAAGCATGTTCTAACGTGACCAATGCCCGAGCGCATCTTAACAATGAAAAAATGATGACTACTGACATCAAAGCCTTTTTTCCATCAACAACAAGGTTGATGATTTTTTCTTTTTTCTATTCAGTGATGAAAATGTCTTGTGATGTTGCGGATATTTTATCTCACATATGCACTTGTCATGACCGTTTACCAACAGGCAGTAGAATTAGTATGCCTTTGGCTTTTTTTGCAAATTCAAGAATGTTTGATGAAATACACGAGTTGTGCCAAAAATTGAAGATTGAAATGACTGTGTATGTTGACGACCTTACATTCTCTGGCGCTAACGTTAATAGATTATTCTGTGCTGTAACGCGCAAAATTATTAGTAAGCATGGTCACGTTATGCATCCAACAAAGACAAAATTGTATTCCAAAGATAAACCTAAGTTAGTAACCGGAGTGATTGTTTTAGGCAATCACTTGAAAGTTAGGAATGAACAACATCGATTGATGGCTAGGGATATTGAGTACTGGAAAATAATTAAAGATGCAGAAAATGCAAAGGAAACCTCAATTGCAAAAACGCTTTTTGGGCGTTTACATTCAATGGGAGTTATTGAGCAGCGTTACAAATCGAAAGTGCTTACTTTAAAGAGTAATACTGCAAATTAAAATTTACATTATATCAATTGCTTTTCTAGCTTTGTTGAAAAACCTTATAACAACCTCATCAGCATTTAAATAGATTTAAATGCTGATGAGGATGGGTAGCAATAAATCTAGTTCGTCAGCTTGTTATCAAATTCACACCGAGTGTTAGCAAATTTGTCACCGCACCTGCTATAACTCCAGGTGTGCCATCTTTTACCGCATTAATAATTTTATCTCCCATTTTTTCATTTCCACTCAGAGCATCAGGTTTTTTGTTTAGCACGGAGAGTGCTTTTTCGGTAAGACGTACATCTCGAAAATAAGATTGATGATCTGTTTCATACTGGATATAGCCGTTTTCTTGAAGAAAGGTGAATGTTCCCTCAACCACACAACGCAATTGGTTCAATGCTTTCATTTCCGGTGAGTTAAGCTGGTCAAAGTAGTCATCAGGTAGCGAGGCGTTGAACTTTTCGTAGGTTATAACCTGCGCTACAGGAAAGTTCTCCCATAACAATGCAAAGATTTCTGCAGTCTGTTGGTTAAACAATTCGAGGTTCTTGGGCATGCATAATTCCCTATCATCTAGTAAAGATTCGTTTGTCTATTGGGCAAAGACTCTGACTGTAATGGCCCTAAACAACGATCTGAGCTCTCGTGAGATCGAAAGCTACACCGCGAAAATGGTCGAAAAAGCCAGTAAAGATGAGCTCATGAACGTTATTAAACATCTGTTAAATCACATTAGAATGCACAAATAAAAGGATCTATATCAATACGTTAACCCTTGTTTTAAAAATTTGATAGATGTCATTGATTCTGTTGATTGTTGCAAATGTATGCATCAGCAATCGCACAGGCAGAATGTACGATCAAAATCTTCCTCAAACCGGCACCGTGAATGCCGGTTTTTTAATGTCATTTTCCCGGTTATTGTTCCTTTTCAGCGGCGCATGAATCAGGTGCATGAGTTTGCATTCTTTTTTTATTCCAGCGTTTGCCAGCCAGCGCCAGAGCTGGCGCGGCTCGGAACTCCTGATGCACCTGCATTAAAAGCGACCCGTTAAGCGGGCAGGCGAGGCGGGGATAGCACTGCGCGCCAGACGTGGTGACAGGATTTATTTTGCGCGTCTGTGCGCGTCGTGGTGGCGTGCTGAGCGGTGAGGTTGAATTGTCAGGCGGTGGCGGGGTTGCGTCGCGTGTGCGGCGTCTGGCTTGCTCTGAGGATGTGCCGCCCGGAGGCGGCATTTTGGGCGGGTTTAGTCGGTCTCGATGCTGTAATCCTTAAAGCGGATCACCTCCATCCCTAACCAATCGTTAATCTCTTTAAACCGCTCCTGCAGCGGCGTCAGCTCGTTACGCACAAATACCCGCGCCACTTTCTCGATATCTCCCATCGAGCCGATATTTTCAGGCTTGCCGCCCATGAGCTGGAACGGCACGCGGTGCGCATCGAGCAGGTCAGCAGCGCTCACCTTCTTGATGTTAAAAAAATCATCCTTCGTGGCGACTTCACTCAACGGCACGATCTTAATGCCATCCGGTTTCCCGTTCGGGGCGTAGAAAAACAGGTTTTTGAAATTACCGAGCCCTTTCGAGTCGCGCATCGCGGAGCGCAGCGCCTCAACGTCGGTGCTGCTTTGCGCCGCGTCGGTCACGTACATGATGTAGCCCGCGTGCGCGCCGTTCTGGTAATACTTGCGACGAAACAGCGTGGCGGACTCATTCAGCCAGGCGGAATTGAGCGCGCTCAGGTATTCCGGCATCCCGTAGAGTTCCTGATTGATATCGGGCTCAAGCAGATGAAACACCGAACCGGGGGCAAACTGGTGCGGGTGGGTAAAGCTCGACACGTACCAGTAAACGCCATCCTCGACACCACGACGGGTGTATTTGGCCGGGGAGGTTTCCAGTTTAAAGAGCTGGCCGGTCACGCTCATGCGCTTTTCGAGATAGCCGTTGGCAAACACCAGATAATCAAGCACAAGGCGGCTGAAGTCCTGACGGGACAGCAACGGGTGCGGGATAAAGGTGCTGGTCAGAATGTTGCGCTTGACGTAAATCGGGGAGCTGTGGTGTACGGCTGCGCGCAGGCTTTTTGCCAGTCCCGAGAAGTTGACCGGCGGCTCGTACCATTTGCCGTTATTGATGCATTCGACATAGTCGAGGATGTCGCGGCGATCCAGAACGGGTGACGGCTCGCCAAAGGTGAACGCCTCCATTTTCTGCGGCGTGCTGGCGGTCATGCTGGTCTGTTTTGGCTGTTTGTTTTGGCGTTTTTTCATCTTAGTTAATATCCAGAATTGAACTTGATTGCATACCGCTTCCGGCGGAAAGCGGCTCGTTTAACAGTGCGTGCATGGTCGCCCACGCGATATCCGCGTGGCTGGCTTCCTCGCTGCGGCTGGCTTCATAGGTCGCGCTGCGGCCGCTGCTGGTCATGGTTTTGCGGATAGCCATAAATGACTGAGTGATGTCGGTCGCACCGGCGTCGTATTCGAGACACCCGCGGCGAATGGTGTCTTTTGCTTTCAGCACCATTGCGGTTTTCATTTCCGGCGTGTAGCGGATGGCGCGCGCCGCCGGGAAGAATGAGCGCACGAGCTGGTAAACACCCTGGCCGATGCCGGTCGCATCGATGCCGATATAGTCAACGGTGTATTTCTCGGTCAGCGCCCGGATGGCCTCGGCCTGTGCGGCAAAGTCCATACCTTTCCACTGGTGACGCTCAAGGATGCGGAACTTGCCACCGGCAACCAGCGGCGGAGCCAGTACCGCACAGCCTGCGCTGTCGCCGGTGTGTGACGGGTCATAGCCAATCCAGACAGGACGCCAGTTAAACGGACGGTCGGCGAACGGCTCGAAGTCCTCCCATTCCTCCATCGCATCGACCATGCAGCGCTGCAGCTCCTCGAACGGGAATACCGACGCCTTATCGTCGACGAACTCGCACATAAACAGGTTACGGAAGTCATCCGCGCTGTTTTCCTGCTTAAGCTGGTCGAGGTTAAACAGGGTGCAGCCACCGGCCAGCGCGTCCTCAATGGTGACAATCTGCCGCCACTGGCCGTCTCCGCACAGCACGCCACCGGCGAGCGCCTGATGACTGATATCGATGTCGACACGTTCGTCGCGGTTGCTGCGGCCACGGTTAAACAGCTCGCCTGACCAGAACGGGTAAGCGCCATGCGCCAGCGTCGACGGGGTCGAAAAATAGGTTGTGCGCAGGTGTGATTGTGACGCCATGCCGGAGGCGACTTTGCGCAGCCTCTGGAAATTGGGGATCCAGAAAATTTCATCGACATACAGGTCGCCGTTATGGCTCTGCGCGGTGTTGGAATTGGTACCGAGAAATATCAGCTCAGCGCCATTGTTGCCGATGACGATCGGGTCGCCTGACAGGTCGACGTCAACCAGACGGGCAAAGGCGATGATGTACTTTCGGAACACATACGCCTGCGTTTTACTCGCCGATAAAAATATCTGATTTTGCCCGGTCTTAAGCGCGCGCAGGAGTGACTCGCGCGCAAAGTAGAACGTCGCGCCAATCTGTCGCGATTTTAGGATGTGGCGGATGCGGTGCTCTAACCCCGCTTTATGCCAGCGGAGCTGATAATCAAACGACTGGTCGAAGAAAATTTCTTCCAGTTTCTCTATGGCCTCCTCGCTGAAATAGTTTCGTTTCGGCTTTTTGCGATCCCCCTTGTTACGGCTGGCGATATTGGGGTTTAAATCCACCTCGTTTCCGGTCTGGCCGTAGCGGTTAATGCGCGCGAGCCGCTCCATCTGGCGCGACAAAAAATCCGCGACTTTGAAGTCATGCGCGGTCAGGTCTGGCTTAGCGTAGAGCTGGATAAGCCGCGCCTCTAATGTCGATTCCACGCGGTTAATCGGCGCGATTTCTTCCCATCCATCCCGCTGTTTCCAGCTCTGCACGGTAGGGCGCTTGAGCTGCAGCATGTCGCAGATTTGCGGCACGGCGAACCCCTGCCAGTACAGCAGCCGCGCCTGTCGTCTCGGGTCATTTAACAGAGAAAGGTCAGTTGAAATGGTCATGCTTGCCTCGTTTTTGGTGTGACGAGGCAAGGCTAAGGAAATAGGGGGTTATTCGCGCTAAGTGCCTGTTGTATCAGATCTAACAGGAGCGCAAGCGGTGGCTGATACGGGTCAGAGTCGGGAAACTAAACCCGACCCGAAAACCCAACATCAGGACACCTGAACAATGGCAAAGAAAGTTTCTAAATGGTTTCGTATCGGCGTCGAGGGTGACACCTGCGACGGTCGCGTCCTCAGTGGCGACGATCTTCAGGATATGGCCGACACGTTCGACCCTCGCGTCTACGGCTGCCGCATTAACCTCGAACATATCCGGGGGTTGTTGCCTGACAGCCTGTTTAAACGCTACGGCGATGTGACCGCGCTTAAAGCGGAGATTATCAGCGATGGCTCTGCGCTCGATGGCAAAAAAGCGCTGTTTGGCAAAATCGCCCCGCTCGACGAGCTGGTCAGCATGGTTAAGGCCGGACAGAAGGTTTACACCTCCATGGAGATCCGCCCGAACTTTGCCAACAGCGGCAAATGTTACCTCGTTGGCCTTGCCGTCACCGATGACCCGGCAAGTCTCGGCACCGAATATCTTGAATTCTGCAGCCGCGCCGCGCAGAACCCGCTCGCCGGTAAAAAAGACCAGCCGGACGACGTTTTTTCTGTGGCCTCACTGGCTGAGCTGGAGTTTGAGGACGTTCCCGACACCATGTTCAACAACCTGACCGATATGGTTAAGGCCATTTTTGGCCGTAAGCAGGCCAGCGATGACGCCCGTTTCGCCGATGTGCATGAGGCGGTGACCACCGTTACCGAGCAGGTACAAACCAATCTCAACGCCACCGACCAGCGCGTCACCGAGCTGGAGACCGCTTTTGCGCAGCTTAAGCAGGACGTGACCAGCAAGGCCAAAGAAAGCTCGCAGGCGTTTAACGCCCTCAAAAGCTCCCTCGATAACACCGAAAGCCAGCGCCAGCCGCGCCGCGAGCTTTCAAAAGGCGGTACGGGCGGCGAGCTGCTGACCAACTGCTGATAACACGCCGGGCGTGCTGCCCGGCCTGAACCCTTTTACCCGAACAGGAAAAACCATGCGTAAAGATACCCGCTTCAAATTTAATGCCTACCTGTCCCGCGTCGCGGAGCTGAACGGCGTTTCCACCGATGACGTGGCGAAGAAATTCACCGTCGAGCCGTCGGTCACGCAAACCCTTATGACCACCCTGCAGATGTCATCTGCGTTTCTGACCAAAATCAACATCGTGCCGGTCGACGAGCTGAAAGGCGAAAAGGTCGGGGTGGTGTTAACGGCACAATTGCGAGCACTGCCGACACCGCCGGTGATGATGAGCGTAAGACCGCTGACTTTACCGCGCTGGAGTCCAACAAATACGAGTGCGCGCAGATTAACTTTGACTTCCATATCCGCTACAAACAGCTCGACCTGTGGGCGCGATTCCAGGACTTCCAGACCCGTATCCGTGACGCCATTATCAAGCGTCAGTCGCTGGATTTCATCATGGCCGGTTTCAACGGTATAAAGCGCGCCGACACGTCAGACCGTGTAAAAAACCCGATGCTGCAGGATGTGGCGACCGGCTGGCTGCAGAAGTACCGCAATGAAGCGCCAGCGCGTGTGATGTCCAAAATCACCGACGAGGACGGAGCGGTCATTTCTGACGTGATCCGCGTGGGTAAAAACGGCGACTATGCGAACCTCGACGCGCTGGTCATGGATGCCACCGGCAACCTGATTGACGAGATTTATCAGGATGACCCGGAGCTCGTCGTCATCACCGGGCGCAAGCTGATGGCGGATAAATATTTCCCGATCGTCAACAAAGAGCAGGCAAACACCGAGTCGCTGGCCGCTGACATCATCATCAGCCAGAAGCGAATCGGCAACCTGCCAGCCGTGCGCGTGCCTTACTTCCCGGCAGATGCGCTGATGGTGACGCGTCTCGACAACCTGTCTGTCTACTTCATGGATGACGCGCACCGTCGCAGCATCATCGAAAACCCGAAAAAAGACCGCATCGAAAACTACGAGTCGATGAATGTTGACTACGTGGTCGAGGCTTACGCCGCCGGTTGCCTGATTGAAAACATCAAGCTCGGTGACTTCACCGCACCTGCAGCACCGGAAAGCGGAGAGTAAGCCATGACGAGTCCCGCAGCGCGTCACATGATGCGGGTCTCGGCCTCTGAAACTGCGCAGCGGGCTGCTGTCCCGCTGCGCAATGCAACTGCCTATGAGCAGATGCTCGTTAAGCTGGCCGCAGACAACCGCACGCTGAAACAAATCCGCTCCAATGAGCGCAAGGCAGACAAAAAGCGCGAGCTGCTGCCGTTTTACCTGCCGTGGGTCGCGGGCGTCCTCGCAAACGGCAAGGGCGCACAGGATGACATCGTCATGACGGTCATGCTCTGGCGTCTCGATGCTGACGATATCGCCGGGGCGCTGGAAATTGCCCGTTATGCCATGACCTACGGCCTGACCATGCCGACCGGTCGACGTCCGACGCCTTACCTTCTGGCCGAAGAGGTGGCACTGGCCGCGCAACGCCTGCGCGGTGCGAAAAAGCCTGTCGAACTGGCGAACCTGCTCGACACCCTCGCGCTGACCGAGCGTGCGGATATGCCCGACATCGTGCGCGCGAAGCTGCACAAAATCACCGGCTACGTGCTGCGTGACGCAGAGCAACTGCCCGAGGCACTGGCGCACCTGCAGCGTGCGATCCAGTTAGAGAGCGCCATCGGCGTTCGAAAAGACATCGAGCAGTTAGAGCGTCAGCTCAGGCCAAAACCCGAACCGACACCGAAAACCAAAACGACTAAACCGCGCACGCGCAAACCTGCCGCCAAACCAGCGGCACGGCGCGGGCGTCCACCAAAGGCGGTAAAAACCGCAGGTTAACCGAGCGCTCCCCGAGCCGGGCGGCACGCCGGTCAATGCGGGTATCAATTGCCCTGACTTCGACCGGCGTCCACCGCCCACCCATTACCCGAGGTTGTCATGACGACGCTGATTATTGAGCAAAACAAAGAGCCGCAGGATGTGCCGGGCGTGGTAATACCGCCACCGGGCGTGAGCGAGCCGGTAATCAAAAACACCCCGTTTTTTCCTGATGTTGATCCGAAGCGCGTGCGGGAAGAAATGCGGCTGGAGCAGACCGTTTCCCCCGTGCGCCTGCGCCGGGCGATTAAGACCGCCATTGCGGAGACTAACGCGGAGCTGAGCGACTGGCGCGAAATTCAGCTCGATGCCGGTTACGCCACGCTGGCGGATGTCCCGACCGACAAGCTCGACGGCGAGAGTGTGCGCGTTTTCCTCTATTTCAACGCCGTGTGCTCGATGACGACGGCCACGCTTTATGAGCGTTTTCGCGGCGTGGATGCGACTGCTAAAGGCGACAAAAAGGCCGACAGCATCGACAGCACAATCGATGAAATGTGGCGGGATATGCGCTGGTCTGTGGCGCGTATTCAGGACAAAGCGCGCTGCATCGTGGGGCAAATCTGATGAAAGCGTATGCGCTGCAGGGCGACACCCTCGACGCGATTTGCGCCCGGTATTACGGGCGCACCGAGGGCGTGGTCGAAGCCGTCTTAGAGGCTAATCCCGGCCTGTCCGAGCTCGGTGTCATCCTGCCACATGGCACGGCAGTTGAGCTGCCCGAGACTGACAGCGCGGCCAGAACCGAAACGGTGAATCTATGGGACTGAGTATGGAAAAAATCACCACGTTTATCGCGTACTGGCTGGCGGTTGCGCTGGCGTATCTCGGGGCAATGTCCCCCGAAAAGATGGCGCTTTACGTGGGCGGCGGATGCGCCATTTTTACCGCGCTGACCAATTACTGGTTTAAGCGCAAGACGTACCTCTATCTGACATCGCTCGGACTCGACAAAGGGGCTATTCGTGAAATCAATCGTTAAACGTTGCAGTGTGGCCGCCGTGCTGGCGCTGGCAGCGCTGATGCCTGACTTTCGTCTGCTTAACACCTCGCCTGAGGGGCTGGCGCTGATTGCCGACCTCGAAGGTTGTCGCCTGACGCCTTACCAGTGCAGCGCGGGAGTGTGGACGTCGGGCATCGGCCACACTGCAGGCGTCGTGC
>NZ_JBRIQR010000008.1:0-153325 GCF_052983755.1 Enterobacter sp. CFEC122 | reverse complement strand
TTTTAGGCATAAAAAAAGACCTCAGTTGAGGTCTATTTACATACTGTTGGTGCGAAGGCCGAACTCGAATCGGCTCTTCATTAACTAACTCTGGCAACGTTTCCATCCAATCGCAATCCATCCAAATAGTCCCCATACCACTGCATCATCTCTTTCCTCCCTTCAAGATACTGCGCATGGTTATAGGTCCCGCGAATCGCGTTCTTGTCCACATGCGCGAGCTGGGTCTCAATCCAAGCAGTGTTGAATCCTTCCTCATGCAAGATTGTGCTCATGGTGTGACGAAAACCATGTCCGGTTGCTCTCTTATCGTAACCAATCCTTTTAATAACCATATTGATGCTGGCTTCGCTCATTGGTTTATTAACATCGTTTCGACCTGCAAAGATAAACTGGTAAGTACCGGTCAATTGCTTTAGTTGCCGAAGTGCTGCTAAGGATTGAGCAGAAAGGGGCACTATGTGGGGTCGCCTCATCTTCATTCTACTTTTCGGTATTTCCCAGATATGGTTTTCGAAGTCGATTTCACTCCATTCTGCCATACGTAATTCGACGGTTCGTAAGCCCGTAAGCATGAGTAGTCGGGTCGCCAGAAGCGTTACTAGACTGCCGGTGTATTGTGAAAGCTTTTGTAAAAACTCGGGTAGCTCAGCAGCAGTAAGAAAGGGATAATGTTGTTTCTCGTACCCCTGTAAAGCACTACCAAGATCAGCCGCAGGGTTGTACTCGGCTCGGCCAGTAACAATAGCGTAACGGAACACTTCGCTACAACGTTGGCGCACTTTACTGGCAAGCTCCGGCGCACCTCGCTTTTCCATACGCTGCAATACAGACAGAAGCTCCAGTGGCTTTATCTCATTAACCGGCTGCGATCCAACAAAGGGAAATACATTGTTTTTGAAGGCCCGGTTAACATAGTCAGCGTAGTTTTTTGACCAGCCAGAAACTTTTGCGTTGTACCACTCAACCGCTATCGCTTCAAAAGTATTCGTAACCGATAGTTTTTGGGCAAGTAGTTCGGCTTTTTTAACTTCACCGGGATCTTTATCATTTGCCAATGTTTTTCTCGCTTCATCGCGCTTAGTGCGGGCTTCCGCAAGTGAGATGTCAGGATAGGTTCCGAACGAGAGTTTTTTCTCTTTACCGGCAAATCGATACTTCATTCGCCAGTACTTTGAACCGTTAGTATTGACCATGAGATAGAGCCCTCCGCCATCAGCGAGTTTATAGGCTTTATCTCTGGGCTTTGCAGTCTCGACCTGACGAGCATTCAGTGGCATTTGGGGGCCTCATTTTCCGTTGAACAGGATAAGCCCCCACTTAGGCCCCCAAACGTTTATTGATTCACGTAGATATGGGTAGACTTCAGTTGACGTCGCATAGCCTGAGAAGAGGAGTTATGGCTGATTATAAAAGGTTTTTATTGAATTCGGTAGACATCAGGAGAGTTATATCTGGTGTCCCCTGCAGGAATCGAACCTGCAACTAGCCCTTAGGAGGGGCTCGTTATATCCATTTAACTAAGGGGACGAGGCGGCACGAGTATAGCGTCATTTACACTTTGCGTTAAGCGCATCGCCGCCTGACTGCTCAAAGAGTCACCATTCAGGACGATTTTTTTGTCGATTTATCATCATTTTCCCGCGCTTTAAGCTCCGCTTTGCGTTTGTTCGACATGTCGTTACGGATTTGGGCATGGCTTAACAGCGCGAAGATAAACGTTCCGCCGCAGATGTTTCCTGCTAGTGTCGGTAAGGCGAACGGCCAGAAAAAGTCGCTCCAGTGAAGCGTACCGTTAAAGACCAGATACAGTATTTCTACGGTACCGACCACAATATGCGTGGTGTCAGCCAGCGCAATCAGCCAGGTCATCAATATAATCACCACAATTTTGGCGCTCCCTGCTGAAGGAAACATCCAGACCATCGTGGCGATAATCCACCCGGAGATGATGGCATTAGAGAACATTTCGATCGGGGTGTTTTTCATCACATCCATGCCGATTTTTACAAATGCGTCCCGGGTGGGTTCATCAAAGATCGGCATGTACTCAAACGCCCAGGCCGCGATGCCCGTGCCGATGATATTACCCAGCAGGACGACGCTCCACAGACGCATCAATAAACCGAAATTGCCGAGGGTAGGGTTTTGCATCACCGGCAGAACGGCGGTCACCGTGTTTTCGGTAAACAGCTGCTGGCGGGCCATGATGACAATCACAAAGCCGAAGGTATAGCCGAGATTCTCGAGTAAAAAACCGCCCGGCACACCTTCCAGCTGAACATGAAATATCCCTTTGGCGAGCAGAGAGGCGCCCATTGAGAGCCCTGCGGCGATAGCTGACCAGAAGAGGGCCATGGCATCGCGCTCCATCTCTTTTTCACCGTCCTGGCGGATATGCTCATGGATGGCCATCGCGCGGGAAGGGAGGCGATCTTCATCAATTTCTATTTTCTCGCCACGCGCTTTCTCCTCGCTTTCAATTTCAAGTTCCTCATCGCTCTCGCCAATTTTTTCTTCGCCCATTTCTTTCATATCTGCTCCCGGAGGTTGATCTTTCTGTTAAGCGTAGCGGCTTTTATCGGGATGCCTGTGGGGATGCTCTTAAATTGGCGGCAATGACAACAAAGGTGATACATCTCTTTCAAAGACATTATAAAATTGCCAGCGAAACGAATTCCAAAAGCCAGGCTATGCTGAGATCAGAGTCACGGTGATTACTGCCCGTAATTGTGCTCATAGACATCGGTAAACGTGCTGTTACAATCGCTTGCACGTTTACAGACGGAGCATCAACGGCTCCGTTACGGATGGCAATCAACGATAGCCATACTGAACAGGGAGATATTTATGAAACTTCGGCTGTCGGCGCTTGCGCTTGGCGCGACGATGCTTGTGGGCTGCGCCAGCTCCGGGGAGCAAACGGGACGCTCCGATCCTCTCGAAGGATTTAACCGCTCCATGTATAACTTCAACTACAACGTGCTGGACCCGTATGTGGTTCGCCCGGTGGCAGTGGCATGGCGCGATTATGTTCCCCAGCCCGCGCGTAACGGGTTAAGTAACTTTACCAGCAACCTCGAAGAGCCTGCGGTAATGGTGAACTACTTCCTGCAGGGCGACCCGTATCAGGGGATGGTGCACTTTACCCGCTTCTTCCTGAACTCCATTCTGGGGATGGGCGGCTTTATTGACGTGGCAGGCATGGCGAACCCGAAACTGCAGCGTGAGCAGCCGCACCGTTTCGGCAGCACAATGGGACATTATGGCGTCGGGTACGGTCCGTACATGCAATTACCGTTCTACGGCAGTTTCACCCTTCGTGATGACGGCGGCGATATGGTTGATACGCTGTATCCGGTTCTGTCGTGGCTGACCTGGCCGCTGTCGGTGGGTAAATGGACGGTGGAAGGGATTGAAACCCGTGCGCAACTGCTCGACTCTGATGGCTTACTGCGCCAGTCTTCTGACCCGTATATTATGGTGCGGGAAGCGTACTTCCAGAATCATGATTTTATTGCTAACGGCGGTAAGCTGAAACCGGAAGAGAATCCAAACGCGAAGGCGATCGAGAACGAACTAAAAGATATCGATTCGGAGTAAATAAAAAAGGTGAGCAATGCTCACCTTTTTCAATTCCTGCGCGATTAGAACGCGTAGTTGAAGTTCGTACCGAACAGCCAGGCTTTACCTTCAGAGGTAAACTCGTAAGGGCCTTCCTGGAACGTCACTTTCTGACCGTGCATATAAGATACGCCCGCATCGATAGATGCATTCTCGTTGAACGCATAAGTCGCGCCTGCACTTATCCAGAAGCGGTCCTGATCCGGAATGGAAATGGAACGCTTGTCTGCCGGAACCGGGCTGTCGTCAAATGCGATACCGGAGCGGAAAGTCCAGTTTTTATCGTAGTAGTAGGTGGTACCCAACGCAATACGATAAGCGTCGTGGAAGCTTTCATCCTTATAGAACAGCGTTTGACCATTGCTTCCGGTCGCTTTCAGCTCCTGGAACTGGCTCCAGCTGGTATAGGCCAGGCTGTAGTGGATCGCCCATTGCGGTGCAACGCGGTTATAACCGGAGACTTCCCACATTTCTGGCAAATGCAGTGACAGCGAACCTAGAACGGTCTGGTTTGACGTTCCCCAAGGAATGGTGGTACCCGCACCAGGAACCACGTTGTTCACAGGCTTCAGGATGCCGCTCTTGTAATCGCCGTCGAAGTCAATTTTCACTTCGGAGCGATAGGTCAGGCCCCAACGGTTGTTTTTGTCCAGCTCGTACAGGATACCGGCGTTCCAGCCATAGCCCCACTCATCACCTTCAAGGCTGGCAATTTTGTTGCTGTTTTTTGGCAGGCGAGCAGTTTGCTCCCCGGAGTAACGTTCAATTTTGGCATCGGCGTAGACGGCATCAAAGCCCAGACCAAAGCTCCAGTTGTCGTTCAGGCGATAAGCACCACTCAGGTTCAGGTTCAGCGTAGTAAGGTCTGTTTTACCGCCGTATTCACCAGCCGGGTAGTTGCTATTGAACTCGGTAACAAGCCCGTAGTTAGAGGTTACGGATGCTCCCCAGCCAAACTGTTCATTGATAGGCGCAACGAAGTGCAGGTTAGGGACCCATGCTGTTGGGGCAATATTGTCCGCTTTAAGGCTCGCACCCGTGTAAGGCGACTTGCCAGAAATGTTGACATCAGGATCGATATAAACCGCACCGGCAGAGAAGGTCGGACGATCAAACATCATGATCAATGCGGGGTTACGACTTGCGTTACCCGCATCATCAGCAATAGCGCCTTCCCCTGAATACGCGCGGCCAAGGCCAGAGGAAGAAAATTCGTTTAACTGAAAGCCCGCTGACCATGCGGAAGTGGAGACGAGTGCCACTGCGACTGCCAGCGCAGTCTTGTTGAACAGGGTTTTCTGGCTCATGACCATAACCTCATTGAGTTATTTTTATTCAATAATTGTTACATACCGTAACAGGAGCGCGAAGTGTAGGGTCTGAGGTATGACAGACAAATCAGACCAGTGGCCAGAGTATAGGTCCGACCAGCCTGAATGTTGCAAGTTTGTTTATTAATATTTTCAAACATGTTTCGTGAAACGAGATCTGGTTGGCAAAATTGTGACCATCGCGACTCACCCAAAAGGGTGGTTTTTGTTTTAGATCATTTTTTAGTGTGATATTGGTCACTTATCCGATTTTGCGCCATTAACGGCTGGAGAGAGCCCGCGCCGGGGCGTAAAATATCAGCATCGTGTTTATCTCGCGCGCTGCGCGAATACAGAGGAAATTGAGCTATGAGTAAATGCAGTGCTGATGAAACCCCGGTTTGCTGCTGTATGGATGTTGGCACCATCATGGACAACTCCGATTGCACCGCGTCTTACAGCCGTGTGTTCACCAACCGCGCCGAAGCGGAAGAGACCCTGGCCGCGCTGAGCAAGCGTGCGCGTGATGTTGAATCCGAGCCGTGTGAAATCAAGTCGACCTTTACCGAAGTGGAAGGCGGCGTGAAGCTGGATATCGACTTTGTTTTTGCCTGTGAAGCTGAAACGCTGATTTTCCAGCTGGGTCTGCGTTAATTTCTGCGGCCTGATGCCCTCACCCCGATCCTCTCCCACGGGAGAGGGCGCAAGCATTAAAAACGGTAACCTACGGGTTACCGTTTTGCTTTTACCTTGCGTACCCGGCAACATACCGCACAAATGCCCCTGCCATACAGGGGCATTTTCTTTTTCTTCTCTGTGTTTTAGCTCGCACTTTTTTGTTTCCCCGATTGGCTGAATGTAAAAAAATGGTTAAGACTATTATCAGGTCAGACCACTTAGTTTCTGCGAATATTTTTTTACAGGGGAGTGTTATGAGTCAGGCATTACCGCTTATTACCCGTCAGGGCGATCGCATTGCCATAGTCAGTGGATTGCGCACGCCATTTGCGCGTCAGGCAACGGCGTTTCATGGCATACCGGCCGTCGACCTGGGGAAAATGGTAGTGGGGGAGATGCTGGCTCGCAGCGAAATTCCGCCGGAGGTCATCGAACAGCTGGTCTTCGGCCAGGTCGTGCAGATGCCTGAAGCCCCCAACATTGCGCGGGAAATCGTCCTCGGTACCGGGATGAATGTTCATACCGACGCCTACAGCGTCAGCCGCGCCTGCGCAACCAGTTTCCAGGCCGTGGCTAACGTCGCCGAAAGCCTGATGGCGGGCACCATTCGCGCCGGGATAGCGGGGGGAGCGGACTCCTCTTCGGTACTGCCGATTGGGGTCAGTAAAAAGCTGGCGCGTATCCTGGTCGATGCCAACAAAGCCCGCACGACGGGTCAGAAGCTCAAACTCTTCTCGCGTTTACGTCTGCGCGATCTGATGCCTGTTCCCCCTGCCGTCGCGGAATATTCCACCGGCCTGCGCATGGGCGACACCGCCGAGCAGATGGCCAAAACCTACGGCATTACGCGTGAACAGCAGGATGCGCTGGCGCATCGTTCACATCAGCTTGCGGCAAAAGCCTGGTCGGAAGGCAAGCTGACCGATGAGGTCATGACCGCCTATATTCCTCCCTATCGCGAACCGCTTGCGGAAGATAACAATATTCGTGGCACGTCAACGCTTGCGGATTACGCCAAACTGCGCCCGGCGTTTGACCGCAAGCACGGCACCGTGACGGCGGCGAACAGTACGCCGCTGACGGACGGGGCTGCCGCCGTGATCCTGATGACCGAATCCCGTGCGAAAGAGCTGGGCATTACTCCCCTGGGCTATTTACGCAGCTACGCCTTCACCGCCATTGACGTCTGGCAGGACATGCTGTTAGGTCCGGCATGGTCCACGCCGCTGGCGCTGGATCGCGCGGGGCTGACGCTGGCTGATTTAACCCTGATTGATATGCACGAAGCGTTTGCCGCGCAAACCCTGGCAAACGTCCAGCTGCTGGCAAGCGAGCGTTTCGCACGTGATGTGCTGGGCCGCGCGCATGCCACGGGTGAAGTGGATCAGAGTAAATTCAACGTGCTGGGTGGCTCTATCGCCTACGGTCATCCGTTTGCCGCTACAGGGGCGAGGATGATCACGCAAACATTACATGAACTCCGTCGCCGTGGCGGTGGGTTTGGCCTTGTTACCGCCTGTGCGGCGGGCGGCCTTGGCGCAGCAATGGTTCTGGAGGCTGAATAATGGATATGCCATCTGCATTTAATCTGACGGTTCGCCTCGATAACGTGGCCGTTATCACTATTGATGTGCCTGATGAAAAGATGAATACCCTGAAGGCCGAATTTGGCGTTCAGGTGCGCGCGATGCTAAAGCAGATCCGCGAGAACAAAGCCATTCGCGGCCTGGTGTTTATCTCTGCCAAACCCGACAACTTTATCGCCGGGGCGGATATCAACATGATTGCCCGGGCGCAAAGCGCGCTGGAAGCCGAAGAGCTGGCGCGTCAGGGCCAGCAGGTGATGTCGGAGATCAACAGTCTCCCAATCCCGGTCATCGCAGCGATCCACGGTGCGTGTCTGGGCGGTGGGCTGGAGCTGGCGCTGGCCTGCCACAGCCGCATCTGTACTGACGATGCGAAAACCATTCTGGGCCTGCCGGAAGTGCAGCTGGGCCTGTTGCCAGGTTCTGGCGGAACGCAGCGTCTGCCGCGGCTGGTGGGCGTCAGCACGGCGCTGGAGATGATCTTAACCGGTAAACAGCTGCGTGCCCGTCAGGCGCTGAAAGCCGGTCTGGTCGATGACGTCGTGCCGCAGTCCATTTTGCTGGAGGCCGCCGTTGAGCTTGCGCTGAAAGGGCGTCAGGCAAAACGTCCTCTGCCGGTTCGCGAGCGCGTGCTGGCCGGTCCGCTGGGGAGAACGCTCCTGTTCAATATGGTGGGCAAAAAGACCGAACAAAAAACCAAAGGCAATTACCCGGCGGCAAAGCGGATCCTCGACGTGATCGAAACCGGGCTGTCGCAGGGCAGCAGCAGCGGCTATGCCGCGGAGGCCAAAGCCTTTGGTGAACTGGCGATGACGCCGCAGTCACAGGCATTGCGCAGCATCTTCTTCGCCAGCACTGACGTCAAAAAAGATCCCGGCAGCAAGGCGGAGCCTGCGCCTCTGCGTGCCATTGGCGTACTGGGTGGGGGGCTCATGGGCGGCGGTATCGCTTTTGTTACCGCCAGCAAAGGCAAATTGCCGGTACGCATCAAAGACATTAACCCTAAGGGAATCAACCACGCGCTGCAGTACAGCTGGCAGAACCTTGATCAAAAGGTCAAACGCCGCCATATCAAGGCAAGCGAGCGTGATAAAACCCTGGCGACGATCTCCGGTACGACGGATTACAGCGGTTTTGCGCACCGCGATCTGGTGATTGAAGCCGTGTTTGAGGATCTGGCGCTTAAGCAGCAGATGGTGGCAGACGTTGAGCAGCATTGCGCCCCGCATACCATTTTTGCCTCTAACACGTCGTCATTACCGATTGGCGATATCGCGGCGAAAGCCGCGCGTCCGGAGCAGGTGATCGGACTGCACTTCTTTAGCCCGGTAGAAAAAATGCCGCTGGTGGAAGTTATTCCACACGAGACTACCAGTCCGCAAACCATCGCCACGGTAGTCAAACTTGCGAAGAAGCAGGGTAAAACGCCGATCGTGGTCGCAGATAAAGCCGGCTTCTACGTCAACCGTATTCTGGCGCCCTATATTAATGAAGCCATGCGGCTGCTGACGGAAGGCGAGAAGATCGAGCATATCGACGAGGCGCTGGTAAAGTTTGGTTTCCCCGTTGGCCCAATCCAACTTTTGGATGAGGTGGGAATAGACACCGGCACTAAAATTATACCTGTGCTGGAGGCAGCTTATGGCGATCGTTTTAGCCCGCCTGCAAACATTGTTTCTGCAATTTTGAAGGACGATCGCAAAGGCAGAAAAAATGAACGCGGTTTCTATCTTTACGGCGCGAAAGGGCGTAAAAGCAAGAAACAGGTCGACCCTTCGGTTTATGGGCTTATTTCGACCACCGGTCAGGGAAAACTGTCTGCCGTTCAGTGCGCTGAACGTTGCGTGATGATGATGCTCAATGAAGCGGCGCGCTGCTTTGGTGAGCAGGTGATCAAGAGCGCACGCGATGGCGACATCGGCGCGGTATTTGGTATTGGTTTTCCGCCGTTCCTTGGCGGCCCGTTCCGCTACATGGATACACTCGGCGCGGGTGAAGTGGTTGCCATTTTGCAACGTCTGGCCTCGCAATATGGCCCACGGTTTACACCGTGTGACGAATTATTGCAGATGGCGGAACGGGGCCAGACATTTTGGCCTGCACGGGAAACTGATTTCGTAAACTGAAGTCAAAGAAGGGTAAATCCTGAGGTGAATGAACCTGTTCTGGCGATTTTGTAAACAGAGATTGACTATACTTACGCCATTGAGGTAAAAAACAGCGTTTCATTCATCGAATGGATCAGGCACAATGCCCGGCCATCGGGTTTTCTACCTCTTAGCATTTATCGCGGGTAGTTAACGCCGTTGATTCTGGTTAACAAAAGCGGTGCAATATGCAAGTTTTCATCATGCGTCACGGCGACGCGGCACTCGATGCCGCCAGTGACTCAGTACGTCCTTTAACCGTCTGTGGCTGCGACGAATCCCGTCTGATGGCAACCTGGCTTAAAGGTCAAAAAGTGGACATTGAACGCGTTCTTGTGAGTCCGTTCCTGCGTGCAGAACAGACGCTGGATGTGGTAGGGGAGTGTATGAACCTGCCGTCCAGTGTGGATGTTCTCCCCGAACTGACACCATGCGGTGATGTCGGCCTTGTCAGCGCTTATCTTCAGGCGCTGTGCAATGAAGGTGTCGCTTCCGCACTGGTCATTTCCCACCTGCCGCTGGTCGGCTATCTGGTATCTGAGCTGTGCCCGGGCGAAACGCCGCCTATGTTCACCACTTCCGCGATTGCCAACGTCACCCTCGACGAAACCGGCAAAGGGGTCTTCAACTGGCAAATGAGCCCGTGCAACCTGAAGATGGCAAAAGCGATCTGACGTGACGTGTGACAGGGCGGGGTGCTATATCTTTCCCGCCCTTCTGTCAGGGCAACTCTGGTGGCTGCCACTCCTCAACTTCAATCAACACCAGCAAGGCGGCATCTCCGCCGTACTCTTTCGGTGCCTGATGAAACGCCATTACGTGTGGGTGCTGAGCCAGCCACAGCGGCGTCTGTTGCTTGAGGATATGTTTCCCGTGGCCATGCATCACGCAGGCGCAAAAAACATGTTCGCGGCGACAGGCGGCAATCAACGCCCCCAGCTCCTGTTTCGCCTGAATTTGCGTTAAGCCGTGCAGATCCAGAAACAGCTCCGGCGAATAATCTCCCCGGCGTAACTTTTTCAGTTCGAAATGGCTTACGTCCTCGCGCACGTATTTCACCGCGCCCTGGGTATTAAGCAGCGGCTGAAACTCGTCTGAAAAGTAGTGGCTGTTATCGGCCTGCTCCTGCAGCAGCCGTTTGACCGGGACTTCGCTGATTTTTTTACGCAGCGGGCGATGAACAATCGTGTCCTGCGCGATTTTCCGCGTCCCGGTCATTAGCTGGCGGAAGAGCGCCTGATCCTCCTCGCTGAGCGATGTTTTCTTTTTCATTCGTCATTCTCATCTCGTATTTCCGATAGTGTACCCGACTAAACGCATTTTTTAACCTCAAGCGGTACGCGTCATTGCTGATTTATCGCCGTCTTCATGGCAAACTAGCCGCCGAAAATTATGCGAGCATGCCCTGGAGGAAAGAGTGGATAAAATATTTGTCGATGAAGCAGTAAACGAGCTGCATACCATACAGGACATGTTGCGCTGGTCGGTTAGCCGCTTCAGCGCCGCCAATATCTGGTACGGACACGGTACCGACAACCCGTGGGATGAAGCCGTGCAGCTGGTGCTGCCGTCCCTCTACCTGCCGCTGGATATTCCGGAAGACATGCGCACCGCGCGCCTGACCTCGAGCGAAAAACACCGCATCGTTGAGCGCGTGATCCGTCGCGTGAACGAGCGTATTCCGGTCGCCTATCTGACCAACAAAGCCTGGTTCTGCGGCCACGAGTTCTATGTCGATGAACGCGTGCTGGTGCCGCGCTCGCCGATTGGTGAGCTGATTAACAACCACTTTGAAGGCCTGATCGGCCATCAGCCGCAGCACATTCTGGATATGTGTACCGGGAGCGGCTGTATCGCCATTGCCTGCGCTTACGCCTTCCCGGAAGCGGAAGTCGATGCCGTCGATATATCCACCGATGCGCTGGCCGTGACCGAGCACAACATTGAAGAGCACGGCCTGATCCATCACGTCACGCCAATTCGCTCCGATCTGTTCCGCGATCTGCCGACGCTGCAGTACGATCTGATCGTCACCAATCCGCCGTACGTCGATGCGGAAGACATGTCCGATCTGCCGAACGAATACCGCCACGAGCCGGAGCTGGGTCTGGCGTCAGGCTCTGACGGCCTGAAGCTGACCCGCCGCATTCTGGCCTGCGCGCCGGATTATCTGACCGACGACGGCGTTCTGATTTGTGAAGTGGGCAACAGCATGGTACATCTGATAGAGCAGTATCCGGATGTGCCGTTCACCTGGCTTGAGTTCGACAACGGCGGTGACGGCGTCTTTATGCTGACCAAAGCGCAGCTGCTCGACGCGCGCGAACACTTCAGCATCTATAAAGATTAATCCAGCGGGCTTCGGCCCGTTTCACAACGCTCAAACACAAACAACAACATCGGAGCCGTGATGGCAGGAAACAGTATTGGACAGGTATTCCGCGTGACCACCTTTGGCGAGTCGCACGGGCTGGCGCTGGGCTGTATCGTTGATGGCGTACCGCCAGGCATCGAACTGACCGAAGCCGATTTGCAGCATGACCTCGACCGTCGTCGTCCGGGCACCTCTCGCTACACCACGCAGCGTCGCGAGCCGGACCAGGTCAAAATTCTCTCCGGCGTCTTTGAAGGCCGTACCACCGGCACCAGCATTGGCCTGCTGATTGAAAACACCGATCAGCGCTCCCAGGACTACGGCGCCATCAAGGACGTGTTCCGTCCAGGCCATGCCGACTACACCTACGAACAAAAGTACGGCTTCCGCGACTATCGCGGCGGCGGACGTTCCTCCGCGCGTGAAACCGCGATGCGCGTGGCGGCTGGCGCCATTGCTAAGAAATACCTGCAGCAGAAATTTGGCATCGTGATCCGCGGCTGTCTGACCCAGATGGGCGACATTCCGCTGGCGATCAAAGACTGGGATCAGGTCGAGCAAAACCCGTTCTTCTGTGCGGATGCCGACAAGCTGGACGCGCTGGACGAACTGATGCGCGGTCTGAAAAAAGAGGGCGACTCCATTGGGGCGAAAGTCACCGTCGTGGCCGACGGCGTCCCGCCAGGCTGGGGCGAGCCGGTATTTGACCGTCTCGATGCCGACATCGCGCACGCGCTGATGAGCATCAACGCGGTGAAGGGCGTTGAGATTGGCGACGGTTTTGACGTGGTATCCCTGCGCGGCAGCCAGAATCGCGACGAAATCACGAAAGCGGGCTTCCAGAGCAACCACGCGGGCGGCATTCTGGGCGGGATCAGCAGCGGGCAGCAGATTATTGCCAATATCGCGCTGAAACCAACTTCAAGCATTACCGTGCCGGGCCACACGATTAACCGCGATGGCGAAGAAGTTGAGATGATCACTAAAGGACGCCACGATCCGTGCGTGGGGATCCGCGCGGTACCGATCGCAGAAGCGATGCTGGCGATCGTGCTGATGGATCACTTCCTGCGCCAGCGCGCGCAGAATGCGGATGTGACGACCACCATTCCACGCTGGTAAACATGAAAAAAACCGCAATTGCTCTGCTGGCGCTGCTTGCCAGTGGAGCCAGTCTGGCCGCCACGCCGTGGCAAAAAATCACCCATCCGGTGGCGGGGAGCGCGCAGTCCATCGGCGCCTTTTCTAACGGCTGTATCGTGGGGGCTCAGGAACTTCCGCTGCAATCGGATACCTATCAGGTGATGCGTACCGACCAGCGTCGTTACTTCGGCCACCCGGATCTGGTGCTGTTCATCCAGCGGCTGGGAAACCAGGTGCATAATCTGGGGCTGGGCACGATGCTGATCGGCGATATGGGGATGCCTGCGGGCGGGCGTTTTAACGGTGGACACGCCAGTCACCAGACCGGACTGGATGTCGATATCTTCCTGCAGCTGCCTAAAGCGCGCTGGAGTTCAGCCCAGTTGCTGAAACCGCAGGCGCTGGATCTGGTGTCGAGCGACGGTAAGCGCGTTGTGCCTTCACTGTGGACGCCGGATATCTTCAGCCTGATTAAGCTGGCGGCAAAAGATAACGACGTCACGCGGATCTTCGTCAACCCGGCTATCAAGCAACAGCTCTGCCTCGATGAGGGAACCGATCGCGACTGGTTGCGCAAAGTGCGCCCGTGGTTCCAGCATCGTGCGCACATGCACGTTCGTCTGCGCTGCCCGGCGAACAGCCTGGAATGCGAAGATCAGCCGCTACCGCCGCCAGGCGATGGCTGTGGTGCGGAACTGCAAAGCTGGTTTGAACCGGCAAAACCTGGAACCTCTAAGCCTGAGAAGAAGACACCGCCTCCGTTGCCGCCTTCCTGCCAGGCGCTACTGGATGAGCATGTACTTTAATGGATAATTTCGTCGATCTGTTTATGGTGTCACCGCTGCTGCTGGTGGTGCTGTTCTTTGTGGCTATGCTGGCCGGTTTTATTGATGCCCTTGCGGGCGGCGGCGGGCTATTAACCGTACCCGCGCTGCTGGCGGCGGGCATGAGCCCGGCGCAGGCGCTTGCCACCAACAAGCTGCAGGCCTGCGGCGGCTCGCTCTCAGCGTCGCTCTATTTTATCCGCCGTAAGGTGGTGAGCCTGGCCGACCAGAAGCTCAATATCCTGATGACCTTTATCGGTTCCACGTCGGGCGCGCTGCTGGTTCAGCACGTGCAGTCGGATATTTTGCGCCAGATCCTGCCGGTTCTGGTCATCTGCATCGGGCTTTATTTCCTGCTGATGCCGAAGCTCGGCGAGGAAGACCGTCAGCGTCGTCTGCACGGCCTGCCGTTTGCGCTGATTGCCGGGGGCTGCGTCGGCTTTTACGACGGTTTCTTCGGCCCGGGGGCAGGCTCGTTTTACGCGCTGGCGTTTGTGACGCTGGCCGGATTTAACCTCGCCAAGTCGACCGCCCATGCCAAAGTGCTCAACGCGACCTCGAACCTCGGCGGCCTGCTGCTGTTTATCATTGGCGGCAAGGTTATCTGGGCAACCGGGTTTGTGATGATGGCAGGGCAGTTCCTGGGCGCGCGCGCAGGCTCGCGTCTTGTATTAAGCAAAGGGCAAAAGCTGATCCGTCCGATGATCGTTATCGTCTCGGCGGTGATGAGCGCCAAACTTCTTTATGACAGCCATGGACAGGAGATCCTCACCTGGTTGGGGATGCACTAATGAACAGTACGCATAAATATGAACAGCTTATTGAGATCTTTGACGGCTGTTTTGCTGACGATTTTAATACCCGTCTGATTAAAGGCGACGACGAACCGATCTATCTTCCTGCTGATGACGAGGTTCCGTATAACCGCATCGTCTTTGCCCACGGCTTTTACGCCAGCGGTTTGCACGAAATTTCGCACTGGTGCATCGCCGGAAAAGCGCGTCGCGAGCTGGTGGACTTCGGTTACTGGTATTGCCCGGACGGGCGAGACGCCGCGACGCAGGGGCAGTTTGAGGATGTGGAAGTGAAGCCGCAGGCGCTGGAATGGCTGTTCTGCGTGGCGGCGGGTTTCCCGTTCAACGTCAGCTGCGACAACCTCGAAGGCGACTTCGAGCCAGACCGTATTGTCTTCCAGCGCCGCGTGCATGCGCAGGTGATGGAATACCTTGAGAAAGGCATCCCGGCACGTCCGGCGCGCCTGATCGAGGCCTTACAGAATTATTACCACACGCCGGCGATTGCGGCGGAAAGCTTCCCTTGGCCGGAAGATCTTTAACAGAGGAAAGAAGATGATCGCAGAATTTGAATCACGCATTCTGGCGTTAATTGATGACATGGTGGAACACGCCAGCGATGATGAGCTGTTCGCCAGCGGTTATCTGCGTGGTCACCTGACGCTCGCGGTAGCCGAGCTGGAAGCAGGTGACGATCACTCTGCCGACGCTGTTCATGAGGAAGTGACCCGCAGTCTGGAGAAAGCCATTCAGGCCGGGGAGCTCTCTCCGCGCGACCAGTCACTGGTGCTGGGCATGTGGGACAACCTGTTCCAGCAGGCTAAACGCTAAGTCATTGTTTTTCGCCCGGTGGCGCTGCGCTTACCGGGCCTGTGAATATCCCCTCTCCCTGTGGGAGAGGGTCAGGGCACCAGGCCGCACCTTACTTAACCATTTTCCCCTTCAGCAGTTTCCTTACCCACAAGCGATTCGGATTCAGTCCCGCAAGCGTAACCCTGTCCAGCGGAATTGGCTCGTCGCTCATTTGCGCGGCTAATACTTCAGCCAGCAGCGGCGCAGAGCACAGCCCACGGGAACCCAGCCCGCCCAGCATAAACAGCTCCGGATACACCGGTGCGGCCACCGCCGTTTCCTTGTTTTCAGCCAGATCTTTATAGGCCGCAAGCGTCGCGTCATAGTCCGGCGCGTTGCCCGCCATCGGCAGATGATCGCGGGTGGCGCAGCGCACGCCGCAGCGCGCGTCACCCTCGCTGACGTCAACCTCTTTCGCCCACGCCGCATCCGGGAAACAGTCAATCAGGCGCTGGCGGTTTTGCGCCTGATCCGCTTCGCTATAGCGCATATCCGTTTCGCCACGATGATAGCTGGCCCCGATGCAGTGATGGCCGTTAGACGGATTTTGCGGTGTCAGATAGCCGTCATAGCACAGCACCTGGCGCAGTTTGCCGAGCGCAGGCGCGGTGGGGATATGGCTTACCTGGCCGCCGACCGGATAAACCGGCAACGCTGCTGTCTGGATAAACTGGCTGATGTGATGCCCGTTGGCCAGCACAACGCTGGCATGGCTCGCCTCCTTGCCATCAGCAAAACGCAGATCCCAGCGTTCTGTCCGGGTGAACGATTCCACCTTGTGGGCATACCGCACCGTCAGCCCTTGCGACTGCGCCAGGGCAATGACCGCCGCGGTCAGTTCGGCCGGGCACAGCCAGCCGCCGAGCGGGTACTGAATGCCCCCGCATCCGGTTTCTACGCCAGCGGTGTCCGCCACCACTTGCGCACTGACCGCGCGGGCAATCTCTTCCGGCAGGCCCAGCGACAGCATCTGCGCGATCTTCTGCTGGCTCTTCTCATCCCAGCCGAGCTGCGTCACGCCACACCAGTCGTGGTCGAATGCCACTGGCAGCGCGTCGTACAGGCGGCGGGCGAAGGTAAAGGCCGCGGGGAAAAACTGGAACAGGGCCGGATCGTGTGCGCTTAAAAGCGGATAGAGCGCGCCCTGGCGGTTGCCGGATGCGCCGCTGGCGGGCGCGTCGTCAGCGCAGTAGAGCGTGACCTGCCAGCCACGCTGGAGAAGGGCGAGCGAGAGCAGGGCGCTGGCGATCCCGCCGCCAACGATCGCCACGTCGCGCGATGCGCTGGCGCGGCGCGCAAACCAGGGCGTCTGAGCGGGGATGTCCAGCGTCTGCTCCATCCTGCCGACAAGCATGTCGCGCTTGCGGCCAAAGCCTTTGGTCTTCTGCATGGTAAAGCCCGCCTCCTGCAGCCCACGGCGGACAAAGCCCGCCGAGGTGAAGGTGGCAAGGGTAGCCCCAGGGCGCGCCAGCCGCGCCATCGCGTTAAACAGATGCTGGCTCCACATGTCCGGGTTTTTGGCAGGGGCAAAACCGTCCAGAAACCACGCGTCGACCTTCTGATTCATCGAATCATCGAGCCTGTCGGTCAGGTCGTTGATGTCGCCGAGCCATAAGTCCAGCGTGACGCGTCCACCGTCCAGAATCAGACGGTGACAGCCGCCGATGTGGGGCGGCCACTGCGCCTGAAGCTGTTCTGCCCAGGGCGCAAGCTCCGGCCAGCGCTGGTGGGCAAGCCGCAGATCGTGCGCGGTGAGCGGGAATTTTTCGAAACTGATGAAATGTAATCTTTGTAGCGTAGCCTCAGGGTGAGCAGCGTGGAACTGATTAAACGCCTGCCAGAGGGTTAAAAAATTCAGACCGGTGCCGAATCCACTTTCCGCGACCACAAACAGGCTCCGCGGGTGCGCCGGGAAGCGGGTGCTGAGCTGGTTTCCGTCGAGGAAAACATAGCGAGTTTCTTCGAGTCCGTTATCATTAGAAAAATAGACGTCATCAAAATCTCGGGAAACAGGTGTACCCTCAGCGTTGAATTCGAGGTTGGCGGGTTGTATAGCGTTTTGTTTCACGTAAGTTACTCGTCTGACAGGCAGTGGCACGATCTTAACGATGTGAGTCCATCGGTGCAAATTTCCGCAGAAAATGTCTGATCGGACTTGTTCGGCGTACAAGTGTACGCTATTGTGCGACTCGAAACTTACTATAGTGCGACTTACAGAGGTATTGAATGAAACGTGCAGTGATTACTGGCCTGGGCATTGTTTCCAGCATCGGTAATAACCAGCAGGAAGTCCTGGCATCTCTGCGTGAAGGACGCTCCGGGATCACTTTCTCTGAAGAGTTTAAAGATTCAGGTATGCGTAGCCACGTATGGGGTAACGTCAAACTGGACACCACCGGTTTGATTGACCGCAAAGTGGTTCGTTTCATGAACGATGCCTCTATTTATGCTTATCTCTCCATGCAGGAAGCGATCAAAGATTCCGGCCTGAGCGAAGAGGTTTATCAGAACAACCCGCGCGTGGGTCTGATTGCCGGCTCCGGCGGCTCATCTAAAGCGCAGGTATTCGGTGCTGACGCCATGCGTAGCCCGCGTGGTCTGAAAGCGGTAGGTCCGTACGTGGTCACGAAAGCCATGGGTTCTGCGGTTTCCGCGTGCCTGGCGACCCCGTTCAAAATCCACGGTGTGAACTACTCCATCAGCTCCGCGTGTGCGACTTCCGCACACTGTATCGGTAACGCTGTTGAGCAGATCCAGCTGGGTAAACAGGACATCGTATTTGCTGGCGGCGGCGAAGAGCTGGGCTGGGAAATGGCCTGCGAATTCGACGCGATGGGCGCACTGTCCACCAAGTACAATGAGACCCCGGACAAAGCCTCCCGTACCTACGATGCGCACCGTGACGGTTTCGTTATCGCGGGCGGCGGCGGTATGGTTGTGGTTGAAGAGCTGGAGCACGCTCTGGCACGTGGCGCGCACATCTATGCTGAGATCGTGGGCTACGGCGCAACGTCCGACGGCGCCGACATGGTTGCTCCGTCCGGCGAAGGCGCGGTGCGCTGCATGAAGATGGCGATGCACGGTGTTGATACCCCAATCGACTACCTGAACTCCCACGGTACTTCTACGCCGGTAGGTGACGTGAAAGAGCTGGGTGCGATCCGTGAAGTCTTCGGCGACAACAGCCCGGCAATCTCCGCGACCAAAGCCATGACCGGTCACTCTCTGGGTGCGGCTGGCGTACAGGAAGCGATCTACTCTCTGCTGATGCTGGAAAACGGCTTTATCGCGCCAAGCATCAACATCGAAGAGATGGACGAGCAGGCTGCTGGCCTGAACATCGTGACCAAACCAACGGACGCGACGCTGACTACCGTCATGTCCAACAGCTTCGGTTTCGGCGGCACCAACGCCACGCTGGTCATGCGTAAGCTGAAAGCATAAGTTTTATGTTTGATTCGAAAGGGGAGCCATAAGGCTCCCTTTTTTATGCATTGACAAGCGGCTGATCTCACAGGCAAACTTCACCACTCAACATTATCCTCACGATAATGCGTAAGCGTTTAACGTCAACCAACGCACCTTAATCCTGATAATCAGGTAGAGGGGGCGTGGCATTTCCCCGCCTTACTCTTCATTTCGGAGTAAAGCATGACTGCAGTAACTCAAACAGAAACAACCCCTTCAGCGAACGTCTCGCTGTTCCGTATCGCCTTTGCGGTATTCCTGACCTATATGACCGTTGGCCTGCCGCTGCCGGTGATCCCGCTGTTCGTACACCAGGAGCTGGGCTATGGCAACACCATGGTCGGCATCGCCGTGGGTATCCAGTTTTTAGCGACGGTTTTAACCCGCGGCTACGCCGGACGGCTGGCGGACCAGCACGGTGCCAAACGTTCGGCGCTGCAGGGCATGTTTGCCTGCGGCCTGGCGGGCGGCGCATGGCTGCTGGCGGCTCTTCTGCCGGTCGACGCGGCGTATAAATTTGCGCTGCTGGTGCTGGGCCGTTTAATCCTGGGCTTTGGTGAAAGCCAGCTGCTGACCGGCACCCTGACCTGGGGAATGGGGCTGGTGGGGCCAGCACGTTCCGGCAAGGTGATGTCCTGGAACGGCATGGCCATCTACGGCGCGCTGGCCGCCGGGGCACCGCTTGGGCTGCTGATCAACAGCCAGTTCGGTTTTGCGGCGCTGGCTGCCACCACCATGGCGCTGCCGCTGGCGGCATGGGCGTTTAACGGCTCGGTGCGTAAGGTGCCCCCGCACAAAGGCGAGCGTCCTTCCCTGTGGAGCGTGGTCGGCCAAATCTGGCAGCCGGGCCTGGGCCTGGCGCTGCAGGGCGTGGGTTTTGCGGTGATTGGGACGTTCGTCTCGCTCTATTTTATGAGCCGCGGCTGGGCGATGGCCGGTTTTACGCTTACCGCGTTTGGCGGCGCGTTTGTGCTGATGCGCGTCTTCTTCGGCTGGATGCCGGATCGCTTTGGCGGCGTGAAGGTGGCGGTGGCGTCGCTGGTCATTGAAACCATCGGTCTTCTGCTGTTGTGGAATGCACCCGTGGCATCCGTTGCGCTGCTTGGTGCGGCGCTGACCGGCTGCGGCTGTTCTCTGATTTTCCCGGCACTCGGTGTAGAAGTGGTGAAGCGCGTGGCTCCGCAGGTGCGCGGGACGGCGCTCGGCGGCTATGCGGCGTTTCAGGATATCTCATACGGGGTAACCGGGCCGCTGGCCGGGGTGTTAGCCACCTCGTTTGGCTATCCGTCCGTCTTCCTGGCCGGTGCGGTTTCCGCGGTGGTGGGGATCGTGGTGACGCTGGTGGCGTTTCGCAGAACGTGAGTCGTTGTTGCCGGGTGGCGCTGCGCTTACCCGGCCAACAGTTCGAGCCGTTGTAGGCCCGGTAAGCGCAGCGCCACCGGGCAAAATATCAGGCAACCAGCCAGAAAATCGCCAGCGCAATCAGTAATGCAATAAACATCAATCCCGGACGCGCAGAAAGTGTTCTGAAGGTCTCCACGACCGGCGCAAACAGCGGACTGTAGATCGGCTGAATATTTCTCACCTCTGGTACGCCGCCTTCGCGCTCGGCGCGGCGAACGAAGATCTGGTTGAGCAGATCCTGCACCTGCGCGGTAGTCAGTACCGTTTGCGGCGTGGCCTGCCAGTTCTGCTGGGCATAATCCCGAATCACCTCGAACTCGTGCGGCTCAAGCGGCTGTTTCAGCGCCGCCTGCACAGTATGCAGGGTAGGGGCGCTCTGGGTGCTGAGCGTCTGGCGTGCCTGGAGCCAGGTCACCAGATGGGTAAACTGTTTGGCCGGGATCAGCTCGCCTGCTTTCACGCCCGACAGCTCCAGCATGGATTGCCAGATAAGCTTCGTCGGCTCGCCGGTGGCCGCGGCCAGCTTCGTCACCATCTGCTTGAGCGTATTGTGCTCGGCGGGCAGCAGCGGACGCTCGGTCGCCGGGCGCACCTGCGGCTGCGGAATCGACAGCTCATTGTTCTGCAGCAGCGTCAGCACGGTTTTGAGCTGGTCGGGCGTAAGCTGGCCCAGCGCGGTCTGACCATACTGCTGGCGAATAAAATCACTCACCGCCTGGCGGTTATTTCCCTGGCCCAGCAGCTCCGTCAGCTGAGAAACAATCTGGCGCGTGGTGTGGTTCTGCTGCGCGGTCGTAATACGCTGGTTCAGATTTTGCTCGGCAGCGGGGAAATGGCGCGACTGCAGCGGTGCGTCGTTCCTCACGCCTAAATCATGCTTCACCCCGGCCCAGACTTCCGCGTTTTGCTGTGAAGTCAGCGCAATCAGGCGCGTGATCAGTCGCTCCAGCACGGTGCGCTGTTGCGTGGATAGCGGTTGTTCACCGGCAACGTTTGGCGTGACGGGGCCTTCACCCGGAGGGCGTGGCGGCGTACCTGAAATGGGCTGCATCGTCAAAAATCCTTAAAGTCAAAACTCAGCGTAAACCTGGCAGACGTATATGCCTGGCGGCCAGATTATGGCACACTTGGCAGGTTTTCTTCCTCTCAAACAGGTACTCAGACGTGAAAATCCTCGTTGATGAAAATATGCCTTACGCCCGTGAGCTGTTTAGCCGCCTGGGTAACGTTAAGGCTGTTCCTGGTCGCCCGATCCCGGTCAACGAACTGGACGATGCCGACGCCTTGATGGTGCGCTCGGTGACCAAAGTAAATGAGGCGTTGCTCGCCGGTAAGGCGATTAAGTTCGTTGGGACCGCAACGGCAGGGACCGATCATGTGGATGATAAATGGCTGAAGCAGGCCGGAATCGGTTTCTCCGCCGCGCCGGGCTGTAACGCGATTGCCGTCGTGGAATACGTTTTCTCCTCGCTGCTGATGCTGGCCGAGCGCGACGGGTTTGCGCTGAAAGACCGCACCGTGGGGATTGTCGGCGTGGGTAACGTCGGCGGACGCCTGCAAAAGCGCCTGGAAGCGTTAGGGATCCGCACGTTGCTGTGCGATCCGCCGCGCAAAGACAACGGCGATGATGGGGATTTCCGTTCGCTGGACGAGCTGGTTGAACAGTGCGACGTGCTGACGTTCCACACGCCGCTGTTTAAAGAGGGGCCGTATAAGTCTCTGCATCTGGCCGATGAGGCGTTAATTCGCCGTCTGAAGGCTGGCACTATTCTGATAAATGCCTGCCGTGGTCCGGTAGTCGATAACGCCGCGCTGCTGACGTGTCTGAACGAAGGACAAGACCTCAGCGTGGTGCTGGACGTCTGGGAGCCGGAGCCGGACCTCAACGTTGAGCTGCTAAATAAGGTTGATGTGGGCACGGCGCATATCGCTGGTTATACCCTCGAAGGGAAAGCCCGCGGTACGACGCAGGTCTTCGAAGCCTACAGCGCCTTTATCGGCCATCCGCAGCAGGTGGCGCTGGATACCTTACTCCCCGCGCCTGAATTTGGCCGCATTACCCTTCACGGCCCGCTCGATCAGGCAACGCTGAAAAGGCTGGTGCATTTGGTGTATGATGTGCGCCGCGATGATGCGCTGCTGCGTAAAGTGGCGGGGATCCCGGGTGAGTTTGATAAGCTGCGCAAGAACTACGTTGAGCGTCGCGAGTGGTCTTCCCTCTATGTGATGTGCGACGACGCGTCGGCGGCGACGCTGCTGCACAAGCTGGGGTTTAACGCCGTTCATCACCCGGCGCATTAATGTCTTCTTAATGCTCCCTGTCGGATACTCCGACAGGGACGCTTTTTTATTTCTGGAGTAAACCACCATGTCTGAAGGCTGGAACATTGCCATTTTAGGTGCCACGGGTGCCGTGGGCGAAGCCCTGCTCGAAACGCTTGCTGAGCGTCAGTTCCCGGTGGGCGATATCTATGCGCTGGCGCGAACGGATAGCGCGGGTGAGCATCTGCGTTTTAACAATAAATCCGTCATGGTTCAGGATGCGGCGGCGTTCGACTGGACGCAGGCGCAGCTGGCGTTTTTCGCCGCGGGCGCTGAAGCCACTACGGCGTACGTTGAAGAGGCGACCAACGCAGGCTGCCTGGTCATCGATCTGAGCGGCCTGTTCTCCATGGAGCCGGATGTGCCGCTGGTGGTGCCGGACGTGAACCCGTTTGTACTGGCTGACTACCGCAACCGTAACGTCATTGCGGTACCGAACAGCCTGACCAGCCAGCTGCTGACCGCCCTGAAACCGCTAATCGACGACGGCGGCCTGTCGCGCATTACCGTGACCAGCCTGCTGTCCGCGTCCGCAAACGGCAAAAAGGCCGTTGACGCGCTGGCCGGGCAGAGCGCGAAGCTGCTGAACGGCATCCCGATTGACGAAGATGATTTCTTTGGCCGCCAGCTGGCGTTCAACATGCTACCGCTATTGCCGGACCGCGAGGGCTCCGTGCGCGAAGAGCGTCGTATCGTCGATGAGGTGCGTAAAATTCTGCAGGACGATGGCCTGATGATCTCCGCAAGCGTCGTGCAGTCCCCGGTCTTCTACGGTCACGCGCAGATGGTCGGCTTTGAAGCGCTGCGTCCCCTGGCGGCAGAAGAGGCGCGCGATGCGTTTGGCCGTGGGGAAGACATCGTCCTCTCTGAAGAGAGCGAGTTCCCGACGCAGGTAGGCGACGCCACCGGTAGCGCGCATCTTTCCGTTGGCTGCGTGCGTAACGACTACGGTATGCCGGAGCAGGTTCAGTTCTGGTCCGTTGCCGACAACGTTCGTTTCGGTGGCGCGCTGATGGCGGTCAAGATCGCCGAGAAACTGGTGCAGGAGTACCTGTACTGATGTCAGACGTGGAACAAAAGCCGGTTCATAAAATTGCCCTCGGTATTGAGTACGATGGCAGTAAATATTATGGCTGGCAGCGTCAGAATGAGGTGCGCAGCGTCCAGGAGAAACTGGAGAAAGCGCTCTCTCAGGTGGCAAACGAGCCGATTAACGTCCTGTGCGCAGGCCGTACGGACGCGGGCGTTCACGGCACGGGGCAGGTGGTGCACTTTGAGACCACCGCCGTGCGTAAGGATGCCGCCTGGACGCTGGGTGTAAATGCGAATTTGCCTGGTGACATTGCGGTGCGCTGGGTGAAAGCTGTGCCGGATGATTTTCATGCGCGTTTCAGCGCCACCGCGCGTCGTTACCGTTATGTCATCTACAACCAGCGTCTGCGTCCGGCGGTGTTAAGCCAGGGCGTGACGCATTTTTATGAACCGCTCGATGCGGAACGCATGCATCGCGCGGCGCAGTGTCTGATTGGTGAAAATGACTTTACCTCGTTTCGTGCGGTGCAGTGTCAGTCCCGCACGCCGTGGCGTAATGTCATGCACATTCACGTCAGCCGTTTTGGCGCGTATGTGGTGGTGGATATCAAAGCTAATGCCTTTGTACATCATATGGTGCGGAATATTGTGGGCAGCCTGATGGAAGTGGGTGCCGGACACCAGCCGGAGAGCTGGATTGCAGACCTGCTGGCAGCGAAGGACAGAACGCTTGCGGCAGCCACGGCGAAAGCGGAAGGGCTGTATCTGGTCTCGGTAGACTATCCGGATCGGTTTGACCTGCCGAAACCGCCAATGGGGCCGCTGTTTTTAGCGGACTAAACAAAGGTGCAATTAAGGCTTAGACAATATGGACGTAATTCGTTTTTTGATTGATTTCATCCTGCATATTGATGTTCACCTGGCAGAGCTGGTCGCGCAGTACGGCGTCTGGGTTTATGCCATTCTGTTCCTCATTCTGTTTTGTGAAACCGGGCTGGTTGTCACGCCGTTCCTGCCGGGCGATTCACTGCTGTTTGTCGCCGGGGCGTTATCGGCGCTGCCCACCAACGATCTGAATGTGCATCTTATGGTGGTGCTGATGGTGATTGCCGCCATCGTCGGTGATGCGGTCAACTACACGATTGGACGCGTATTCGGTGAGCGGCTGTTCAGCAATCCGGATTCAAAAATTTTCCGCCGCAGCTATTTAGATAAAACTCATGCGTTTTATGAACGCCATGGCGGAAAAACCATTATCCTTGCGCGCTTTGTGCCTATTGTGCGCACATTTGCACCGTTTGTGGCGGGAATGGGACATATGTCCTATCGTCATTTTGCCATGTATAACGTCGTGGGGGCGCTGCTGTGGGTACTGCTGTTTACCTATGCGGGCTACCTGTTTGGCGATCTCCCGGTGGTTCAGGAAAATCTTAAGTTACTGATTGTAGCGATTATTGTGCTTTCCGTACTGCCGGGCGTTATCGAAATCATTCGTCACAAACGTGCGGCGGCAAAGCAAGCGAAGTAAATGCACGCTGGCGGTTCGACCACTTTTTTATCCAAAGTTTCGGGCTGTTATGTTTTAATGTGCAACATTCATGGTCTGTTGGAGGCAAAAATGGCATTATTCGCCTCTTATAGCAAAACTGGCATACGACCAGGTTCAGGCAGAAAGGTTATCAATGAGCTGGATTGAACGAATTAAAAGCAACATTACCCCAACGCGTAAAGCGAGCATTCCTGAAGGGGTATGGACGAAGTGTGATAGCTGCGGCCAGGTTCTGTATCGCGCAGAGCTGGAGCGCAACCTTGAGGTGTGTCCGAAGTGTGACCACCATATGCGTATGTCGGCGCGCAACCGCCTGCATAGCCTGCTGGACGAAGGTTCTCTGGTAGAACTGGGCAGCGAGCTTGAGCCAAAAGACGTGCTGAAGTTCCGCGACTCCAAAAAATATAAAGATCGTCTGGCCTCCGCACAGAAAGAGACCGGCGAGAAAGACGCGCTGGTCGTCATGAAAGGCACCCTGCATGGGATGCCGGTTGTTGCCGCTGCGTTTGAGTTCTCCTTTATGGGTGGCTCAATGGGCTCCGTGGTCGGTGCGCGCTTCGTGCGTGCCGTTGAGCAGGCGCTGGAAGACAACTGTCCGCTGATCTGCTTCTCTGCCTCCGGCGGAGCACGTATGCAGGAAGCCCTGATGTCCCTGATGCAGATGGCTAAAACCTCTGCAGCGCTGGCGAAGATGCAGGAGCGCGGTCTGCCGTACATCTCCGTGCTGACCGACCCAACCATGGGCGGCGTCTCCGCGAGCTTCGCGATGCTGGGCGACCTGAACGTCGCTGAGCCAAAAGCGCTGATCGGCTTTGCGGGTCCTCGCGTTATCGAGCAGACCGTTCGTGAAAAACTGCCGCCGGGATTCCAGCGCAGTGAGTTCCTCATTGAGAAAGGCGCCATCGACATGATCGTCCGCCGTCCGGAAATGCGCCTGAAACTGGCGCGCATCCTGGCGAAGCTGATGAATCTGCCAGCGCCGAACCCGGATG
Organism: Enterobacter sp. CFEC122; assembly: GCF_052983755.1. Classification (NCBI taxonomy): domain Bacteria; kingdom Pseudomonadati; phylum Pseudomonadota; class Gammaproteobacteria; order Enterobacterales; family Enterobacteriaceae; genus Enterobacter; species Enterobacter sp. CFEC122. Next base: position 127,226 of record NZ_JBRIQR010000008.1, on the reverse strand, counting down.
AGCCGCGTGAAGGCGTGGTGGTACCGGATCAGGAACCCGAGGCCTGATAACTGAAAAGGGCAGGGCCGGTTGGCGCTGCCCTTTTGCTTTCTAATCTGTTAATGACAACCGGGCATTATGGAAAATAAAAGCATTCCCCAAGCCACGTCGCCCCTGGCCGCGTGGCTTTCTTATCTGGAAAACCTGCACAGTAAAACCATCGATATGGGGCTTGAGCGCGTAAGCCAGGTTGCCGCGCGTCTTGATGTGCTGAAACCGGCGCCTTTCGTGTTCACCGTCGCAGGCACCAACGGCAAAGGTACCACCTGCCGCACGCTGGAATCCGTCCTGATGGCGGCGGGCTACAGGGTCGGCGTGTACAGCTCGCCACATCTGGTACGCTACACCGAGCGGGTTCGTGTGCAGAACCGCGAGCTGCCGGAGTCGGCGCATACGGCATCGTTCGCGGAAATTGAAGCCGCGCGCGGAGAGACCTCATTAACCTATTTTGAATACGGCACTCTGTCGGCCCTGTGGCTGTTCAAACAGGCCCAGCTGGACGTGGTGATCCTTGAGGTTGGTCTTGGCGGACGTCTTGATGCGACCAATATCGTCGATGCAGACGTGGCGGTAGTGACCAGCATCGCGCTGGATCATATCGACTGGCTGGGGCCCGATCGTGAAAGCATTGGCCGCGAGAAGGCCGGTATTTTCCGGGCAAATAAACCTGCCGTGGTGGGCGAGCCGGACATGCCGCACACCATTGCTGACGTGGCGAACGAAAAGGGCGCACAGCTGCTGCGCCGCGGCGTTGACTGGCAGTATGAGGTTCAGGACAACGGCTGGCGCTTTAGCGACGCGCAGGGGGCGCTGGATAACCTGCCGCTGCCGCAGGTCCCGCAGCCAAACGCGGCAACCGCGCTGGCGGCACTGCGCGCCAGCAGTCTCATGGTCAGCGAACAGGCGATCCGCGAGGGTATACAAAACGCGATTCTGCCAGGACGTTTCCAGATTGTGAGCGAGTCACCGCGCCTGATTCTGGATGTGGCGCACAACCCCCACGCGGCGGCGTATCTCGCGGGACGTCTCAAATCGCTACCAAAAACCGGGCGCGTGCTGGCGGTTATCGGTATGCTTCATGATAAAGATATCGGCGGGACGCTGGCCTGCATGGAGAGTGTGGTCGATAGCTGGTATTGTGCTCCTCTGGAGGGGCCACGCGGCGCGACGGCTGAGCAGCTGATGGAACATCTCGGCAAAGGCGCAATCTACAGTAGCGTGGCGCAGGCCTGGCATGCCGCGATGGCGGAGGCTAAACCAGAAGATACCGTGCTGGTGTGTGGTTCATTCCACACGGTGGCACATGTCATGGAAGTGATGGACGCGGGGAGAACCGGTGGCGAGTAAGTTTCAGAACCGTTTAACAGGAACCATTGTGCTGGTCGCGCTCGGGGTGATTATTCTTCCCGGGCTGCTCGACGGGCAGAAAAAGCATTATCAGGATGAGTTTGCCGCGATTCCGCTGGTGCCGAAACCGGGCGACCGCGATGAGCCGGATATGCTGCCCGCGGCGACGCAGGCGCTGCCTGCTCAGCCTCCGGAAGGGGCGGCGGAAGAGGTGCGCGCGGGCGATGCCGCCGCACCGTCGCTCGATCCGTCTCGCCTGGCGGCCACGAGCAACAGCGATATCGATCCTGTGCCGGTCGAGCAGCCTAAACCGGTTGAAAAACCGAAGCCGGTTGAGAAGCCGCAGCCGAAACCGCAGCGTGATAAAGCGGCAGAACAGCTCGCCGCAGCGTCAGAGACGCCTCCGCCAGCAAAACCGACGCAGCAGGACGCCGCTGCCCCAACGGGCAAAGCCTACGTGGTGCAGCTCGGTGCGCTGAAAAATGCGGACAAGGTGAATGAGGTGGTGGGTAAACTGCGCAGTGCGGGATATCGTGTTTACACTTCACCTTCCACGCCGGTGCAGGGTAAAATTACCCGTATCCTCGTGGGGCCAGAAGCGTCTAAAGACAAACTGAAAGGGTCGCTGGGTGAGCTGAAGCAGATCTCCGGCCTGAGCGGTGTGGTGATGGGCTACAGCGCGAACTAAGTACGACCTGCTCCTGTAAGAGAGAGGCGATAAGCCACGGCGTTGAACATTTTTTCAGCGCCTTTTTTATTTACGCGCGGGAAGGAAATCCCTACGCAAACGTTTTCTTTTTCTGTTAGAATTCGCCCCGAACTGGATGACAGGGCGTTTAATCGTGGGACACATATGGTCTGGATTGATTACGCCATCATTGCGGTGATTGGTTTTTCCTGTCTGGTTAGCCTGATCCGTGGCTTTGTTCGTGAAGCGTTATCGCTGGTGACCTGGGGTTGTGCTTTCTTTGTCGCCAGTCATTACTACACTTACCTGTCTGTCTGGTTCACGGGCTTTGAAGATGAACTGGTCCGAAATGGAATCGCCATCGCGGTGCTGTTTATCGCGACGCTGATTGTTGGCGCTATCGTCAATTACGTGATAGGTCAGCTGGTCGAGAAAACCGGTCTGTCAGGAACGGACAGGGTACTCGGGATCTGTTTCGGGGCGTTGCGAGGCGTGCTGATTGTGGCCGCGATCCTGTTCTTCCTGGATACCTTTACCGGGTTCTCCAAAAGTGAAGACTGGCAGAAATCGCAGCTCATACCAGAGTTCAGCTTCATCATCAGATGGTTCTTTGACTATCTGCAAAGCTCGTCGAGTTTTTTGCCCAGGGCATAAACCCTGAGATGTGGCTTAACGAGGAAAAGACGAATGTGCGGTATTGTCGGTATCGCCGGTTTCATGCCGGTAAACCAGTCGATTTATGACGCGTTAACGGTGCTTCAGCACCGTGGGCAGGATGCTGCGGGTATCATCACCATTGATGCAAACAACTGCTTCCGTTTACGCAAGGCGAATGGCCTGGTAAACGATGTGTTTGAAGCCCGCCATATGCAGCGTCTGCAAGGTAATATGGGGATCGGTCACGTTCGTTATCCTACCGCTGGCAGTTCCAGCGCCTCTGAGGCACAGCCTTTCTACGTCAACTCACCGTATGGCATCACCCTTGCCCATAACGGCAACCTGACCAACGCGCATGAGCTGCGTAAAAAGCTGTTCGAAGAGAAACGTCGCCACATTAACACCACCTCTGATTCTGAAATCCTGCTCAACGTGTTCGCCAGCGAGCTGGATAACTTCCGTCACTATCCGCTGGAAGCGGACAACATTTTTGCCGCGATTGCCGCGACAAACCGTCAGATCCGCGGCGCGTACGCCTGCGTGGCGATGATCATCGGTCACGGCATGGTGGCCTTCCGCGATCCAAACGGCATTCGTCCGCTGGTGCTCGGCAAGCGCGACCTCGGCGATGGCCGTACCGAATATATGGTTGCCTCTGAAAGCGTGGCGCTGGATACCCTGGGCTTCGAATTCCTGCGCGACGTTGCGCCGGGCGAAGCGGTGTATATCACCGAGAAGGGCCAGCTGTTTACCCGCCAGTGTGCCGACAACCCGGTCAGCAACCCGTGCCTGTTTGAATACGTTTACTTTGCCCGTCCGGACTCCTTCATCGACAAGATTTCCGTCTACAGCGCGCGCGTCAATATGGGCACGAAGCTCGGCGAGAAGATTGCCCGCGAGTGGGACGATCTCGACATCGACGTGGTGATTCCTATCCCGGAAACCTCCTGCGATATCGCGCTGGAGATCGCCCGCATTCTGGATAAGCCATACCGTCAGGGCTTCGTGAAGAACCGCTACGTTGGCCGCACCTTCATCATGCCGGGGCAACATCTGCGCCGTAAGTCCGTGCGCCGCAAGCTGAACGCTAACCGCGCGGAATTCCGCGACAAGAATGTTCTGCTGGTGGATGACTCCATCGTTCGCGGTACTACCTCTGAGCAGATTATCGAGATGGCACGCGAAGCGGGTGCGAAGAAAGTCTACCTGGCCTCTGCTGCGCCGGAGATTCGCTTCCCGAACGTGTATGGTATTGATATGCCAACCGCCAACGAGCTGATCGCTCACGGGCGTGAAGTGGATGAAATTCGCCAGATCATCGGCGCTGACGGCCTGATTTTCCAGGATCTCAACGACCTCATCGACGCGGTGCGTGCCGAGAACCCGGAAATTCAGCAGTTTGAATGCTCCGTGTTCAACGGCATTTACGTGACCAAAGACGTTGACCAGCAGTACCTCGACTATCTTGATTCGCTGCGCAACGACGACGCCAAAGCCGTTCAGCTGCAAAACGATCTTGAAAGCTTAGAGATGCACAACGAAGGTTGATGTTCCGGCAGGTGAGGGCGTATGCCCTCACTTGCAACTCCCCGCAAAATCCTGCACAGTCTGCCCTGAAATCAGTAAGGGCGAAAATCATGAAACGACTCATAGTTGGGCTCAGCGGTGCCAGCGGTGCGATTTACGGCGTACGTTTGCTACAGGTTCTGCGTAACGTGGCGGACGTCGAAACCCATCTGGTGATGAGCCAGGCGGCGCGGCAGACCCTCTCTCTGGAAACCGATCTCTCCCTGCGTGATGTTCAGGCGCTTGCGGATGTCGTTCACGATGCCCGTGATATCGCCGCCAGCATCTCCTCAGGCTCGTTTAAAACCGCCGGCATGGTGATCCTGCCCTGTTCAATCAAAACGCTCTCCGGCATTGTGAACAGCTATACCGACACCCTGGTGACGCGTGCGGCGGATGTGGTGCTGAAGGAGCGGCGTCCTCTGGTGCTGTGCGTGCGGGAAACGCCGCTGCACCTGGGCCATCTGCGCTTAATGACGCAGGCTGCTGAGCTGGGGGCTGTGATCATGCCGCCGGTGCCCGCGTTCTACCATCGTCCGCAAACGCTGGACGACATTATCAACCAGACCGTTAACCGCGTACTCGATCAGTTCGACATCGACCTGCCCGAGGATCTCTTCACCCGCTGGCAGGGTGCCTGAATCTGTGCACATAGCCGGTGCATGAAAAGACACGTTGCCCTGTTTCAGGGCAATTATGCAACGGCGATCATATCCTCGACATTTAATTCGTTTTTTCCCTTTTTCTCTCTCCGGTTCGTTCGGCAGACCTGCTATCTTTCACCATTAAGGCAGTATCGCAACGTTTTATTAACATATTTAACGTCGAAGTTTTAACCAGACGGCAATGTGGCATAAGACCTGCAAGATGAAGCCTGCAACACAACACACAACACAATACATAATAAAATCACGGTACTTGAGGGTAAATGTATGAAGAAGACGGTTCTGGCTCTGTCTTTGCTGGTGGGGTTAAGTGCGGCAGCAGGTAGCTACGCAGCGCTTCCACAGACGGTTCGTATCGGTACAGACGCAACCTACGCGCCATTCTCTTCCAAGGATGCGAAAGGCGATTTCGTGGGGTTTGATATCGATCTGGGTAATGAAATGTGCAAACGCATTGCGGTGAAATGCACATGGGTGGGCAGCGACTTTGACGCGTTAATCCCGTCGCTGAAAGCCAAGAAAATCGACGCCATTATCTCTTCTCTTTCCATCACTGAAAAACGCCAGCAGGAGATTGCCTTCTCTGACAAGCTCTACGCCGCGGATTCTCGCCTGATTGCGCCTAAAGGCTCCCCGATTAAGCCCACCATCGACTCGCTGAAAGGCAAGCATGTCGGCGTGCTTCAGGGTTCGACTCAGGAAGGCTATGCCAATGCTAACTGGCGTGAGAAGGGAGTAGACGTGGTGGCTTACCAGAACCAGGATCTGATTTATTCTGACCTGGCGGCAGGCCGTCTGGATGCGGCATTCCAGGATGAAGTCGCCGCGAGCGAAGGCTTCCTGAAGCAGCCTGCGGGTAAAGACTACGCGTTTGCAGGCCCGTCGGTGAAAGACAAAAAGTACTTTGGCGATGGCACCGGGATTGGCCTGCGTAAGGATGATACCGAGCTGAAAGCCGCCTTCGACAAAGCCTTTGCAGAGCTGCGTAAAGACGGTACTTACGACAAACTGGCGAAGAAATACTTCGACTTCAACGTATACGGTGAATAACACTTGGCGGTGACGCACCGGAAAGGTGCGTTACGGGAGCGGTTGACCCAATACGGTGCATTTGATGCACTGTATTGGATCGCTGTGTGCATACTTACGCATTAATAATGCAAAAATTCCCGCTGGAAAGGCATTAATCTTTGCCTGACTGAGGGGATTAATGGCACATTAGCACCACCCCGTCGTCGTAAAAATCCCGTATGAAGACAGTTTGTTGAGGACAAATATGAAAAAACTCGTGTTGTCATTATCACTGGTACTGGCCTTTTCCAGCGCCACCGCGGCATTCGCAGCTATTCCGCAGAAAATTCGAATTGGTATCGACCCTACCTATGCGCCGTTCGAATCGAAGAATTCAAAGGGTGAACTGGTCGGTTTTGACATCGATCTGGCCAATGAGCTGTGCAAACGCATCAAAGCACAGTGTACCTACGTTGAGAACCCGCTGGATGCGCTGATCCCGTCCCTGAAAGCGAAAAAAATCGACGTAATCATGTCCTCCCTCTCCATCACTGAAAAACGCCAGCAGGAGATTGCCTTCACCGACAAACTCTACGCGGCCGATTCACGTCTGGTGGTGGCGAAATCGTCTGATATTCAGCCTACGCTGGAATCGCTGAAGGGCAAACGCGTGGGCGTGCTGCAGGGCACCACTCAGGAAACCTACGGCAACGAGCACTGGGCACCGAAGGGGATTGAAATTGTCTCCTATCAGGGCCAGGAAAATATCTACGCTGACCTGACGGCAGGCCGTATTGATGCCGCATTCCAGGATGAAGTCGCGGCTAGCGAAGGCTTCCTGAAAACGCCGGTAGGTAAAGATTACAAGTTTGGCGGCCCGTCCATTAAGGATGTGAAGTTGTTTGGTGTGGGCACCGGTATGGGCCTGCGCAAAGAAGACAACGAACTGCGTGAGGCGCTGAACAAGGCGTTCGCTGAAATGCGCGCAGACGGCACGTACGACAAGCTGGCGAAAAAGTACTTTGATTTTAATGTTTACGGCGGCTAATCGCCCCGTCATATAACGTGCGGCCCCTCCCACGGCGGGAGGGGAAAAGACACGGTTCCACCACTCACGATACGACAGGGCTCGCGGTATGCTGTACGGATTTTCTGGCGTTATTTTACAGGGCGCGCTTGTCACCCTTGAGCTGGCTATCAGCTCCGTGGTGCTGGCGGTGCTGATAGGTCTGGCAGGCGCAGGGGCGAAGCTTTCAGCTAACAAACCGCTGGCGCTAATCTTTGAAGGCTATACCACGCTCATTCGCGGCGTTCCCGATCTGGTGCTGATGCTGCTGATCTTTTACGGTCTGCAGATTGCGCTTAACGGCATAACAGACGCGATGGGCATGGGACAAATTGATATCGACCCGATGGTGGCCGGTATTATTACCCTCGGTTTTATCTACGGCGCCTACTTCACTGAAACCTTCCGCGGTGCTTACATGGCCGTGCCGAAAGGTCACATTGAGGCGGCAACCGCATTTGGTTTTACCTCATCACAAACGTTTCGTCGAATTATGTTCCCGGCCATGATGCGCTACGCGCTGCCGGGCATCGGGAACAACTGGCAGGTTATCCTCAAAGCGACAGCGCTGGTCTCGCTGCTCGGTCTGGAAGACGTCGTGAAAGCGACTCAGCTGGCGGGTAAGAGCACCTGGGAGCCGTTCTATTTTGCGGTGGTCTGTGGCGTGATTTATCTGGTCTTTACGACCGTCTCCAATGGTGTGCTGCTTCTGCTGGAGCGTCGCTACTCCGTGGGTGTGAAGAGGGCTGACCTGTGATTGAGATTATTCAGGAATACTGGAAATCGCTGCTGTGGACAGATGGCTACCGCTTTACCGGCGTGGCGATTACGCTCTGGCTGCTGATCTCCTCCGTGGTAATGGGCGGTATTCTGGCGGTGTTTCTCGCCATTGGCCGCGTGTCGAACAATAAATTTATCCAGTTCCCGATCTGGCTGTTTACCTACGTGTTTCGCGGTACGCCGCTGTACGTGCAGCTGCTGGTGTTCTATTCGGGGATGTACACGCTTGAGATCGTAAAAGGCACTGAGATGCTGAATGCGTTCTTCCGCAGCGGTCTGAACTGTACGGTGCTGGCGTTGACGCTCAACACCTGCGCCTACACCACGGAGATTTTCGCGGGGGCGATTCGTTCTGTTCCTTACGGTGAAATTGAAGCAGCCCGGGCCTACGGCTTCTCGTCGGTGAAACTCTACCGCTGCATCATTCTGCCATCGGCCCTGCGTATCGCGTTACCGGCCTACAGTAACGAAGTGATTTTGATGCTGCACTCGACTGCGCTCGCCTTTACCGCGACGGTGCCGGACCTGCTCAAAATAGCGCGCGATATTAACTCCGCAACCTATCAGCCGTTTACCGCGTTTGGCATTGCGGCGGTGCTCTATTTAATTATCTCTTATGTTCTGATTAGCCTGTTCCGTAAGGCTGAAAAACGCTGGTTGCAGCATATAAAACCTTCTTCGACGCACTGAGAAAGATGATGGCTGAGAACAAATTAAACGTAATTGATTTGCACAAACGCTACGGCGAACATGAAGTGCTGAAAGGGGTGTCGCTGCAGGCGAATGCGGGCGACGTGATCAGTATCATCGGCTCATCCGGCTCGGGAAAAAGTACCTTCCTGCGCTGCATCAACTTCCTCGAAAAGCCGAGTGAAGGCTCAATTGTGGTGAGCGGGCAGAATATCAACCTGGTGCGTGACAAAGACGGTCAGCTGAAGGTGGCAGACAAGAACCAGCTGCGCCTGCTGCGTACGCGCCTGACGATGGTATTCCAGCACTTTAACCTCTGGAGCCACATGACGGTGCTGGAGAACGTGATGGAAGCACCGGTTCAGGTGCTGGGCCTGAGCAAGCATGAAGCCCGCGAGCGCGCGGTGAAATACCTGGCGAAAGTGGGCATTGACGAACGCCAGCAGATGAAATACCCGGTGCATCTCTCCGGCGGTCAGCAGCAGCGTGTCTCTATCGCCCGCGCGCTGGCGATGGAGCCCGAGGTGCTGCTGTTCGACGAACCGACCTCCGCGCTGGACCCTGAACTCGTTGGCGAAGTGCTGCGCATCATGCAGAAGCTGGCCGAAGAGGGCAAAACGATGGTGGTGGTGACGCACGAGATGGGCTTCGCCCGTAACGTCTCGAACCACGTGATTTTCCTGCATCAGGGGAAAATTGAAGAGCAGGGCCACCCGGACGAGGTGCTGGCAAACCCGCAAAGCCCGCGTTTGCAGCAGTTCCTTAAAGGCTCTCTGAAGTAAGAGGGCATCAGACCGCAGTGCAGCCCAATCGCCCGGTGGCGCTTCGCTTACCGGGCCTACAAAACCGTAGGCCGGGCAAACGCAGTGCCGCCCGGCATTCAGGCCGCACTATACTCCAGCCGGTACACCCAGTCGTCATAGCGCACGCCATCAATTTCATACGCTTTTTCCAGTACCTGAGTGCGCACAAATCCCGCTTTCTCCAGCACCCGCACTGACCCGCCGTTGTCCGCCAGTACGTACGCATTAATCGCCTTCACGCCGGTCTGGTTAAAGGCGTAATCACACACCGCGCGCAGCGCTTCGCTGGCGATACCTTTCCCCTGCGCGGCAGGCACAACCGTATAGCCGATGTCGGCCTCTTCACGATTCTCAGCGCTGATTTGCAGGCCGATATCGCCCAGCGGCGTATCATCATCCCGGGCGCGAATGACAAACACATGAGCAGCAGCGAGTCGCGCGGCAAACACGCGTCGGGTCTCTTTTTCCGGGGCGATGGCGGCCATATAGCGCATGATGCGGCGATCTTCACGCAGCGAGCGGAAGAAGGCCCAGTCAGTGGGTTCAAAAGGGGTGAGGTAAAGCCGGGGAGTGGTGATGGTTGCCATTGTTACGCCATTTCTTCGGAACATGGCCTGTCACTGTACCATATTCACCGCACCACATCCCCCAGTGCCTCTTCTAATTCATACCAGCGGAACGCAAACCCGGCCGCTTCCAGCCGTTTTGGCAGCGCTCTCTGTCCGCCCAGTACCAGAACAGACGCTTCACCCATCAGCAGCCGAATCGCCGTCGCAGGCACGCGCAATATCGCCGGGCGGTGCAGGGCATGTCCCAGCGCGTGGGCAAACTGTTCATTTCGCACCGGATACGGCGCAACCATGTTAAACGGCCCGCGCAGATCGTTATCCAGCAGCCAGAGAATCCCGTTGACCATATCGTCGATATGGATCCACGCCATATACTGACGGCCATTGCCGATGGGGCCACCGAGTCCTAGCCTGAAAGGGGGAAGCATCTTCGCCAGAATGCCGCCTTTCGGCGCGAGGACGACACCGGTCCGCAGCAGGCAGACGCGGGTCCGATCGCTCTGCGCCGCGCAGGCGATACGCTCCCACTGGGCGCAGAGCTTATGGGTGAACTCGTTATGGGGAGGCTCTTCCTCGGTCACCACCACCTCGCCGAGATCGCCGTAATAGCCTACTGCGGAACCCGAAATCAGCACGGCAGGCGGCGTATGGCTGTTGCGGATCAGCTCGACCAGCTTTTCGGTAATGTTCCACCGGCTGCTGCATAACAGCTGTTTTTGCTCTTCCGTCCAGCGCTTATCGGCGATGGGTTCTCCCGCGAGGTTAATAACGGCGTCGAAACCGTCCAGATTTTGCTGCTCGGCCAGATTTTTCCAGATATCAACACCTGCCCCCAGCACCTGACGCGCTTTTTCCGGGCTGCGCGAGAGCACGGTGATGTCGTGGTGCAAGGCCTGCAGACGCGCAATGAGGTGACGACCAATCAGGCCAGTACCGCCGGTCAGCAAAATCTTCATACAACCTCCAGGTTTACGCCTGGCGTTTCCAGCTTAACGTCATAGAGACGGAGTCGGCGTAACGCAGGGCGTGAAGTTTATCGATCTCAACTTCAGCATAAGTGACCCAGTGATGTTCGCGTGCGATATCGAGCACATCCTGAGTTAATTTTTCCAACAGAGAGAAACGGTTATTCTCTACAAACTGGATAATGTTCTTGGTGATTGTGCGGTAGTTCAGGGCGTCATTGATGTCTTCGCTGGCGCGCGCTTTGTCTGCGGGGTAGTGAATCACCACGTTAATAACAATATCCTGACGGTTGGCGATCTCTTCCTCTTTGATACCGATGAAGGTACGCAGGCGTAAATTTTTTATACGAATAATGGCGTCTGGCTGTGACATTGCAGGTCTTCTCCGTGTCAGTATTTCCTGCCCATAATACATGAGAGCCTCACAGGCACCCAGCCTCATACCGGGTTAAATTTGCTGGATTTTTTGCATCGCTCGCTCGGTCGCCGGGCGGGTCCGGATGCGCTCAAACCAGTTGTTCACCGCCGGGTAAGCGGCCAGGTCAATTCGGTGTTTTTCATGCGTATTCACCCACGGCCAGCAGGCGATGTCGGCAATACTGTAATGATCGCCGCCGAGCCACGGCGTTTTCTCCAGCCGACGGTTCAGAACGTCGTAGAGCCGCTGCGTCTCAACCTGATAGCGCTCTATCGCATAAGGAATGGGTTGCGGGGCGTAAGCGGTAAAATGATGATTTTGTCCCAGCATGGGGCCCAGCCCGCTTGCCTGCCAGAAAAGCCATTGCAGCGTATGGTGGCGCTCGCGCAGTTCGCCGCTCAGCAGCTTGCCGGTTTTCTCCGCCAGGTAGAGCAAAATTTCACCGGATTCAAACAGGCTCAACGGTCTGCCCCCGTCCGCCGGCTGGTTATCAATGATGGCCGGGATTTTATTATTCGGCGAGATAGCCAGAAAGAGAGGGCTGAACTGCTCGCCTTTGCTGATATCCACGCGAATGATTCTGTAATCCAGCTCGGCTTCTTCAAGAAAGAGGGTGATCTTATGGCCGTTGGGGGTAGGGGCATAATAAAGGTCGATCATTCTCAACTCCTGTCCATGCGAATAGTGGTGCCATGACAAATGAGTATAGGTGGTTGTTGTAAATCGTGAGTTTTCATCAAGTGACAGCGAGGCAAAGAGATTATATGTTGAGTCAAAACCGATCAGCCTATGAGGATGTTATGAACCAGCCCGTCATCACGTTGTGGTCCGATGCGAACTTCTTTTCTCCCTATGTCATGAGCGTTTACGTTGCGCTGGCCGAAAAAGGACTCGCTTTTACCCTGAAGACCGTTGATCTCGACGGCGGTGAACATCTCAAGCCGCAGTGGCAGGGCTACGATCTGACCCGACGCGTGCCGGTGCTGGAGATTGATGGATTTGCTCTGAGCGAATCGTCGGCGATCGATGAGTATCTGGAAGATCGGTTCGCCCCCCCGGAGTGGGAGCGTATCTATCCTCACGATCTGCAAAAGCGCGCCCGGGCGCGGCAGATCCAGGCGTGGCTGCGCAGCGATCTGGTGCCGATTCGCGTGGAACGCTCCACGGACGTCGTGTTTGCCGGGGTGAAAAAGCCCGCCCTCAGCGCAGAAGGCCAGGAAAGCGCGCAGAAGCTGATTGAAACCGCCTCCTTACTGCTCGCCCATGGCAACCCAAACCTGTTCGGCGAGTGGTGCATTGCGGATGCCGATCTGGCGTTGATGCTAAACCGCCTGATCCTCAACGGTGATGAGGTGCCGCAGCTGCTGGTGGATTATGCCGCGTTCCAGTGGCAGCGTGCCTCCGTGCAGCGCTATGTGGCACTCTCGGCTAAGCGCGCGGGCTGATAAGCCCTGACGCTTCAGGTATGATGGGGGCAGTCTGTTTTCCCGAGGAGTGACTGATGAAACTGATGTTTGCGTCGGATATCCATGGATCGCTGCCCGCGACCGAGCGTGTCCTTTCTCTGTTTGAGAAAAGCGGTGCGCAGTGGCTGATTATTCTGGGTGACGTGTTGAATCACGGCCCACGCAACGCGCTGCCGGAAGGCTATGACCCTGCGCAGGTCGCGGAAAAACTCAACCCGTATGCCTCGCGCATCATCGCCGTTCGCGGCAACTGTGACAGCGAAGTGGACCAGATGCTGCTGCATTTTCCCATTACCGCGCCGTGGCAGCAGGTGCTGCTCGAACAACACCGTCTGTTCCTGACCCACGGGCATCTTTTCAGCCCGGATAATCTCCCGGCGCTCGCGGCTGGCGATGTCCTGGTTTACGGTCAAACTCATATTCCGGTTGCGGAAAAACGCGGTGAGATTTATCACTTTAATCCGGGCTCGGTCAGCATCCCAAAAGGCGGGTATCCTGCGAGCTACGGCATGCTGGAAGGAAATACCCTGAGCGTTATCGCACTTAATGATCAGCAAGTTATTGCGCAGGTAGCGATTAATCCGTAAGTTACACCTCAACTGCAAACGCGCCGAAAGAGCGCTTAGAAAAGAAGGTTTCCCGATGGTGGAGCAGAGTCATTTGGCAAGTACAGAGTGGGTTGACATTGTCAACGAAGAGAATGAAGTGATCGCGCAGGCCAGCCGCGAGCAAATGCGTGCGGAGCGCCTGCGCCACCGTGCGACATATATCGTTGTGCATGACGGTATGGGTAAAATTCTGGTTCAGCGCCGCACGGACACCAAAGATTTTCTCCCGGGTATGCTGGATGCCACTGCAGGCGGCGTCGTCCAGGCGGATGAAGTGCTGCTGGATTCTGCGCGTCGTGAAGCGGAAGAGGAGTTAGGCATCGCCGGCGTGCCGTTTGCCGAGCACGGTCAGTTCTATTTCGAAGACGAGAACTGCCGCGTCTGGGGCGGACTGTTTAGCTGCGTCTCCCACGGCCCGTTCGCCCTGCAGGAAGAAGAAGTGAGTGAAGTCAGCTGGATGACGCCGGAAGAGATCACCGCGCGCTGCGACGAGTTCACGCCGGATTCGTTAAAAGCGCTGGCGCTGTGGATGACCCGCAACGCCAAAAACGAATCGAGCAAATCAGAAAAAGAGGAAGAGGCTGAGTAAGCGTCAGCAGCTCTCTCTCAGACACAGGCTGGACGCGATGGGCTTTTGATCGCGCCAGTCTCCGCCATTCAGGCGCTCCAGTAGCGCTTTCCCGGCTTCGATGCCAATCTTACGATGCGGCACCGCCATGGTCGTCAGCGGCGGCTGACAGACGCGGCTCACGTCGCTATCACCAAACCCTACCACTGCCAGATCGTCCGGCACTTTGATTCGCCTGCGCTGGCACTCGTACAGCGCGCCGCAGGCCAGCTCGTCAGAGACGCACACCAGCGCATCCAGCTCAGGCCACGCCAGCAGGAATTCGGGCAGCTGCGCCGCGCCGGTCGAGAAGCTCGGCGGCATCGCCGCGTTAATGACCCGGTTAGGCGACATATGGTGGCGAAGCATGGCTTTATACCAGCCCTGCAGATGCTGCTGGAAAATCCACTGCTCCTGGTTGGCGCACAGCAGGCCAATGTTTTGATAGCCGCGCTTAATCACCATTTCCGTGAGCTCAAACATGGCCGCCACGTTATCAATCCCGATGTTCATATCAATCGGATCGGCGCGCATGGCGCCCATCTCCATCACCGGAATCGAGGCGTTTTTCAGCCAGTGGCGAACGGTGTCGGTATGTTCAACGCTGAGCAAAATCGCTGCGGCGATATTTGACGCCAGCAGCGTCTCCAGCAACTTCTCCTCCTGCTCAAGACGATGCTGGGATTCTGCCAGCATGATCTGATATCCGGCAGGCTGCAGCACCTGCTGTAGCCCGGCGAACATCTCCGAGCAGCCGGCTTCGGAGAGGTTGGGCACCACCATGGCTATTGTCCATGACGAGGCCGAGGCAAGGGCACTGGCTGCAAGATTGGGCATATAGCCTAACTCTTGTACCGCGGCTTCTATTTTTTCTCGTAGTTTATCGGAAACCTGTTCGGGTGTGCGAAGCGCACGGGACACGGTCATCGTGCCCACACCGGCAAGCTGTGCGACATCGGCGAGTGTCACTTTACCAGTACTGCGCCGTTTTCGGGTTAGAGACATACACCTTCCTGCTGACCAGACGCGTTCTTTTTTTCCTTCGTTTCACGTGACAGGCAGTATACGCCTTAAATCCCTTTTTTTGCTGTGATTTAGTAACGTGATTGCAATTTGATAGCGCTATCACATTTCTGCATGTTAACGATTGGTAGCGCTATCTTTGTGATCGCGATCGCAGTCAATCCGCGATGCGTTGAATAAAGTTTGCTCATCTTAAACGTGTGGCGGGAGTGAAAAGTGCTCAAAAAATGGATATATGATACAACCATCACGCTGCAGGAGAGCGTGGAAGACTGGCCGCAGGCGCTGAAGCTGTGCGCGAAGCCGCTGCTGGATTTGCAGGTGATTGAGCCTGACTACGTCACGGCCATCATCAAGCAGCACCACGCGTTAGGACCTTATTATGTGCTGGCACCAGGGCTGGCGATGCCGCATGCGCGGCCGGAGGAAGGCGCCAAAGGACTGGGGTTGTCGTTATTAAAACTAAAACAGGGCGTCTCGTTTGGTGCCGGTGAGTTTGACCCTGTCGATGTGATTATCATGCTTGCGGCACCTGACAAACATAGCCATATCGAAATGATATCCGCACTCGCAGAATTATTTTCCAGCGACGAGGAGATGGAGAAACTGCATCAGGCGAATACCCTGGAGGAAATTAAAACAATTATTAACCGCTTCTGATTTAATTCTGTAATCCGGTTTTTCACTACATTACGCGTCAGCGTGATGGGGCGTACTCTACTCAAAATAAGGGGACAACAATGAAAATCATGGCTATTTGCGGTTCTGGCCTGGGCAGCAGTTTTATGGTCGAAATGAATATTAAAAAGGTGCTCAAAAAGCTGGAGATTGAGGCTGAGGTTGAACACTCCGATCTCTCCTCGGCGACGCCGGGCGCGGCCGATCTGTTCGTGATGGCAAAAGACATTGCGGCCAGCGCCAGCGTGCCGGACAGCCAGCTGGTGGTGATCAACAACATCATCGACATCAACGAACTTGAAGCGCAGCTGCGCGCCTGGTTCGAAAGACAATAACCCTGATAAGGCGAGGTGGATATGTTTATCCTTGAAACGCTGAATTTCGTTGTTGATATTTTAAAAGTCCCTTCGGTGCTGGTGGGTTTAATTGCGTTAATCGGTCTGGTTGCGCAGAAAAAAGCGTTTTCAGATGTCGTAAAAGGCACAATTAAAACGATTCTGGGCTTTATTGTACTGGGCGGTGGTGCCACCGTGCTGGTGGGATCATTAAATCCGTTAGGCGGCATGTTTGAACACGCCTTTACTATTCAGGGCATTATTCCAAACAATGAAGCCATTGTGTCCATTGCGCTCGAAAAATACGGTGCAGCGACCGCGCTGATTATGGCCTTCGGGATGGTGGCGAATATTATCGTCGCCCGCTTTACCCGCCTGAAGTACATCTTCCTGACCGGGCACCATACGTTTTATATGGCGTGCATGATTGGCGTGATCCTGACGGTGGCGGGCTTTGACGGCGTAGGGCTGGTCTTTACCGGGTCGCTAATCCTCGGCCTGATCATGGCTTTCTTCCCGGCGATTGCGCAGCGCTACATGAAGCGCATTACCGGCAACGATGAGATTGCCTTCGGCCACTTCGGCACGCTGGGCTACGTGCTGTCCGGCTGGATTGGCAGCAAGGTGGGCAAAGGCTCCCGCTCAACCGAAGAGATGAACCTGCCGAAGAACCTGAGCTTCCTGCGCGACAGCTCAATCTCCATCTCCCTGACCATGATGATTATCTACCTGATCCTGGCGGTGAGCGCCGGGCGTGAGTACGTCGAGGCCACCTTCAGCGCCGGTCAGAACTACCTCGTGTACGCCATCATCATGGCTATCACTTTCGCGGCGGGCGTGTTCATCATCCTTCAGGGCGTACGCCTGATTCTGGCGGAAATCGTCCCGGCCTTTACCGGCTTCTCGGAAAAACTGGTGCCGAACGCGCGTCCTGCGCTGGACTGCCCGGTGGTGTATCCCTATGCACCTAACGCGGTGCTGATTGGCTTCCTGTTCAGCTTCCTCGGCGGGATTGTGGGGTTGTTCATCTGCGGTCAGTTTAGCTGGGTGCTGATCCTCCCGGGCGTGGTGCCGCACTTCTTCACCGGCGCAACCGCGGGCGTGTTCGGTAACGCCACCGGCGGACGCCGCGGGGCGATGATAGGGGCCTTTGCCAACGGCCTGCTAATCACTTTCCTGCCGGTCCTGCTGCTGCCGGTACTGGGCGCCATTGGCTTTGCCAACACCACCTTCTCTGACGCCGACTTCGGCGCGGTTGGGATTGTGCTCGGCAACCTCGCGCGCTTCCTGTCGCCGCTGGCCATCACCGGGCTGGTCGTGGCGCTGTTCGCGCTGCTGGTGGCGTACAACGTCTTCGCGAAAAACAAACCTGCGGGCGGTAACGCGCAGGAAAACACCGGAGCCAAATCATGAATGAGAAAGAGATAACCGAACTCGCGCGTCAGATCCGCCTGGAGACGCTGAAATCCCTGACGCAGCTGGGCTTTGGCCACTACGGGGGCAGCATGTCGGTGGTTGAAACCCTGGCCGTGCTGTACGGCGCGGTGATGAAAATCGACCCGGCGGACCCGGACTGGCCGGAGCGAGACTATTTCGTGCTGTCAAAAGGCCATGCGGGCCCCGCGCTCTACAGCACCCTGGCGATCAAGGGCTACTTCCCGACAGAAGAGCTGAGCACGCTCAACCAAAACGGGACGCGCCTGCCGAGCCACCCGGACCGTCTGAAAACGCGCGGCGTAGATGCTACCACCGGTTCGCTGGGGCAGGGGATTTCCATCGCCGGCGGCATGGCGCTGTCGCACAGGCTGGCAGGGCGGCCGAATCGGGTCTTCTGCATCGTCGGCGACGGCGAGCTGAACGAGGGGCAGTGCTGGGAAGCGTTCCAGTTTATTGCCCACCATCGCCTGAACAACCTGACGGTATTTGTCGACTGGAACAAACAGCAGCTCGACGGCGAGCTGGACGAGATCATCTGCGCGTTCGACCTCGAGGGCAAATTCCGCGCCTTTGGCTTTGACGTGGTGACGGTCAAGGGGGACGACATTCCGGCGCTGCTGGAGGTAACGTCCCGGGTGCCTGCCGCGGACGCTCGCCCGCGGGTGGTGATCCTTGACAGCATCAAAGGCCAGGGGGTGCCGTATCTGGAGCAGCTCAGCAACTCGCATCACCTGCGATTGACCGCGGAGAGTAAAGCGGCCCTCAACGAGACGATTCGCCAACTGGAGGCTTCACATGATTAAGGTTGCACCGGCAGGACAGAAAGACGCCGTTGAGATGCGTAAAGTTTACGCGGGCTTCGTGGCAAAGCAGATTGAGGCCGGAAGCGACATCATTGCGCTTGAAGCCGACCTGATGAGCTCGATGGCGATGGACGGCGTGGCGCGCGACTATCCGCAGCACGTGATTAACTGCGGCATTATGGAAGCTAACGTCATCGGCACGGCAGCCGGGCTGTCGCTTACCGGCCGCAAGCCGTTCGTTCACACCTTCACCGCCTTTGCCAGTCGCCGCTGCTTTGACCAGCTGTTTATGTCCCTGGACTATCAGCGCAACAACGTGAAGGTGATTGCCTCAGACGCGGGCGTGACGGCCTGCCACAACGGCGGAACGCATATGTCGTTTGAGGATATGGGCATTGTGCGCGGGCTGGCGCATTCGGTGGTGCTGGAGGTGACCGACGCGGTGATGTTTGAGGACGTGCTGCGCCAGCTTATCGATCTCGACGGCTTCTACTGG
The DNA here is from genome assembly GCF_052983755.1 of Enterobacter sp. CFEC122. NCBI lineage: Bacteria > Pseudomonadati > Pseudomonadota > Gammaproteobacteria > Enterobacterales > Enterobacteriaceae > Enterobacter > Enterobacter sp. CFEC122. The sequence goes on along the minus strand of NZ_JBRIQR010000008.1, from coordinate 108,509 downwards.
GTGCGGACCATTCGTAAGCAGGCGCCGAGCGTGTATGCGCCGGGCTCCACCTTCACCATTGGAAAAGGTAACGTGCTGCGCGAGGGGAGCGATTTTACGCTGATTGCCAACGGCATCATGGTTGCAGAAGCCCTTGAGGCGGCGCGGCAGCTTGAGCAGGAGGGCGTCAGCGCGGCGGTCATCGACATGTTTACCCTGAAGCCCATCGACCGGATGCTGGTGAAAAACTACGCCGAGAAAACCGGGCGCATCGTGACCTGTGAAAACCACAGCATTCACAACGGGCTGGGGTCGGCGGTAGCGGAAGTGCTGGTGGAAACCTGTCCGGTGCCGATGCGGCGGGTCGGGGTCAAGGAGCGTTACGGCCAGGTGGGAACGCAGGATTTCCTGCAGAAAGAGTATGGCCTGACGGCACATGACATTGTATCGGCGGCGAGAGAGCTGCTGTAAATAAAAAAGGCGACCGGTTAAGTGGTCGCCTTTTTGTTGCCCGGTGGCGCTAGCGCTTACCGGGCCTACGGTTTTGTAGACCGGATAAGCGAAGCGCCATCCGGCAGTACATTACTGCTGCTGCGAAGACTGGATCGCTGTCAGCGCGATGGTGTAAACGATATCGTCTACCAGTGCGCCACGAGACAGGTCGTTCACAGGTTTGCGCATGCCCTGCAGCATTGGCCCGATGGAGATCAGGTCGGCAGAACGCTGTACCGCTTTGTAGGTGGTGTTACCGGTGTTCAGATCCGGGAAGATGAACACGGTAGCGCGACCTGCAACCGGCGAGTTCGGCGCTTTGGATTTTGCAACGTCAGCCATGACTGCGGCATCGTACTGCAGCGGGCCGTCGATCATCAGATCAGGGCGTTTTTCCTGCGCAATACGGGTCGCTTCACGCACTTTCTCTACGTCGCTACCTGCACCAGATGTGCCGGTGGAGTAGGAGAGCATCGCCACGCGTGGCTCGATACCGAAAGCGGTCGCGGAGTCTGCGGACTGGATAGCGATCTCAGCCAGCTGCTCTGCGGTTGGATCCGGGTTGATCGCGCAGTCGCCGTAAACGTAAACCTGTTCAGGCAGCAGCATGAAGAACACGGAAGACACCAGAGAGCTGCCTGGCGCGGTTTTGATCAGCTGCAGCGGTGGACGGATGGTGTTCGCCGTGGTGTGAACCGCACCGGAAACCAGGCCGTCAACTTCGTCCTGCTCCAGCATCAGCGTGCCCAGCACCACGTTGTCTTCCAGCTGCTCACGCGCAACGGCTTCGGTCATGCCCTTGTTCTTACGCAGCTCAACCAGACGGGCAACGTAGCTTTCGCGAACCACTTCCGGGTCAACGATTTCGATGCCAGCGCCCAGCTCAACGCCCTGAGAGGCCGCTACGCGGTTGATCTCATCCGGGTTACCCAGCAGCACACAGGTCGCGATGCCGCGCTCTGCACAGATAGCCGCCGCTTTAACGGTACGTGGTTCGTCGCCTTCTGGCAGAACAACGCGTTTGCCCGCTTTACGCGCCAGCTCGGTCAGCTGGTAGCGGAAGGCTGGCGGAGACAGACGGCGGCTGCGCTCGGAGGTCGCGGTCAGGGATTCGATCCAGTCTGCGTTGATGTAGCCCGCAACGTATTCCTGAACTTTCTCGATACGCTCGTGGTCATCAACCGGCACTTCTAGGTTGAAGCTCTGCAGGCTCAGGGAGGTCTGCCAGGTGTTGGTGTTCACCATGAAGACCGGCAGGCCGGTAGCGAACGCGCGTTCGCACAGCTTGCTGACGCGTGGGTCCATCTCGTAGGCACCGGTCAGCAGGATCGCACCGATTTCCACGCCGTTCATTGCGGCCAGGCAGGCTGCAACCAGCACGTCAGGACGGTCTGCGGAGGTCACCAGCAGGGAACCTGCGCGGAAGTGTTCCAGCATGTGCGGAATGCTACGCGCACAGAAGGTCACGGACTTCACGCGACGGGTGTTAATGTCGCCTTCGTTAATCACGGTCGCGTTCAGGTGACGCGCCATGTCGATTGCACGGGTGGCAATCAGATCGAAGCTCCATGGCACCGCGCCCAGAACCGGAAGCGGGCTCGACTCCTGCAGCTTAGCCGGGTCAACTTTGATGACTTTCGCTTTGGACGAGTCGTCGAAGATCTCGGACAGGTCAGGGCGAGTACGGCCCTGCTCATCCACTGGCGCGTTCAGTTTGTTGACGATCACGCCGGTGATGTTGGTATTTTTCGCGCCGCCGAAGCTGCTGCGCGTCAGTTCGATACGCTCGTTCAGCTGTTCCGGGGTATCAGTGCCCTGAGACATCACGAAAACGATCTCTGCGTTCAGGGTTTTCGCGATTTCGAAGTTCAGAGACTGGGCAAACTGGTGTTTGCGGGTTGGAACCAGACCTTCAACCAGCACCACTTCTGCGTCTTGCGCGTTAGCATGGTAGTTGGCGATGATCTCTTCCATCAGCACGTCTTTCTGGTTGCTGGAGAGCAGAGACTCAACATGGCTCATCTTCAGCGGTTCAGCCGCCGGCAGATTGGAGTTCTTGCGAACGATGGTGGTGGTCTGGTCTGGTGCATCGCCACCGGCACGTGGCTGGGCGATTGGCTTAAAGACGCTCAGACGAACGCCTTTGCGTTCCATAGCACGGATAACGCCAAGGCTGACGCTGGTCAGGCCGACGCTGGTTCCGGTAGGGATCAGCATAATAGTACGGGACACGGTTTATCCTCTTTCGTTACCGCCCAAATCGGGCGGGTTACAAAACAGCACCGCCAGCATTGCTGGCGGTGTGGAATCAGGCAGTCAGGCGGTGCGCGTCTTGCGCGATGACCAGTTCTTCGTTAGTTGGGATAACGAGAGCAGGGCGGGTGCCTTCTTTGTTGATGAAGCCAGACTTGCCGAAGCGGGCAGCCAGGTTACGCTCGTGATCAACGTCGAAGCCCAGAACGCCCAGTTTGCCCAGGGACAGTTCACGAACCATTGCCGCGTTCTCACCGATACCACCGGTGAAGATAACCGCGTCCAGACGGCCTTCCATCAGCGCAGTGTAAGAGCCGATGTATTTCGCCAGACGGTGGCAGTAAACGTCCATTGCACGTTTAGCGTCTTCTTTCTCTGCGTAGTTGTCTTCAACGTAACGGCAGTCGCTGGTGACTTCGGTCAGACCCAGCAGGCCAGACTCTTTGGTCAGCATTTTGTTGATCTGGTCAACGCTCATGCCCAGGGTGTCGTGCAGGTGGAAGATGATCGCCGGGTCGATGTCACCGGAACGGGTACCCATCACCAGACCTTCCAGCGGGGTCAGACCCATGGACGTATCAACACATTTACCGTTGCGGATAGCAGAAACAGAACCACCGTTGCCCAGGTGGCAGGTGATGATGTTCAGTTCTTCAACCGGCTTGTTCAGCACTTTTGCCGCTTCCTGAGTCACATAGAAGTGGCTGGTGCCGTGCGCGCCGTAACGACGTACGCCGTGCTCTTTGTACAGGCTGTATGGCAGGGCATAGAGGTAAGACTCTTCCGGCATGGTCTGATGGAACGCGGTGTCGAATACGGCCACGTTTTTGTCTTTCAGATTCGGGAAGGATTTCAGCGCTTCAGCGATACCGATCAGGTGAGCCGGGTTGTGCAGCGGTGCGAAAGAGGCAGAGTCTTTGATGCCCTGGATCACAGAGTCGTCGATCACCACGGAGCTGGTGTATTTTTCGCCGCCGTGGACGATACGGTGACCAATCGCAGTCAGCTGAGCAGACAGTTCTGGTTTTTGTGCCAGAATAGTGTTAACGATAAAGTTCAGCGCTTCACTGTGAGCGGCGCCTGCACCTAAAGCCGCTTCTTGTTTGCTGCCGTCCATCTTCCACTTGATACGTGCTTCAGGCAGATGGAAACATTCGGCCAAACCAGAGAGGTATTCGTCACCGTTGAGCGCATCGATGATGGCGAATTTCAGTGAGGAGCTACCGCAGTTCAGAACCAGTACTAACTTACTCGACATGGAAGTACCTATTATTGATACGTGGCTAAAAAAACGTCAGTGAGTCTAACAGCGTAACGCATGATGACCCGGACATTTATGATTAACATCATGCCAAACGAACATTGTGGCATGATGGAAGAAATAACTATGATTTTATGCCATTTTGCACAATTTTCAGCCAAAGGCATAATATGCAATAATTTGACGAGCTAATGATTCTCGTCTAAGGCCCTATCAGGCTGGCACAGGATACCCGATACGGGGTAGTGATGACAAAATATTTTGAACGTTGTCATAGCTTGTTGTGGTTTTGCACGAAAATTTTAATTTTTATATGTGAAGTTGAGGTACAGCCATGTCGACACCAGAGAACCCGTCCGTTAATTTCTTTAGCCTGTTTCGTCGGGGACAGCATTACGCAAAGACGTGGCCGATGGAAAAGCGCCTTGCGCCGATGTTTATTGAGAATCGCACCATCCGCGCTACGCGCTATGCGATTCGCTTTATGCCGCCTGTCGCTATCTTTACGCTGTGCTGGCAGATTGCGTTGGGTGGACAGCTTGGTCCTGCCGTTGCCACGGCGCTCTTCGCATTAAGCCTGCCAATGCAGGGCCTGTGGTGGTTAGGTAAACGGTCCATCACGCCACTTCCCCCTTCTATTTTACACTGGTTTTATGAAGTGCGCGGTAAACTGGAAGAGGCCGGGCAGGCGCTCGCCCCGGTGGAAGGCAAGCCGGATTACCAGGCGCTGGCGGACACGTTAAAGCGTGCATTTAAGCAACTGGATAAAACATTCCTCGATGACTTGTGATTGATCATCGAAACGACCAAGAAAAGAGGGCACAGTAACAATCAGTTACCGTGTCTTTTTTTTAAGTGCAATGCGCTACAGGAGTCGAAAGATGGAAATGACCCATGCCCAACGTCTGATTTTGTCTAACCAGTACAAGATGATGACTATGCTTGATCCCGATAACGCTGCGCGCTACAGCCGCCTGCAAACCATCGTCGAACGCGGCTTTGGTCTACAAATGCGCGAACTGGACCGCGAGTTTGGCGAGCTGAAAGAAGAAACCTGTCGCATCGTGATCGACACTATGGAGATGTATCACGCCCTGCATGTGTCCTGGACGAATCTCAAAGATCAGCAGTCCATTGACGAGCGCCGCGTGACCTTCTTAGGCTTTGATGCCGCAACGGAAGCGCGTTATCTGAGCTATGTTCGCTTTATGGTGAATACAGAAGGGCGTTATACCCACTTTGACGCGGGCACCCACGGCTTCAACGCGCAGACCCCGATGTGGGATAAATATCAGCGTATGCTGAGCGCGTGGCACGCCTGCCCGCGTCAGTACCATTTAAGCAGCAACGAAATTCAACAAATCATTAATGCCTGACGGAGGTGCGTGTGCAGTGTAGAGGTTTTCTGTTTGATCTGGACGGTACGCTGGTGGACTCGCTGCCGGTTGTGGAACGTTCCTGGTGCCATTGGGCTGACAGACATGGCATCGACCATCAGGACGTGCTGAATTTTATCCATGGCAAACAGGCCATTACCTCGCTACGGCACTTCCTGGCCGGACGCTCTGAGGAGGACATTCAGGCGGAGTTCAAGTACCTGGAACACATTGAAGCCACCGATACGGACGGCATCACCGCGTTACCGGGCGCGCGCGAACTGCTTGAGCATCTGAACGAGGCGCAGATCCCGTGGGCTATTGTCACCTCCGGTTCCGTGCCGGTGGCCCACGCCCGGCACAAGGCTGCAGGGTTGCCAACGCCGGACGTGTTTATCACGGCGGAGCGCGTGAAGCGGGGTAAACCGGAGCCTGACGCATTTTTACTGGGCGCTGAACTGCTGGGCCTGGACCCTGCAGAGTGCGTGGTGGTCGAAGATGCGGCGGCTGGCGTACTGGCCGGGCTGAACGCAGGAAGCCACGTCATCGCCGTTAACGTTCCGGCGGAATCTCCCCGCCTGGACGAGGCAGACCTGGTGCTGGATTCACTGACGGCACTGTCTGTTTCAAAAGCCTCTGACGGAGTTGTAACCGTCTCGCTAAAAATGTAATCCCATGATATGGCCCCACATTGCTGGGGCTTTTTTATGGCAAAATTCCTCATCTTCCACTGACAAGGATAGGTTGTGAACGGTGAACTGATTTGGGTCCTGAGCCTGCTTTTAATCGCCATCATTCTTTTTGCCACGGGCAAGGTACGCATGGACGCCGTCGCCCTGTTTGTCATCGTCGCGTTTGTGCTCAGCGGAACGCTGACGCTGCCGGAAGCCTTCTCCGGATTTAGCGATCCCAACGTTATCCTGATTGCCGCCCTGTTTATTATCGGTGATGGGCTGGTGCGCACCGGCGTAGCGACCATCATGGGGTCGTGGCTGGTGAAGGTGGCGGGCAGCAGCGAAACCAAGATGCTAATCTACCTGATGGTGACCGTCGCCGGGCTGGGGGCGTTTATGAGCTCCACGGGCGTGGTCGCTATCTTTATCCCGGTGGTGCTGAGCGTCTCCATGCGGATGCAGAGCTCGCCGTCGCGCCTGATGATGCCCCTGAGCTTTGCCGGGCTTATCAGCGGCATGATGACCCTGGTGGCCACGCCGCCGAACCTGGTGGTCAACAGCGAACTGATCCGGGAAGGATTTGAGGGCTTTAGCTTTTTCAGCGTCACCCCGCTTGGGCTGGTCATTCTGGTCATGGGCGTGGTCTACATGCTGCTGACCCGTTTTGCCCTGAAAGGTGAAAAACAGGACAAAAATAAAGAAGGATGGAAGCGACGCACCTTCCGCGATCTGATTAAAGAGTACCGCCTTACCGGGCGCGCGCGCCGTCTGGCGATCCGGCCCGGCTCGCCGATGGTGGGGCAGCGGCTGGATGACCTGAAGCTGCGTGAGCGCTATGGCGCGAATGTGATCGGCGTAGAGCGCTGGCGACGGTTTCGCCGGGTGATCGTCAACGTCAACGGGGTGTCGGAATTCCGCGCGCGTGACGTCCTGCTGATTGATATGTCCACCGCGGATGTGGACCTGCGCGAGTTCTGCAGCGAACAGCTGCTGGAGCCGATGGTGCTGCGCGGGGAGTATTTCTCCGATCAGGCGCTGGATGTCGGCATGGCCGAGGTGTCGCTGATCCCGGAGTCGGAACTGCTGGGTAAAACCGTGCGGGAGATGGGGTTCCGCACCCGCTATGGCCTGAACGTCGTGGGGCTGAAGCGCGATGGCGTGGCGATGGAAGGGGCGGTGGTGGATGAGCCGATCCTGCTGGGCGATATTTTTCTCGTCGTCGGTAACTGGAAGCTGATTAGCCAGCTCGGGCAAAAAGGGCGTGATTTTGTGGTGCTCAACATGCCCGTTGAGGAGAGCGACGCGTCGCCCGCGCACAGCCAGGCGCCCCATGCGATTTTTTGCCTGGTATTGATGGTGGCGCTGATGCTGACCGATGAGATCCCCAATCCGGTCGCCGCAATCATCGCCTGCCTGTTGATGGGTAAATTCCGCTGCATTGACGCCGAAAGCGCCTATAAGGCCATTCACTGGCCGAGCATCATTCTCATTGTCGGGATGATGCCTTTTGCCCTGGCGCTGCAAAAAACCGGCGGGGTAGATCTGATCGTTAAAGGCTTAATGGACGTGGGCGGCGGGTATGGGCCATACATGATGATGGTCTGCCTGTTTATCATGTGCGCCACCATCGGCCTGTTTATCTCGAACACCGCAACGGCGGTACTGATGGCACCTATCGCCCTGGCGATGGCGAAGTCCATGGGCGTATCGCCGTATCCGTTTGCGATGATGGTGGCGATGGCCGCTTCCGCGGCGTTTATGACGCCGGTCTCTTCACCGGTAAACACGCTGGTGCTGGGACCGGGGAACTATCGATTCAGCGATTTCGTGAAGCTGGGCGTGCCGTTCACCGTGCTGGTGATGGTGGTGTGCGTGGTATTGATACCGGTCCTGTTTCCGTTCTGAGCATTTTGCCGGGTGGCGGCTGCGCCTTACCCGGCCAACAAGCCAGCAGGCCCTGCAAGCGCAGCGCCGCTGGGCGTAAATCAGAGGGGAGAATCCTGGCTGATCTCATCCAGCGATAAATGGAAGCTCGGTACAAACACCTGCATAAAGTAATCCATCTCTTCGCTGCGGCGGGATTCCAGCGTTTTTTCCAGGCGCGTTTTCGCCAGCAAGAATTCGTTATTCCCTGCGGACAACTCTTCGAGACACTTCAGATAGGCACACAGCGCGTCGGCCTGTTTAACCAGCGACTTCTCCTCTTCCGTGTATTGATGCTCGTTGATAAGCGGCTCGAAAATATCACGAAGCTCTTCGGGCACCATCTCAATCAGCTTCTGCTGGGCAATTTTCTCAATGGCCTTATATTCCTGCGCAATCTGCGAATTGAAATATTTCACCGGCGTAGGCAGGTCGCCGGTGAGCACTTCTGACGCATCGTGGTACATCGCCAGCAGGGCAATGCGTTCCGCATTAACCTGACCGTTGAATTTGCGATTTTTAATCGCGGCAAGCGCGTGAGCGACCATCGCAACCTGCAGACTGTGCTCTGACACATTTTCCGTGCGGACATTGCGCATCAGCGGCCAGCGGTTGATGAGTTTCAGGCGGGAGAGGTGGGCAAAGAAATGACTCTGACTCATAGGTTACCTTTTGTCTTCACTGCGACAGGCGTTCATTGTGCGGGGAGGGGAGGCAAGATGCAAATTTGCGGATTTTGTAGGCCGGGTAAGCGCAGCGCCACCCGGCAGAAAGGCAACGTTACTGATGGTATCCTGAGAGGAAGCGGCCGAAACGGCTGATGGCCATTTCCAGGTCATCTTCGCGCGGCAGCGTCACGATACGCACGTGATCCGGCCACGGCCAGTTAAACGCCGTGCCCTGAACCAGCAGCACTTTTTCCTGCAGCAGGAAATCGAGCACCATTTTCTGGTCGTCGTGGATATTGAAGCGCTTTGCGTCAATTTTCGGGAACATATAGAGCGCCCCGTTCGGCTTCACGCAGGAGACGCCCGGAATATCGTTAATCAGTTCCCACGCGCGGTTACGCTGTTCGTACAGGCGACCGCCGGGCACGATAAACTCGCTGATGCTCTGATAGCCGCCGAGCGCGGTCTGGATCGCGTGCTGCGCCGGCACGTTGGCGCATAAACGCATGGAGGCCAGCATCTCCAGCCCTTCAATATAGCCTTTGGCGTGTTTTTTAGGACCGTTTAACACCATCCAGCCCTGGCGGAAACCGGCCACGCGGTAGGTTTTGGACAGGCCGTTAAAGGTGACGGTCAGCAGGTCCGGGGCCAGCGCGGCGATGGAATGGTGCTGCGCCGCGTCGTAGAGGATCTTGTCGTAAATTTCGTCTGCAAAGATGATCAGGTTGTGCTGGCGGGCCAGCTCGACGATCTCCATCAGCAGCTCTTTTGAGTAGACCGCGCCCGTCGGGTTGTTGGGGTTAATAATGACGATACCGCGCGTGCGGGGCGTAATTTTTGCGCGTATATCATCCAGGTCCGGGAACCAGTCGGAGGATTCGTCGCACAGATAATGCACTGCTTTACCGCTGGACAGTGATACGGCAGCCGTCCACAGCGGATAGTCCGGCGCGGGTACCAGCATTTCGTCCCCGCTGTTCAGCAGGGCCTGCATTGCCTGCACAATCAGTTCGGAGACGCCGTTGCCGATATAGATATCTTCAACGGTAACATCACGCATACCGCGTGCCTGGTAGTGCTGCATAATGGCTTTACGTGCGGAGTAAAGTCCTTTTGAATCGCAATAGCCTTGTGCAGTCGGAAGGTTGCGGATCACATCAACCAGAATTTCATCCGGCGCTTCAAAACCAAACGGCGCAGGGTTACCAATGTTGAGTTTCAGAACCTTGTTGCCTTCTTCTTCAAGGCGTTTTGCCTCTTTCAGAACCGGGCCGCGGATGTCATAACAGACGTTATCTAGCTTGCTGGATTTTTCGATAGGGGACATGAACCTTTAACCTTTTCGCTATTATTGCCGCTCCCTGCCGTGGAAGTCAGCACGGAATAATGTACTCCCCCCTCGCTTCGTTTTGAAGGGTGTGCAGGAGAAGATTTTGTGCCCGGAGAAAATTATTGATGAATCTTTTTCGCTGCGCGTACGCTTTTTCACTGTCTTAAAGTTGCGCGCTTAGCGAGAGGTTAGGTTAAATGTGCTATCCATTTGCCAAAATACTGTATAATGTGCTGTTAAAAATAAGTGGTAAGCTGGACAGAGGTGGCAATCACCCTGAGTGACTTTTCGTAAAACCTGAATGCTTGATACCTGTTTCTGTAATAGCATACTGTGGATAAAAGTTACTCATGTGAAATTAATGTTAAGTGCCATTAATGAATAGTCTTAATCTAAATTAAAATTTATTTATTATTAACCTATAAAATGCAACTTTAGTTAATTTTAATAAAATTAGTTTAGAAGCTTAACATTCTTCTTTAATCCTTAATATTGCAATAAGACTTATAAATAAAGTGGATTTGGGTTAAGATGTCTTCAAGGAAAGCAGAGGACAGATGCACGTTTTTTGTATATCTGACACTGGTTTTCTGAATTAATTGATTGTTATTGTTAGAGTTATCTCTGGCTGGAATGTGTCGCACATCTCCTGCTACGTTGACAGCGCTGCGATACAGATGGCAGAAAAGGTGTTATACCTTTAATGTAATTTACATAAACCTGCGAACATCTAAATATCCTGAACGTTTAAGAGAATAAAAATAACGTCATGAAACGTGCTTTCTGACTGTTGATATAAAGCAGCACAATAACTATCTGTCAGGCAGTCTGCCGGGCCGGGATGCGAGGGAAAATCTTCAGAGGGAATTGCTTAACTGTACACACACAGCTTCAACCCGGGCAGCTCCGCACGAGCAACCTGAAAGTGAATAGATATGATAAATGCAAATCGTCCGATAATGAATCTCGACCTCGATCTGCTGAGAACGTTTGTTGCGGTCGCCGATCTCAACACTTTTGCAGCAGCTGCTGCCGCCGTTTGCCGAACTCAGTCCGCCGTCAGCCAGCAAATGCAGCGGCTGGAGCAACTGGTTGGTAAAGAGCTATTTGCCCGTCACGGGCGTAATAAGCTCTTAACGGAACACGGTATTCAGCTTCTGGGTTATGCCAGGAAAATTCTTCGCTTTAATGATGAAGCATGTATGTCATTAATGTTTAGCAACCTTCAGGGCGTGCTAACGTTAGGTGCATCTGATGAGTCGGCGGATACTATATTGCCGTTTCTTCTCAATCGCATCAGTTCGGTTTATCCGAAGCTTGTGCTGGACGTTAGCGTAAAGCGTAATGCTTTTATGGTTGAGATGTTAAATGAGAATAAAGTCGACCTGGTGGTCACCACGCATCGTCCCGGGCAGTTTGATTGCCTGACGCTGCGAACATCACCTACGCACTGGTATTGCGCGGCCGAATACGTGCTGCAAAAAGGCGAGCCGGTGCCGCTGGTGTTACTGGATGACCCGAGCCCGTTCCGCGATATGGTGCTGACGGCGCTGAATGAGGCCAATATTCCGTGGCGTCTGGCGTATGTGGCGTCCACGCTGCCAGCGGTGCGTGCCGCCGTGAAAGCCGGTCTGGGTGTTACCGCCCGTCCGGTAGAAATGATGAGCCCCGATCTGCGCGTTCTGGGAAAATCCGATGGCCTGCCTGCGCTGCCGGATACGGAATATCTGCTCTGCCATAATTCGTCCAGCCATAACGAGCTGGCAAAGGTGGTGTTCGAGGCGATGGAAAACTACCATAACCCGTGGCAGTTCGAGCGCGTTACCTCCGAAGGGGGGGATGATTCCCTGATCGTTGAAGGGGATTTTGAGTGATCGCCAGCTCAAAATTCTGGTAACAAAATGTAAGTGTAAAAAAAAGCCACTCGTGTGATTTTCACATGCAGTGGCTTTTTTTTAGCAATAATACCCGTGTATGCCGTGTGGATTTCCGGGATATCCTCTATTTATCAATAAGCTAAATGCTTTTGATTAAAACTCATCCGTTTTCCGTTCTAACTTCATCCATATCCCCCCTATGTTAAAAAAACAGGAAATATGTTGCCGTTTTCCAGGTTGAATTAACAAAAGCGTGTCGCAGATCAAGAAAATACTCCTATTTGGGGGGAGGAATCGTTGGCAAATCCTGTCAAAATAGGAGGGTTATTTTTTTTACTTCCGAAACGGACACGATTCAACAACATACATTTGACGGAAAGTCATGTACCCACCAGGGTTAAAGGGCACCAAATGTTAATGAGAATCGCTCGATGTAATTTAATGTGAAGAAACCTTTGTTAAAGTTGACAATAGGTTATAGAAAGGAGTAAAAAACCCCATCATTTTGCTGTCTACGTCTCATTTCTGACAGTTAGTGTAAGGTTATTTGTTCCTCCCCATGAATCGATGTGATGCCCATCTGCCAGCAAGAGCAGTGTCGTTGGTATCACTTTTGATGAGTAAGCAATGAGTATGTCAACATCCACAGAAGTCATCGCTCATCACTGGGCATTCGCAATCTTTCTTATTGTAGCCATTGGCCTGTGCTGCCTGATGTTAGTCGGCGGCTGGTTCCTGGGCGGTCGCGCCCGTGCAAGGCACAAAAACACACCTTTCGAATCAGGTATTGATTCAGTAGGTACCGCTCGCTTACGCCTGTCTGCCAAGTTTTACCTGGTAGCCATGTTCTTCGTCATCTTCGACGTGGAAGCGCTTTACCTCTTCGCGTGGTCTACCTCCATTCGCGAAAGTGGTTGGGTGGGCTTTGTCGAGGCCGCAATTTTCATTTTAGTGCTACTGGCCGGTCTGGTTTATCTGGTGCGTATTGGCGCGCTTGACTGGACGCCTGCGCGTTCACGTCGTGAACACATCAACCCGGAAAACAGTATCTCTAATCGTCAGCAGTAACAGCGAGGCAATAAGATGGATTATACGCTCACCCGCATAGATCCTAACGGTGAGAATGACCGTTACCCCCTGCAAAAACAGGAGATCGTAACCGACCCCCTGGAGCAAGAAGTCAATAAAAGCGTGTACATGGGCAAACTCGAACATGCCATGCACGATATGGTCAACTGGGGTCGTAAGAACTCCATCTGGCCTTACAACTTTGGCCTTTCTTGCTGCTACGTTGAAATGGTGACGTCATTCACTGCGGTGCATGACGTTGCGCGTTTTGGGGCAGAGGTACTGCGTGCTTCCCCACGTCAGGCTGACCTGATGGTGGTGGCCGGTACCTGCTTTACCAAGATGGCACCTGTTATTCAGCGTCTTTATGACCAGATGCTGGAGCCAAAATGGGTTATCTCCATGGGCGCATGTGCTAACTCTGGCGGTATGTACGACATCTATTCTGTCGTACAGGGCGTAGATAAATTTATCCCAGTGGATGTGTACATCCCGGGTTGTCCGCCTCGTCCGGAAGCCTACATGCAGGCGCTGATGCTGCTGCAGGAGTCCATCGGTAAAGAACGTCGCCCACTGTCGTGGGTCGTTGGCGATCAGGGTGTGTATCGCGCGAACATGCAGTCTGAGCGCGAGCGTAAACGTGGTGAACGTATTGCCGTCACCAATCTGCGTACGCCTGACGAAATTTAATTTGCGCCTGTAGGCCTGGAGAACACCTTCGCATATCACTACTCAAATAGCGCGAAGCCAGGCTCAACAGTCACCACGGACCATTTGCAATGGTGAACAATATGACCGACTTAACCGCGCAAGAAGCCGCCTGGCAGACCCGGGATCATCTGGATGACCCAGTCATTGGCGAACTGCGCAACCGTTTTGGGCCGGATGCCTTTACTGTTCAGGCTACCCGCACCGGGGTACCCGTTGTTTGGGTGAAGCGTGAACAATTGCTGGAAGTTGTCGATTTCCTCAAGAAATTGCCAAAACCATACGTCATGCTGTTTGACTTACACGGCATGGACGAACGTCTCAGAACGCACCGCCAGGGTCTCCCTGCTGCGGATTTTTCCGTTTTCTACCACCTGATCTCAATAGACCGTAATACGGATATCATGCTCAAGGTGGCATTGTCTGAAAACGACATGCATCTGCCGACGATCACCAAACTTTTCCCGAACGCCAACTGGTACGAGCGTGAGACATGGGAAATGTTCGGCATGACCTTCGACGGCCACCCACACCTGACGCGCATCATGATGCCGCAGACCTGGACCGGCCACCCGCTGCGTAAAGACTACCCGGCACGTGCTACCGAATTCGATCCGTTTGAGCTGACCAAAGCCAAGCAGGATCTGGAGATGGAGGCGCTGACCTTCAAACCGGAAGACTGGGGCATGAAGCGCGGTACCGACAACGAGGACTTCATGTTCCTCAACCTCGGTCCGAACCACCCGTCTGCGCACGGTGCTTTCCGTATTATTCTTCAGCTCGACGGCGAAGAGATTGTCGACTGCGTGCCAGACATCGGCTACCACCACCGTGGTGCTGAGAAGATGGGCGAGCGTCAGTCCTGGCACAGCTACATTCCGTATACTGACCGTATCGAGTACCTCGGCGGCTGCGTCAACGAAATGCCATACGTGCTGGCCGTTGAGAAACTGGCAGGCATTACCGTGCCGGATCGCGTTAACGTGATTCGCGTCATGCTGTCAGAACTGTTCCGTATCAACAGCCACCTGCTGTACATCTCCACGTTCATTCAGGACGTCGGCGCGATGACCCCGGTCTTCTTCGCCTTTACCGATCGCCAGAAAATTTACGATCTGGTAGAAGCCATTACCGGTTTCCGTATGCACCCGGCCTGGTTCCGTATCGGCGGTGTGGCACACGATCTGCCGCGCGGCTGGGACCGTCTGCTGCGTGAATTCCTCGACTGGATGCCGAAACGTCTGGCCTCTTACGAGAAAGCCGCGCTGCGCAACACCATCCTGAAAGGGCGTTCCCAGGGCGTTGCTGCCTACGGCGCGAAAGAAGCGCTGGAGTGGGGGACAACAGGTGCAGGTCTGCGTGCGACCGGTATTGATTTCGACGTGCGTAAAGCCCGTCCTTACTCTGGCTACGAGAACTTCGACTTTGAAGTCCCGGTGGGCGGCGGCGTTTCCGACTGCTACACCCGCGTGATGCTGAAAGTGGAAGAGCTGCGCCAGAGTCTGCGCATCCTTGAGCAGTGCCTCAACAACATGCCGGAAGGCCCGTTCAAGGCGGATCACCCGCTGACCACGCCGCCACCGAAAGAGCGCACGCTGCAACATATCGAAACCCTGATCACCCACTTCCTGCAGGTTTCCTGGGGCCCGGTCATGCCGGCACAAGAATCCTTCCAGATGATCGAAGCGACCAAGGGTATTAACAGTTACTACCTGACCAGTGACGGCAGCACCATGAGCTACCGTACCCGCGTGCGTACGCCGAGCTTTGCGCACCTGCAGCAGATCCCGTCCGCCATCCGCGGCAGTCTGGTCTCCGACCTGATTGTGTATCTGGGTAGTATCGATTTTGTTATGTCAGATGTGGACCGCTAATTATGCACGAGAATCAACAACCACAAACCGAGGCTTTTGAGCTGAGTGAAGCAGAACGTGCCGCCATTGAGCACGAGATGCACCACTACGAAGACCCGCGTGCGGCGTCCATTGAAGCGCTGAAAATCGTACAGAAACAGCGTGGTTGGGTGCCGGACGGGGCGATCTATGCGATCGCGAAAGTGCTGGGTATTCCGGCAAGTGACGTAGAAGGCGTAGCCACGTTCTACAGCCAGATCTTCCGTCAGCCGGTAGGCCGCCATGTGATCCGCTACTGTGACAGCGTGGTCTGCCACATCACCGGTTATCAGGGCATTCAGGCTGCGATTGAGAAGAAGCTCAATATCAAGCCGGGCCAGACCACGTTCGATGGGCGCTTTACTCTGCTGCCAACCTGCTGCCTGGGTAACTGCGACAAGGGGCCGACCATGATGATTGATGAGGACACTCACAGCCATCTGACGCCGGAAGCGATTCCTGACCTGCTGGAGCAGTACAAATGAAAACTGTAATTCGTACTGCTGAGACGCATCCACTGACCTGGCGTCTGCGTGATGACAAACAGCCGGTATGGCTCGACGAATATCAGAGCAAAAACGGCTATGCCGGTGCGCGTAAAGCCCTTGGCGGCATGGCGCCGGACGACATCGTTAACGCGGTAAAAGAGTCTGGCCTGAAAGGCCGCGGCGGCGCGGGCTTCTCCACCGGTCTGAAGTGGAGCCTGATGCCAAAAGACGAATCCATGAACATCCGTTACCTGCTGTGTAACGCCGATGAAATGGAGCCGGGTACCTATAAAGACCGCCTGCTGATGGAGCAGCTGCCGCACCTGCTGGTGGAAGGCATGCTGATCTCTGCGTTCGCGCTGAAAGCGTACCGTGGCTACATCTTCCTGCGCGGTGAGTACATCGAAGCGGCAGAAAATCTGCGTCGCGCGATTGCCGAAGCCACCGAAGCGGGACTGCTGGGCAAAAACATTCTGGGCACCGGGTTTGACTTCGAGCTGTTCGTGCACACCGGTGCTGGGCGTTATATCTGCGGTGAAGAGACCGCGCTGATTAACTCCCTGGAAGGCCGCCGTGCGAACCCGCGTTCCAAGCCGCCGTTCCCGGCAAGCTCCGGCGTGTGGGGTAAACCGACCTGCGTAAACAACGTCGAAACCCTGTGTAACGTTCCGGCTATCCTCGCGAACGGCGTGGAGTGGTATCAGGGCATCTCCTCAAGCAAAGATGCCGGTACCAAGCTGATGGGCTTCTCCGGTCGCGTGAAAAATCCTGGCGTCTGGGAACTGCCGTTCGGTACCACCGCGCGCGAAATTCTTGAAGACTACGCCGGCGGCATGCGCGATGGCCTGAAATTCAAAGCCTGGCAGCCGGGTGGGGCAGGGACAGACTTCCTGACCGAAGCCCACCTTGACCTGCCGATGGAATTCGAAAGCATTGGTAAAGCAGGCAGCCGTCTGGGTACGGCGCTGGCGATGGCCGTCGACCACGAGATCGGCATGGTCTCGCTGGTGCGTAACCTGGAAGAGTTCTTCGCCCGTG
Organism: Enterobacter sp. CFEC122; assembly: GCF_052983755.1. Taxonomy (NCBI): domain Bacteria; kingdom Pseudomonadati; phylum Pseudomonadota; class Gammaproteobacteria; order Enterobacterales; family Enterobacteriaceae; genus Enterobacter; species Enterobacter sp. CFEC122. The sequence continues at coordinate 91,482 of NZ_JBRIQR010000008.1, read as the reverse complement.
AGTCCTGCGGCTGGTGCACACCGTGCCGTGATGGTCTGCCGTGGAGCGTGAAGATCCTGCGTGCAATCGAACGTGGCGAAGGCCAGCCTGGCGATATCGAAACGCTTGAGCAACTGTGTCGATTCTTAGGCCCGGGTAAAACCTTCTGTGCCCACGCACCGGGTGCCGTCGAACCTCTGCAGAGCGCGATCAAATATTTCCGCGACGAGTTTGAAGCAGGCATCAAGCAGCCGTTCAGCAATACCCATGCGATCAATGGGATTCAGCCGAACCTGCTTAAAGCGCGCTGGTAACGACAAGAATTTTGATTAACGCTCGGTTTCGACCGAGCCAACTGGAAGCATGCTAATGGCTACGATTCATGTAGACGGCAAAGAATACGAAGTCAACGGGGCGGACAACCTGCTGGAAGCTTGTCTGTCTCTTGGCCTCGATATTCCGTACTTTTGCTGGCATCCGGCGCTGGGCAGCGTCGGTGCTTGCCGCCAGTGTGCGGTGAAGCAATATCAAAACGCGGAAGACACGCGTGGTCGCCTGGTGATGTCCTGTATGACGCCAGCCACCGAAGGCACCTTTATTTCGATTGATGACGAAGAAGCCAAACAGTTCCGTGAAAGCGTTGTGGAATGGTTGATGACCAACCACCCGCACGACTGCCCGGTCTGTGAAGAGGGCGGTAACTGCCACCTTCAGGATATGACCGTGATGACCGGTCACAGCTTCCGTCGCTATCGCTTTACCAAGCGTACCCACCGTAACCAGGATCTGGGGCCGTTCATCTCTCACGAAATGAACCGCTGCATCGCCTGCTACCGCTGCGTGCGTTACTACAAAGACTATGCAGACGGTCAGGATCTGGGCGTGTATGGCGCACATGACAACGTCTACTTCGGCCGTCCGGAAGACGGCGTGCTGGAGAGCGAATTCTCCGGTAACCTGGTAGAAATCTGCCCGACCGGCGTCTTCACGGATAAGACCCACTCCGAGCGTTACAACCGTAAATGGGACATGCAGTTTGCGCCAAGCATCTGCCAGCAATGTTCTCTCGGCTGTAACACCAGCCCGGGTGAGCGCTACGGCGAACTGCGTCGTATCGAAAACCGTTACAACGGTACCGTTAACCACTACTTCCTGTGCGACCGCGGTCGTTTCGGCTATGGCTATGTGAACCTGAAGGACCGTCCGCGTCAGCCGGTTCAGCGCCGTGGCGACGACTTCATTACCCTGAACGCTGAACAGGCGATGCAGGGCGCGGCAGATATTCTGCGCCAGTCGAAGAAAGTGATTGGTATCGGCTCCCCGCGCGCCAGCATCGAAAGCAACTTCGCGCTGCGCGAGCTGGTCGGGGCGGAAAACTTCTATACCGGCATCGCCCAGGGCGAGCAGGAACGTCTGCAGCTGGTACTGAAAGTGCTGCGTGAAGGCGGTATCCATACCCCTGCGCTGCGCGAAATTGAATCCTATGATGCGGTTCTGGTGCTGGGTGAAGACCTGACGCAGACCGGCGCACGCGCGGCTCTGGCGGTTCGTCAGGCGGTGAAGGGAAAAGCACGTGAAATGGCAGCGGCGCAGAAAGTGGCTGACTGGCAGATTGCGGCAATCCTGAACATCGGCCAGCGCGCGAAGCACCCTCTGTTTGTGACCAACGTCGACAATACCCGTCTGGACGATATTGCGGCGTGGACCTACTGCGCACCGGTTGAAGATCAGGCGCGTCTTGGCTTTGCCATTGCCCACGCGCTGGACAACAACTCACCGGCCGTTGAGCTGGATCGCGACCTGCAAAACAAGGTTGACGTGATTGTTCAGGCCCTGGCCGGTGCGAAGAAACCGCTGATTATTTCCGGTACCAACGCCGGTAGCGCAGAGATCATTCAGGCCGCAGCCAACGTGGCCAAAGCCCTGAAAGGCCGCGGTGCTGACGTTGGCGTGACCATGATTGCCCGTGCGGTGAACAGCATTGGTCTGGGCATGATTGGCGGCGGCTCGCTGGAAGCTGCGTTAAGCGAACTGGAATCCGGTGCCGCTGACGCCGTGGTGGTGCTGGAAAACGACCTGCATCGTCATGCTTCTGCCGCGCGTGTCGACGCTGCACTCTCTAAAGCGCCGCTGGTGATGGTTATCGATCATCAGCGCACCGCGATTATGGATAAAGCGCACCTGGTGCTCTCTGCGGCAAGCTTCGCAGAAAGCGACGGTACCGTTATCAACAACGAAGGCCGCGCGCAGCGTTTCTTCCAGGTTTATGACCCGGCGTACTACGACAGCAACACCGTGATGCTGGAGAGCTGGCGCTGGCTGCACTCCCTGCACAGCACCGTGCAGAGCCGTGAAGTGGACTGGACGCAGCTCGACCATGTTATCGACGCGGTGGTGGAAAAACTGCCTCAGCTGGCAGGCATTAAAGATGCCGCGCCTGAAGCGAGCTTCCGCATTCGCGGCCAGAAACTGGCGCGTGAACCGCACCGTTACAGCGGCCGTACCGCGATGCGCGCCAACATCAGCGTGCACGAACCGCGCCAGCCGCAGGATAAAGACACCATGTTCGCCTTCTCCATGGAAGGGAACAACCAGCCGTCTGCGCCGCGTTCGCAAATCCCGTTCGCATGGGCACCGGGCTGGAACTCCCCGCAGGCATGGAACAAGTTCCAGGCTGAAGTGGGCGGCTCCCTGCGCCACGGCGATCCGGGCGTGCGTCTGATTGAAGCCTCCGAAACCGGTCTGGACTTCTTCACCACCGTACCGGCGAGCTTCCAGGCGCAGGACGGTAGCTGGCGTATTGCCCCGTACTACCACCTGTTCGGTAGCGACGAGCTGTCCCAGCGTTCACCGGTCTTCCAGACCCGCATGCCGCAGCCGTACATCAAGCTCAACCCGGCGGATGCCGCGAAGCTTGGCGTTAACGCGGGCGCGAACATTGCCTTTAGCTATGACGGCCAGACCATCAGCCTGCCGCTGATTATTTCTGAAAGTCTGACAGCAGGGCAGGTCGGTCTGCCGATGGGTATGCCTGGCATCGCGCCGGTTCTGGCGGGTGCGCGTCTTGATAATCTGCAGGAGGCAAAAGCATGAGTTGGTTAACGCCGGATCTTATCGACATCCTGCTGAGCATTCTGAAAGCGATTGTCATTCTGCTGGTGGTGGTCACCTGTGGTGCGTTCATGAGCTTTGGTGAACGTCGTCTGCTTGGTCTGTTCCAGAACCGTTACGGACCGAACCGCGTGGGCTGGGGTGGTTCACTCCAGCTGGTCGCGGACATGATTAAGATGTTCTTTAAAGAGGACTGGATCCCGCGCTTCTCGGATCGCGTGATCTTTACTCTGGCACCGATGATCGCCTTCACCTCGCTGCTGCTGGCGTTTGCTATCGTGCCGGTCAGCCCGACCTGGGTGGTCGCTGACCTGAACATCGGCATTCTGTTCTTCCTGATGATGGCAGGCCTCGCGGTTTACGCGGTCCTGTTCGCAGGCTGGTCCAGTAACAACAAATACTCGCTGCTGGGTGCGATGCGTGCGTCCGCGCAGACCCTGAGCTACGAAGTGTTCCTGGGTCTCTCCCTGATGGGCGTGGTGGCGCAGGCCGGTTCATTTAACATGACCGACATCGTCAACAACCAGGCCGACATCTGGAACGTGATTCCGCAGTTCTTTGGGTTTATTACCTTTGCTATCGCGGGCGTGGCGGTGTGTCACCGTCACCCGTTTGACCAGCCAGAAGCCGAACAGGAACTGGCCGACGGTTACCACATCGAATATTCCGGTATGAAATTCGGTCTGTTCTTCGTGGGCGAGTACATCGGTATCGTCACCATTTCCGCGTTGATGGTAACGCTGTTCTTCGGTGGCTGGCATGGCCCGTTCTTACCGCCGTTCATCTGGTTCGCGCTGAAAACCGCGTTCTTCATGATGATGTTCATTTTGATTCGCGCAGCGTTACCGCGTCCGCGTTATGACCAGGTAATGTCCTTCGGTTGGAAAGTGTGCCTGCCGCTGACGCTCGTCAACTTGTTGGTAACGGCCGCTGTCATTCTCTGGCAGCAGCCATAAGGGGCAATAGACCATGACCTTAAAAGAATTACTGGTAGGCTTCGGTACCCAGGTACGCAGTATCTGGATGATCGGCCTGCACGCGTTTGCCAAACGCGAAACCCGGATGTACCCGGAGGAGCCGGTATATCTGCCGCCGCGCTACCGTGGCCGTATCGTGCTGACGCGCGACCCGGACGGTTCCGAGCGCTGCGTTGCCTGTAACCTGTGTGCGGTAGCGTGCCCGGTTGGCTGTATCTCTCTGCAGAAAGCCGAGACGGTAGACGGCCGCTGGTACCCTGAGTTCTTCCGCATCAACTTCTCACGCTGCATTTTCTGCGGTCTGTGTGAAGAAGCGTGCCCAACCACGGCGATTCAGCTGACTCCAGACTTCGAGCTGGGTGAGTACAAGCGTCAGGACCTGGTGTACGAGAAAGAGGATCTGCTGATTTCCGGTCCGGGCAAATACCCGGAATATAACTTCTACCGGATGGCGGGTATGGCAATCGACGGCAAAGATAAGGGCGAAGCAGAGAACGAAGCCAAGCCTATCGACGTCAAGAGCCTGTTACCGTAAGGAGAGGGCAATGGAATTCGCTTTTTATATCTGTGGCCTTATCGCCATCCTGGCTACGCTGCGAGTGATCACGCACACCAACCCGGTGCATGCGCTGCTGTACTTAATCATCTCGCTGCTGGCCATTTCCGGGGTGTTCTTCGCACTGGGCGCGCACTTCGCCGGTGCGCTGGAAATCATCGTCTACGCCGGGGCCATCATGGTGCTGTTCGTGTTCGTCGTGATGATGCTGAACCTGGGCGGCTCTGAAATCGAGCAGGAACGTCAGTGGTTAAAACCGCAGGTGTGGATCGGCCCGGCAATTTTGTCGGCCATCATGCTGGTGGTGATCGTGTACGCCATTCAGGGTGTTAACGATCAGGGCATCGACGGCACGCCGATTGGCGCTAAAGAGGTCGGTATTACGCTCTTTGGCCCATACGTTCTGGCGGTTGAACTGGCCTCCATGCTGCTGCTGGCAGGTCTGGTTGTGGCCTTCCACGTTGGCCGCGAAGAGCGTGCTGGCGAGGTGCTGAGCAACCGCACTGACGACCGCGCGAAAAGAAAAACGGAGGAGCGCGCATGATCCCCTTAACACATGGACTGATCCTCGCTGCGATTTTATTCGTTCTGGGTCTGACTGGTCTGGTTATCCGCCGCAATCTGCTGTTTATGCTGATCGGGCTGGAAATCATGATTAACGCCTCCGCGCTGGCCTTCGTGGTCGCCGGAAGCTACTGGGGCCAGACCGATGGTCAGGTGATGTACATTCTCGCCATCAGCCTTGCGGCTGCCGAAGCGAGTATTGGCCTGGCGCTGTTGCTGCAGCTCCATCGTCGCCGCCAGAATCTGAACATCGATTCAGTAAGTGAGTTGCGTGGATGAACATGCTTGCCTTAACCATTATTTTTCCGCTGATTGGCTTCGTGCTGCTGGCGTTTTCTCGTGGCCGCTGGTCTGAGAATCTGTCTGCAACCGTCGGCATGGGCTCTGTTGGCCTGGCCGCGCTGGTGACAGCGTATGCGGGTATCGACTTCTTTAACAACGGGCGTCAGCCTTTCAGCGTGCCGCTGTGGACCTGGATGTCGGTCGGTGATTTCAACATCGGTTTCAACCTGGTGCTGGATGGTCTCTCCCTGACTATGCTCTCCGTGGTCACCGGCGTCGGCTTCCTGATCCACATGTTCGCCTCCTGGTATATGCGCGGTGAAGAGGGTTACTCCCGCTTCTTCGCCTACACCAACCTGTTTATCGCCAGCATGGTGGTTCTGGTCCTGGCCGATAACCTGCTGCTGATGTATCTGGGCTGGGAAGGCGTGGGTCTGTGTTCTTACCTGCTGATCGGTTTCTACTATACCGAACCGAAGAATGGCGCAGCGGCCATGAAAGCGTTCGTCGTGACCCGCGTGGGTGACGTCTTCCTCGCTTTCGCGCTGTTCATTCTTTACAACGAACTGGGCACGCTGAACTTCCGCGAAATGGTTGAACTGGCGCCAGCGCACTTCGCCGCAGGCAACAACATGCTGTGGTGGGCAACGCTGATGCTGCTGGGTGGTGCCGTGGGTAAATCCGCGCAGCTGCCGTTGCAGACATGGCTGGCCGACGCGATGGCGGGTCCAACCCCTGTCTCCGCGCTGATCCACGCTGCGACCATGGTTACCGCCGGTGTTTACCTGATTGCGCGTACCCATGGCCTGTTCCTGATGACTCCGGAAATTCTGCACCTGGTGGGTATCGTAGGTGCGGTCACGCTGGTGCTGGCAGGCTTTGCCGCGTTGGTGCAGACCGACATCAAGCGCGTACTTGCGTATTCCACCATGAGTCAGATTGGTTACATGTTCCTCGCGCTGGGCGTTCAGGCCTGGGACGCGGCCATTTTCCACCTGATGACGCACGCGTTCTTTAAAGCGCTGCTGTTCCTCTCATCCGGTTCGGTGATTCTGGCCTGCCATCACGAGCAGAACATCTTCAAAATGGGCGGACTGCGTAAGTCCATCCCGCTGGTGTATGTCTGCTTCCTGGTGGGCGGCGCGGCGCTGGCGGCACTGCCGTTGATCACCGCGGGCTTCTTCAGTAAGGACGAAATCCTTGCGGGTGCCATGGCGAATGGTCATATCAATCTGATGGTTGCGGGTCTGGTCGGTGCGTTCATGACCTCCCTGTATACCTTCCGTATGATTTTCATCGTATTCCACGGTAAAGAACAAATTCACGCTCACGCAGGGAAGGGGATTACCCATCACCTGCCGCTGATTGTGCTGCTGGTACTGTCCACCTTCGTTGGCGCGATGATTGTGCCTCCGCTGCAGGGCGTGCTGCCGGCGACAACCGAGCTTGAGCACGGTCGCGTTCTGACGCTTGAAATCACCTCCGGTGTGGTCGCTATCGCGGGCATCCTGATTGCGGCATGGCTGTGGCTGGGCAAACGTACGCTGGTCACTGCCGTGGCCAACAGTGCGCCGGGCCGCCTGCTGGGCACCTGGTGGTACAACGCGTGGGGCTTCGACTGGCTGTACGACATGATCTTCGTTAAGCCGTTCCTGGGCATCGCGTGGCTGCTGAAGCGCGACCCGCTGAACAGCCTGATGAATATCCCGGCGATCCTTTCCCGCTTTGCAGGCAAAGGCCTGCTGTACAGCGAGAACGGTTACCTGCGCTGGTATGTGGCGTCCATGAGCATCGGTGCGGTTGTCGTGCTGGCGCTGCTGATGGTGTTGCGTTGATCGTTAAGTGAATTTTATTCGAATTCGTTGAAAATCAGGCCCCTGCTGGGGGCCTTAAAAAGGAATGTAAATCGCCATGTTACTACCCTGGCTAATATTAATTCCCTTCATCGGCGGCTTCCTGTGCTGGCAGACTGAACGCTTTGGCGTGAAGATGCCGCGCTGGATCGCGCTGATCACCATGGGATTGACGCTCGCGCTTGGCCTGCAACTGTGGTTGCAGGGCGGTTACTCACTGACCCAGTCTGCGGGCATTCCGCAGTGGCAGTCTGAGTTCATCCTGCCGTGGATCCCACGTTTCGGCATTACGATCCACCTGGCGATTGACGGTCTCTCACTGCTGATGGTGGTGTTGACCGGCCTGCTCGGCGTTCTGGCGGTACTCTGCTCCTGGCGTGAAATCGAAAAATACCAGGGCTTCTTCCACCTGAACCTGATGTGGATCCTGGGCGGCGTGATCGGCGTGTTCCTTGCCATCGACATGTTCCTGTTCTTCTTCTTCTGGGAGATGATGCTGGTGCCGATGTACTTCCTGATCGCGCTGTGGGGCCACAAGGCGTCCGACGGTAAAACGCGTATCACGGCGGCAACCAAGTTCTTCATCTATACCCAGGCGAGTGGTCTGGTGATGTTGATTGCCATTCTGGCGCTGGTGTTTGTTCACCACAACGCGACCGGCACCTGGACCTTCAACTACGAAGACCTGCTGAAGACCCCAATGTCGCACGGCGTGGAATATCTGCTGATGCTGGGCTTCTTCATCGCCTTCGCGGTGAAAATGCCGGTGGTTCCGCTGCACGGCTGGCTGCCAGACGCGCACTCTCAGGCGCCAACGGCGGGTTCCGTTGACCTGGCGGGCATCTTGCTGAAAACGGCGGCCTACGGTCTGCTGCGTTTCGCTCTGCCGCTGTTCCCGAACGCCTCCGCAGAATTCGCACCGATTGCCATGTGGCTGGGTGTGATCGGTATCTTCTACGGTGCCTGGATGGCCTTCACCCAGTACGACATCAAGCGTCTGATTGCCTACACCTCCGTTTCCCACATGGGATTCGTGCTGATTGCTATCTACACCGGCAGCCAGCTGGCGTACCAGGGGGCGGTGATCCAGATGATTGCGCACGGTCTGTCCGCAGCCGGCCTCTTCATCCTGTGCGGCCAGCTGTATGAACGTCTGCACACCCGCGACATGCGTATGATGGGCGGCCTGTGGAGCAAAATTAAGTGGCTGCCAGCGCTCTCCATGTTCTTCGCGGTGGCGACTCTGGGGATGCCGGGCACCGGTAACTTCGTCGGCGAATTTATGATTCTGTTCGGCAGCTTCAAAGTGGTACCGGTGATTACCGTGATCTCCACCTTTGGTCTGGTGTTCGCTTCCGTCTATTCGCTGGCGATGCTGCACCGCGCTTACTTCGGTAAAGCGAAGAGCGAAATTGCTGCACAAGAACTGCCGGGGATGTCGCTGCGTGAGCTGTTCATCATCCTGCTGCTGGTCGTACTGCTGGTGCTGCTGGGCTTCTTCCCGCAGCCGATTCTGGATACCTCGCACAGCGCGATGGGCAATATCCAGCAGTGGTTTGTTAATTCTGTTTCTACTACAAGGCCGTAATTCGCCATGACAATAACTCCACAACAACTGATCGCGCTGCTACCGCTGCTGATCGTCGGATTGACGGTGGTGGTTGTGATGCTCTCCATTGCGTGGCGACGCAATCACTTCCTGAATGCCACGCTGTCGGTCATCGGCCTGAACGCCGCGTTAGTCTCACTCTGGTTTGTTGGCCAGGGTGGGGCGATGGACGTCACCCCGCTGATGCGCGTTGACGGTTACGCCATGCTGTATACCGGTCTGGTGCTGCTGGCGAGCCTGGCAACCTGTACCTTTGCGTACCCGTGGCTTGAAGGCTACAACGACAACAAAGAAGAGTTTTACCTGCTGGTTCTGATTGCCGCGCTGGGCGGCATTCTGCTGGCGAATGCGAACCACCTGGCCGCGCTGTTCCTCGGCATTGAGCTGATCTCTCTGCCGCTGTTCGGTCTGATTGGTTACGCCTTCCGCCAGAAGCGCTCGCTGGAAGCAAGCATCAAGTACACCATCCTGTCTGCGGCGGCGTCCTCGTTCCTGCTGTTTGGTATTGCGCTGGTGTACGCACAGTCCGGTAACCTCTCCTTTATGGCGCTCGGCAAGAGCCTCGGTGACGGCATGCTGCATGAGCCGCTGCTGCTGGCGGGTCTGGGCATGATGATTGTTGGCCTTGGCTTCAAACTCTCTCTGGTCCCGTTCCACCTGTGGACGCCAGACGTCTACCAGGGTGCACCGGCTCCGGTGTCGACCTTCCTGGCGACGGCGAGCAAAATCGCCATCTTCGGGGTGGTGATGCGTCTGTTCCTGTACGCGCCGGTGGGAGACAGCGAAGCGGTTCGCGTGGTGCTGGGCATCATCGCGTTCGTCTCCATCATCTTCGGTAACCTGATGGCGCTGAGCCAGACCAATATCAAGCGTCTGCTGGGCTACTCGTCTATCTCTCATCTGGGCTACCTGATGGTGGCGCTGATTGCGCTGCAGAGCGGTGAGATGTCGATGGAAGCCGTGGGCGTCTATCTGGCCGGCTACCTGTTCAGCAGCCTCGGCGCCTTCGGCGTGGTGAGCCTGATGTCCAGCCCGTACCGTGGTCCGGATGCCGATTCACTGTTCTCTTACCGTGGTCTGTTCTGGCACCGTCCGATCCTGTCCGCCGTAATGACCGTGATGATGCTCTCTCTGGCCGGTATTCCGATGACGCTTGGCTTTATCGGTAAGTTCTACGTGCTGGCCGTCGGTGTGCAGGCGCACCTGTGGTGGCTGACCGCGGGCGTGGTGATCGGCTCCGCGATTGGTCTCTACTACTACCTGCGCGTGGCCGTGAGCCTGTACCTGAGCGCACCTCAGCAGCTCAATCGTGATGCTCCAGGCAACTGGCAGTACAGCGCTGGTGGTATCGTGGTACTCATCTCCGCGCTGCTGGTGCTGATCTTCGGTATCTATCCGCAACCGCTGATTGATATCGTGCAGCGCGCGATGCCATTAATGTAAAAACAAAAACCCGCCTCGGCGGGTTTTTTATTGCCCAGCGTCGCTACGCTTGCAGGGCCTACGGGTTTTGTAGGTCGGGTAAGCGTAGCGCCACCCGACTAAGCCAGCTGTTTACGGCTAATCAACGGCCCGTCAATCTTCTTCATCGAGCGGTCCAGCACCTCCTCAATCACCGACGACAGCTCGTTCAGCTCAAACTTCGCGACGTACCCGTCGGCCTTCACCTTGCGAATATGGTCTTCGTTGGCGTTGCCGGAAAGGGAAGAGTGGATCACCACCGGAATATCCTTCAATACCGGATCGGTTTTGATTTTGCGCGTCAGCGTAAAACCGTCCATCTCCGGCATTTCGAGGTCGGTCAGCACCAGCGCGATCTTATCGGTGATCGGCACGCCCTCAGCCTGCGCCTGTGCGGCCAGCACGCCAATTTTTTCCCACGCGTCTTTGCCGGTGATGTGCAGCTGCGCTGGGATCTCCATCGCCTGCAGACCTTTCTCCAGCATCGAACGCGCCACTTTGGAATCTTCCGCCACAATCGCGACCGCGCCCGGCTTGATATGGAATTTGGTGGTCTTCAGATTGGTGGCGTGCAGATCGTGGTTGGCCGGGGTGATGTCATACAGGATCTGCTCAACGTCCAGCACCATCGCCAGATCGTTGGTATCCGTTTTCTCATCCAGGCAGGCAATGCTGGTGATATAGCGACCGCTGACGGCGGTTTCCGCCGCGTGCACCTGCTTCCAGTCCAGACGCATGATGTTCTCAACCGACTCCACGGCAAACGCCTGCACGCTGCGCGCATATTCGGTGATCAGCAGGATATTCAGCCCGGTGGTGGGCTTACAGCCCGCCACGGCGGCCAGGTCAATCACCGGGATCACCTGATCGCGGATATTCACCATTCCCATCAGCGGTGATTTCATCCCGGCGGGTTTCGTGAACTCCGGCATCGGCACAATTTCACGCAGCTTAAAGACGTTAATGCCAAACAGCTCAGATTTATTTTCGTTAAGAGAGGTGCCAAGACGGAACAGCAACAGTTCAAAACGGTTCGACAGGGTCAGATTCGCCCTGTCATCAATATCTTTCTGGAAATTATCCATTCTACCCTCGAGAGAAATGCTGACCTTTTAATCGTTATCGGCATCCTGAGGGAAAAATGAAGGACTAAACGCTGACCTGAGCGAAATCTTCGGCCAGCTCACATTCCGGGAACAGCGCGCGGCACTCTTCCAGCAGCTTTTCACAGCCCCGCGCGTCGTAGCGCGAGCTGACGTGGGTGATGATGAGCCTCCCGACGCCCGCGTCACGGGCTAGCTGCGCCGCCTGACGCGTGGAGCTATGACCCCGGCCGTTGGCTTTCTCTTCCATCGCCGTTTCAAGCGTCGCTTCATGCACCATCACGTCCACGCCCTGGGCAAGCGTGAGCGCCGCCCGGCACGGGGCCGTGTCGCCAAAGATCGCCAGCTTCTTGCCGGGCTGCGGTGCGGCGAGATAATCCTGCCCATTGATGATGCGCCCGTCCTCCAGCGTGACTGTCTCGCCGTGCTTCAGGCGCTGGAACAGCGGCCCGGGTTTTACGCCATCGGCCATTAGCGCGGCGGCGTCCAGCGCGCCGGGTTTGTCATGCGCTTCAATGCGATAGCCATAGCACTCAACGGGATGATTCAGCGGCTGAGCGCTCACCTTATAATCACCGTCATCGAAAACCAGGCCTTCGCTAATCTCAACGACCTCCAGCGGATAATCCGTCCACGACCCGCTCAGGCGCAGCGTGGTTTCAACAAATTCACGAATACCCGCAGGCCCGTAAATCGTCAGCGGGTTGGCGTTACCGGCCATCGAGCGGCTGCACAGCAGGCCGGGAAGGCCAAACAGATGGTCGCCATGCAGATGGGTGATAAAAATTTTATCCAGCTTGCCGGGGTGATAAGCGGTGTGTAGGAGCTGATGCTGCGTCCCTTCACCACAGTCAAACAGCCACAGCCCGCCGCGGGTGGGGTGTTTAAGATCCAGCAGTATCGCCGTCACATTCCGTGAGCGGGTTGGCACGCCCGCGGACGTACCCAGAAAAATCAGTTCCATAACGCAATCAGCCCTTTGCTGAACGGGGAGGGGTTTAGTATAACGTGATGAACCCCAGGAAGGAGACTGACATGATCCAGTGGCAAGATTTACACCATAGTGACCTCACCGTTCATTCACTTTACGCCCTGCTGAAACTGCGCTGCGAAGTGTTCGTGGTTGAACAGATCTGCCCGTATCAGGACATCGACGGCGACGATCTCGTCGGCGAGAACCGCCATATTCTTGGCTGGCGGGAAAACGAGCTGGTGGCGTATGCGAGGATTCTGAAAAGCGAGGACGAATTCGAGCCTGTCGTGATTGGTCGGGTCATCATCAGCGGCAAAGCACGCGGTGAAAAACTGGGCTATCAGCTGATGGATAAAACGCTGGAGGCATGCCAGAAACAGTGGCCGAACAAGGCGTTATACCTGGGCGCGCAGGCGCACCTGCAGTCCTTCTACGGCCACTTTGGTTTCGTGCCGGTCACCGAGGTGTATGATGAAGACGGCATTCCCCACATCGGCATGGCGCGGGAAGCGAAGCAGGCGTAATGGCGAGTCGTTGGCTATAGTTAGCGAACTGGTGTACTAACATGGAGAAAAATATGTCATTTCAATCCTGGGATACCCGTATCGACGACGACCTGGCCTTACTGAGCGAAACGCTGGAAGAGGTGTTACGCTCCTCGGGCGACCCTGCCGATCAGAAATATATTGAGCTAAAAGCCCGCGCCGAGCAGGCGCTGCATGAAGTGAAAAACCGCGTCAGCCATGCGTCTGATACCTACTACTACCGCGCCAAAAAAGCGGTGTATCGTGCCGATGATTACGTGCATGAAAAACCGTGGCAGGGCATTGGAGTAGGTGCTGCCGTCGGCCTGGTACTGGGGCTGCTCTTAGCCCGTCGTTAAGCCGCTTAACCACTCCCTATATGTGGGTACTGCTATTTATGGTCAGTACCCCGTATAATACGAGGTTTTAACAGGGAGAGGTTCGCGTGAATTCGATTTTCCTCGCGCTGGAGCAATTGCGTACCCAGCTTTCGCAAGCGTTACCCGCAACGCCCGGCATACGTCATTTCGACGTCTCTTTCCCGTTAAACGATGCCTTCGACCCTCTCGCCTGGCTTGGGGCGCAGCAGTGCTATCCGCAGTTTTACTGGCAGCAGCGTAACGGCGATGAAGAGCTGGCCGCGCTGGGGGCGGTTATCACCTTTTCCTCTCTGGCGTTAGCCACGCAGTTTTTGCGCGAGCAAAACGCGGCAGGTGATACTCGCATCTGCGGCCTGAACGCCTTTAATCCGGAGCAGGGCAGCCTCTTTTTACCGCGACTGCTCTGGCGACGTACCGCCGGCACCGCTACGCTGCGTCTGCAGCTGTGGAGCGATTATTCACTTCAGGAAGATGCCCATGCCGCGCGGGATTTTTTACAGCGGCTCCAGCCAGCCAGGCCTATCCGCCCGCTGGCCGTTCAGGTTGAGCACGAAAACCATCAGCCTCAACGGGCCGAATGGCTGAGACTTGTCCGCAGGGCGACCGAAACCATCGCGCGCGGTGATTTTGAAAAGGTTGTCCTTGCGAGGGCCACCGATCTTCAGTTTACACAGCGCATTAACCCCGTCGCGCTGATGGCGGCCAGCCGCGCCCTCAATTTACATTGCTATCACTTCTGCATGGTATTCGACGCCAGCAACGCGTTTCTCGGCTCGACGCCCGAGCGTCTCTGGCGGCGACGCGGCACGCTGCTGCGCACCGAAGCGCTGGCGGGCACCGTCGCCAGCCATACCGATGATAAAAAGGCGCAGCGTCTGGGCGAGTGGCTGCTGAATGACGATAAAAACCAGCGCGAAAATATGCTGGTCGTGGAGGATATCTGTCAGCGTCTTCAGCACTACACGCGGACGCTTGAGGTACTGCCCCCCCAGGTGGTGCGCCTGCGTAAGGTGCAGCATTTGCGCCGCTGTATCTGGACCGAGCTCAAACAGGCCGACGACGAGCAGTGTCTGCATATGCTACAGCCGACGGCGGCCGTTGCCGGTTTGCCGCGACAGCCTGCGCGCGAGTTTATTCAGAAGGTTGAGCCCTTTAACCGCGAGTGGTACGCCGGTTCGGCCGGGTATTTATCGCCTGACCAGAGTGAGTTCTGCGTGGCGTTGCGCTCGGCGCGCGTACAGGAAGACGCTCTGCGGCTTTACGCCGGAGCGGGTATTGTCAGCGGATCTGACCCGGAGCAGGAGTGGCAGGAGATTGAAAACAAAGCGGCCGGATTGCGCTCTCTGCTCCTAAGGGATTAATACTGAATCGCGCAATCCCGATTCACATCAAAATTCCAATTTTTTCTATTATTTATACTGTGTCGCATTCTTGATACCGGACAATCTCATGTCAGTAAGTTCTTTTAACCGACGCTGGGCGGCGGTGATCCTTGAAGCCCTGACGCGCCATGGCGTCAGGCACGTGTGTATTGCACCGGGTTCTCGCTCAACGCCGCTGACGCTGGCGGCCGCCGAAAACCGGGCGTTGATTCACCACACCCACTTTGATGAGCGCGGCCTCGGTCATCTCGCGCTGGGTCTGGCGAAGGTCAGCAAAGAACCCGTGGCGGTGATTGTCACTTCCGGTACCGCCGTGGCGAACCTCTATCCGGCTCTGATTGAAGCCGGGTTAACCGGTGAAAAGCTGATTCTGCTGACGGCCGATCGTCCCCCTGAGCTTATCGACTGCGGCGCCAATCAGGCCATCCGTCAGCCGGGACTCTTTTCTTCGCATCCTTCGCAGACGATTTCGCTGCCCCGGCCCACCCAGGATATTCCGGCAAGCTGGCTGGTCTCCACCGTCGATCATGCCATGGAGACGCTGCGCGGCGGGGCGCTGCACATTAACTGCCCGTTTGCCGAGCCGCTGTACGGCGAGCTGGACGATACGGGTCTTGACTGGCAGCAGACCCTCGGTGACTGGTGGCAGAGTGAAAAACCGTGGCTGCGCGAGCAGACGCACCTTGAGAGCGCGAAGCAGCGCGACTGGTTCTTCTGGCGGCAGAAGCGCGGCGTGGTTATCGCCGGGCGCATGAGCGCCGCCGAAGGCAAGCTGGTCGCCGAATGGGCGCAAACCCTGGGCTGGCCGCTGATCGGCGACGTGCTTTCCCAGACCGGTCAGCCGCTGCCGTGCGCGGATCTCTGGCTGGGTAATGCCAAAGCGGTCACCGAGCTGTCGCAGGCGCAAATTGTGGTCCAGCTTGGATCGAGTTTAACCGGCAAACGGTTACTGCAGTGGCAGGCCACCTGCACACCGGACGAATACTGGCTGGTGGACGCGCTGGAAGGGCGTCTTGACCCGGCGCACCACCGCGGTCGTCGTCTGGTCAGCCGTATCGACGCCTGGCTGGCGCTCCATCCGGCTGAAAAACGCAAACCCTGGGCGGTTACCCTCCCGGACCTGTCGCGCCAGGCGTGGGAATTGACCCATGCGCGCTGTGAAGCGTTCAGCGAGGCCGGGCTGGCGCACCGTATTCGCCAGTACCTGCCCGAGCAGGGGCAGCTGTTTGTCGGCAACAGCCTGGTCGTGCGGCTGATTGACGCCTTTTCGCAGCTGCCCGCGGGCTACCCGGTGTACAGCAACCGTGGCGCCAGCGGCATCGACGGGCTGATCTCGACGGCGGCGGGCGTGCAGCGCGCCAGCGCAAAATCGACGCTGGCCATCGTGGGGGATCTCTCCGCGCTTTACGATCTCAACGCGCTGGCGCTGCTGCGTCAGGCGTCTGCCCCGTTTGTGCTGATCGTGGTTAACAACAACGGCGGGCAGATTTTCTCCCTGCTGCCCACGCCGCAGAGCGAGCGCGAGCGCTTCTATCTGATGCCGCAGAACGTGCAGTTCGAACACGCCGCGGCAATGTTCAGCCTGAAATACCATCGCCCGGAAAGCTGGGAACAGCTGGATGCGGCGTTAAGCACCGCCTGGAAGCAGCCCGGCGCGACGCTGATTGAGCTGGTAGTTAACGAGGCTGACGGTGCGCAGGCCCTGCAAAGCCTGCTGGCGCAGGTGAGCCAGCTGTGATCCTCTCGGGCGTGCAGCAGGCTGGAAAACCAGGCTATCCCTGGCTGGTCTTTTTGCACGGTTTTTCCGGCGATTGCCGCGAGTGGCAGGGTGTTGGTGAGCGGCTTTGCGATTACCCCAGGCTGTATCTGGATCTGCCGGGACACGGCGGATCCCGGAATCTTGGCGTGACGGGCTTCGACGAGATGAGCGCGTTGCTTACCCGAACTCTGATTAGTTACAACATACTGAAATTCTGGCTCGTCGGGTACTCCCTCGGCGGCCGCATTGCGATGTTCCATGCCTGCCAGCAGCCGAAGGGGCTGTTGGGTGTGACGGTAGAAGGCGGCCATCCGGGCCTGCAGGATGCCGATGCGCGACAGGCGCGGCTGGCATCAGACCGCCGCTGGGCGACGCGTTTTCGCAGCGAACCGCTGGATAAGGTGTTCGCTGACTGGTACCAACAGCCCGTGTTTGCCTCCCTGACGGACGCCCAGCGCGACGCGCTGATTACCCTGCGCAGCCAGAACAACGGCGCGGCGCTGGCGATGATGCTCGAGGCGACGTCGCTGGCCGTGCAGCCCGACCTGCGTACCGCGCTCAGCGCACGTGATTTCACTTTTGATTATCTCTATGGCGAACGTGATGAGAAGTTTACGGCCCTTGCTGCGGAGCTGAACGCCGTTTGCCATGCAATTCCCAACGCCGGACACAACGCCCACCGTGAAAACCCCGACGCGGTTGCCGCGAGTCTGGCTCAGATACTGCGTCTTCGAATAAAGGACACTCTATGATCTATCCTGATGAACACATGCTTTACGCCCCGGTTGAATGGCAGGACTGCTCCGAAGGCTACACCGACATTCGTTACCACAAATCCACCGACGGTATTGCCAAAATCACCATCAACCGCCCGCAGGTGCGTAACGCCTTCCGTCCGCTGACCGTGAAAGAGATGATTCAGGCCCTGGCGGATGCGCGCTATGACGACAACATCGGCGTGATTGTCCTGACCGGCGAAGGCGAGAAAGCGTTCTGCTCCGGTGGCGATCAGAAAGTGCGCGGCGACTACGGCGGATACCAGGACGATGCGGGGACGCACCACCTGAACGTCCTCGATTTCCAGCGTCAGATCCGCACCTGTCCAAAACCGGTGGTGGCGATGGTGGCGGGCTACTCCATCGGCGGTGGCCACGTGCTGCACATGATGTGCGACCTGACCATTGCCGCTGAAAACGCCATCTTCGGCCAGACCGGCCCGAAAGTGGGATCTTTCGACGGCGGCTGGGGTGCCTCCTACATGGCGCGCATCGTCGGGCAGAAAAAAGCCCGTGAAATCTGGTTCCTGTGCCGTCAGTACAACGCGCAGGAAGCGCTGGATATGGGCCTGGTGAATACCGTGGTGCCGCTTGCCGATCTCGAAAAAGAGACCGTACGCTGGTGTCGCGAAATGCTGCAAAACAGCCCGATGGCGCTGCGCTGCCTGAAAGCGGCACTCAACGCCGACTGCGACGGTCAGGCGGGTCTGCAGGAGCTGGCGGGCAACGCCACCATGCTGTTCTACATGACCGAAGAGGGTCAGGAAGGGCGCAACGCGTTTAACGAAAAACGCCAGCCAGACTTCAGCAAATACAAACGGAATCCGTAATGCGTCGCGCGCAGGTTTACCGCTGGCAGATACCGATGGACGCGGGCGTGGTGCTGCGTGAACGGCGGTTAAAAACCCGTGACGGCTTCTTCGTGCATCTGCAGCAGGGCGAGCGGGAAGGCTGGGGCGAGATTTCGCCTCTGCCGGGCTTTAGCCTCGAGTCGCTGGATGACGCGCGGGCGGCCTTGCTGGCGTGGGCGGACGCGTGGCGCGAGGGGGCGGATCCGGCGCTGCCGGACGTCCCTTCCGCGGCCTTTGGTATCAGCTGCGCGCTGGCGGAGCTGGACGGCAGCTTGCCAGAAGCCGGGAATTACCGCGCGGCACCGCTCTGTACGGGCGATCCGGACGAGCTGTTCGCGCAGCTCTCCGCTATGCCGGGCGAGAAGGTCGCGAAAATCAAAGTCGGGCTTTATGAAGCGGTGCGTGACGGCATGGTCGCCAACCTGCTGCTGGAGGCGATCCCCGATCTGCATCTGCGTCTGGACGCCAACCGTGCCTGGACGCCGCTTAAGGCGCAGCAGTTTGCAAAGTACGTCAATCCGGCGTACCGCAGCCGCATTGCCTTCCTCGAAGAGCCGTGCAAAACCCGCGACGATTCACGCGCGTTTGCCCGTGAAACGGGGATTGCCATCGCCTGGGATGAAAGCCTGCGCGAGGCCGATTTTGAATTTGCTGCCGAGCCCGGCGTCAGCGCGGTGGTGATTAAACCGACGCTGACCGGCAGCCTGGCGAAAGTGCGCGAGCAGGTCGCGGCGGCGCACGCCTTAGGGCTGACGGCGGTCATCAGCTCGTCAATTGAGTCCAGCCTTGGGCTAACCCAGCTGGCGCGCATTGCCGCCTGGTTAACGCCTGACACGGTCCCCGGCCTCGACACGCTGAACCTGATGCAGGCTCAGCTTCTTCGCCCGTGGCCGGACAGCGCGCTGCCGTGCCTCGACGTCGCGGCGCTGGAGCCGTTGCGATGAGTTTTACCGACTGGCCGTGGCGGCACTGGCGTGCGCAATTTGCCGATAAACCGGCTCTGAGGCTGAACGACGAGGTGCTCAGCTGGCAACAGCTGTGCGCGCGCATCGACAGCCTTGCGGCGGGCTTTCACCGTCAGGGCGTGGAGGAGGGCGACGGCGTGCTGCTGCTGGCCCATAACCACCCGCACACCCTGCTGGCGTGGCTGGCGCTGCTCCAGTGCGGGGCGCGTATTCTTCCCGTTAATCCGCAGCTGCCGCGCCCGCTGCTGGACGTGCTGCTCCCGCAGATGACGCTGCGCTTTGCGCTGGTGCTGGACGGCAGCTACGACGGCCTTCCTGCCCTGAGCATGCGCGAGACCGCCGATGCGTATTGCGCTGCGTGGCAACCGGCGCGGCTGGCCTCCATGACGCTGACCTCAGGCTCCACCGGACTGCCGAAAGCGGCGGTCCATACCTGCGAGGCCCATCTTGCCAGCGCGCGCGGCGTTTTGTCGCTGATGCCCTACGGTGAAGATGACGACTGGCTGCTTTCGCTGCCGCTGTTTCACGTTTCCGGCCAGGGGATTTTATGGCGCTGGCTGCAGGCCGGCGCGCGGTTAACCGTGCGCGAGAAACAGCCTCTGGAGCAGGCGCTGTGCGGCTGCACCCACGCCTCGCTCGTGCCAACCCAGCTCTGGCGTCTGCTTAATGCCCACCAGCCTGTCGCACTGAAAGCGGTGCTGCTGGGCGGGGCGGCCATCCCTGTGGAATTGACCGAACAGGCGCGAGAGCAGGATATACGCACCTTCTGCGGCTACGGTCTGACCGAGTTTGCCTCAACCGTCTGTGCGAAAGAGGCCGACGGCGAGCCGGACGTGGGCCGTGCGCTGCCGGGCAGAGAGGTGCAGGTCGTTAACGGTGAAGTCTGGATCAGGGCGCAAAGCATGGCCTCAGGCTACTGGCGGGATGGCGAACTGATTCCGCTGACCAACGCGCAGGGATGGTTCGCCACCCGCGATCGCGGCGAATGGCATGACGGCCGTCTGACGATCCTCGGCCGCATGGATAACCTCTTTTTTAGCGGCGGAGAAGGGATCCAGCCGGAATCGCTCGAGCGCGTTATCGCCACGCACCCGCAGGTTAACCAGGTGTTTATCGTTCCGCTGGACGACGCTGAGTTCGGGCAACGTCCGGTGGCGGTGGTGGAGTGCGAGCCGGGAACGGATATCACCACTTTACCCGACTGGGTCAGGGACAAGGTGGCGCGTTTTGAGCAACCCGTCCGCTGGCTGCTTTTGCCGACCGAACTCAAAAATGGCGGCATTAAAGTTTCGCGTCGCGCGCTGCAGGAGTGGGTTAACGCAACGCTGAAGGGATAATAGCCGTTTCAAATAGTTACAATCTACTGGCCGGCCGCACGCAGAGTGCTTGATCCCCGGAAGACCCAGGTTAAAATCTCGCGGTTTTGGGGCTTCTCTATAAAAATTGTGCGGGATCACGACAATGAAAAAAGTGGCATTACTGGGCTTCGGCCTGATGGTTGTATCTGCGGCGGCGAACGCCATTAGCATTAACGGCTCGGCGGGTCAGGATTATACCCACCTGGGCTTCGGCATGGGTACCGAGACATCCGGTCTGGCGATGACCGGCGGCTGGACGCATAACGATGACGACGGCGACGCGGCAAGCCTCGGCCTGGGCCTCAACATTCCTCTGGGCCCGTTCCTGGCGACCGTCGGCGGTAAAGGTATCTATACCAACCCAAATGACGGTGACGAAGGATATGCGGTGGCAGTGGGCGGCGGCCTGCAGTGGAAAATTGGCGACAGCTTCGGCCTGTTTGGCGAGTACTATTACTCTCCAGATTCCCTCTCAAGCGGTATCGACAGCTATGAGGAAGCCAACGCCGGCGCGCGCTGGACCATCATGCGTCCAATCACCATCGAAGCAGGCTATCGCTATCTGAACCTGGCCGGCAAAGACGGTAACCGCGACAACGCGCTGGCCGACGGTCCGTACGTGGGCGTTAGCGCAGGCTTCTAATCTCTCCGGCGCGGCATGCTGTCGCGCCAGTTTCTCCTCTTCTCCACCCCGCGTTTGCGCTATAGTGTTTTGACCAAATAAGCGGGAGAACACAATGATTAACGTGGAGATGTTATCCACCGGCGACGAAGTGCTGCATGGACAAATTATTGATACCAATGCTGCCTGGCTGGCCGATCTTTTCTTTGAGCAAGGATTACCGTTAACGCGCCGCAATACGGTGGGCGACAATCTTGAGTCACTGGTCGCTGTTCTGCGCGAGCGCAGTGAACAGTGCGACGTGCTGATTGTGAACGGCGGGCTCGGCCCCACCAGTGACGATCTCAGTGCCCTGGCCGCCGCGACCGCAAAAGGCGAAGGGCTGGTGCTGCATGAGGCGTGGCTCTCGCAGATGGCGCGTTTTTTCTCCGAACGTGGTCGCGTCATGGCCCCCAGCAACCGCAAACAGGCTGAAATTCCCGCCAGTGCTGAACTGGTCGATAACCCGGTCGGTACCGCGTGCGGGTTTGCCATGCAGCTGAACCGCTGCCTGATGTTCTTCACGCCGGGCGTGCCCTCAGAATTTAAAGTGATGGTCGAGCAGCAGATCCTGCCGCGCCTTCGCCAGCGTTTTACCCTGCCGGAACCCCCGCTGTGCCTGCGTCTGACCACTTTTGGTCGTTCGGAAAGCGATCTGGCTCAGAGCCTCGATCACCTCTCACTCCCGCCGGGCGTGTCTATGGGCTATCGATCCTCCATGCCGATCATTGAGCTCAAGCTGACCGGACCGGCCACCCAGAAAGAGGCGATGCTGGCGCTGTGGCCTGAGGTGCAGCGCGTAGCGGGTGAAAGCCTGATCTTTGAAGGCACGGAAGGGCTACCGGCGCAGATTGCGAAGCATCTGCAGTCGCGCCAGCTGAGCGTGACCTTAAGCGAGCAGTTCACCGGTGGCCTGCTGGCGCTGCAGCTGTCGCGCGTCAACGCGCCGCTGCTGGCCAGCGAAGTGGTGCCGTTCCAGCAGGAGACTCTGGCGCAGACCGCCCGCTGGGCGTCCGAGAGAAGGGTGAAGCATTTTGCCGGTCTGGCGCTGTTTGTCGGCGGGCTGGATGAGGAATACCTCAACTTCGCGCTGGCGACGCCTGAGGGCACCCACGCCCTGCGGGTAAAAATGAGCATTACCCGCCACAGCCTGGCGGTGCGTCAGGAGGTGTGCGCCATGATGGCGCTGAACATGCTGCGCCGCTGGCTGAATGGCAAAGAGGTGGCCAGCGAGCACGGCTGGATTAACGTGGTTGAGTCGCTGTTCGTGGAGTAACGCCTGTGCCGGGGCCTTTCGCCCCGGCCATGTTCACCCGAGCGCCTTTGCCAGCAGCGTAATCGGATGCTCGCAGCGCTTGCTGGTGGACATCTCAATCTGCCACTTGCAGGTTTCGCAGTCCGTCACCACGATATCCGCGCCGCTCTCCTCAATCTGACGGAACAGCGGAGCGCCAATCGCCTGCGACGTTTCGTAGTTTTCACGCTTAAAGCCGTAGGTTCCCGCAATCCCGCAGCAGCGTGAGTCCAGCACCGTCAGCTCCAGCCCCGGAATTAACCGCAGCAGCTCAAGCGTATAGAGTGACCAGCCCATTTTTTCCATATGACACGGCGTGTGGTACACCACTTTCAGGGGTAATTTCCCCAGCGGCAACGTCTGTCCTCTGTCCAGCTTGCGCCACAGGAAGCGCGTCGCCAGCTCGATGTGCTCGCGCAGGCCGGTGTTATCCACATCCAGCAGATGCGGATACTCGTCGCGCAGGGTGAAGGTGCAGGTGGATGAGGTCGCCAATACCGGTATGCCTTTCTCGACAATCGCCTCGCGCAGGGAGGTGACATTGCTTTGAGCCTGCCTGCGTGCTTTATCGGTAAACCCGTTGGCAATCAGCGGCACGCCGCAGCACTTTTCTTTATTCAGTAGCTGAACGCCCGTTCCCATGGCGTTCAGCACCTTCAGCAGATCTTTACCCAGCTGCGGGTGGTTGTAATTCACGTAGCAGCCGTGGAAAAAAGCCACCTGCTCGGCGTACTGCGCCTGCTCCGCCGCCACGGATTTATACCAGCGGCGGAAGGTGCCGTGAGAATATTTTGGCAGGCTGCGGTGATGGTCTATCTTCAGCGTGGCATCCAGCAGCTGGCGCACCGGCTTGAGAGCGGTCGCGGCATTCACCAGCGGGGCAAACGGCGTCGAGACGCTGCCCATCAGATCGGTGTGGCTCAGAATCGCGTCCCGCAGCGACGGCTTTTGCGTGCTGTAGCGCGCCCGGGCGCGCTGGATAATATCGCCGATTTTCACATCCGACGGGCAGGCGACTTCGCAGCGTTTGCAGTTGATGCAGTATTTCAGCGCTTCATCGTACAGCTTGCCGTCCTTCAGGCGCAGACGCTCGCCGTCCGGCCCGGCCTGCTTTGGCCCGGGATAGCGTGGGTTCACGCCGCTGACCGGGCAGACGGTGGTACACACCGTGCATTTGATGCAGCTTTCAAAACGGGTATCGTTCATTGTTCAGCCTCCGTGCGCTGGCTAATCTGCTCTGCCACATACAGCGCCGTGACGGCGCAGACTCCGCCACCGCATCCCTGGGTAATGGGATCGTACCCGCCCAGCAGCGAGCCGATGGCAAAGAGATTACTGACGGGCTTACCGGCAAGCTGCGGATGCAGGTGGTTATCGACAATCACGCCGAACTGCTGCCAGGGCTGCGGCGAGAAGAAATCACTCTGATACCAGTCCGCGCGGGAGGCTCGCTGGCGAACATCCAGCCCCATAATGGCTTCCCGGATGCCCTCCCGGCTGCTCAGCAGCCCGTTGCTGAAGAAGCTGCCGCTTGCCAGCACCGTATAGCGGGCGCGAAGCGGAATATCGTCGTGGCTGCGCGTCCAGATTTCGCTCACCGCGCCGTCTGTCAGGGTGATTTTTTTCACTTCATCACCTGCCATCCAGACGCCACCCTGCGCAACAAACTTACGCTGGAGCTGGGTATGCAGGCGAATGCCGGGGACAGACGGGGGCAGCGTGGGCAACAAACCGAGCGTGCAGGGCAGACGGTCTGAGAGCCAGCGCCAGAGTCGGTTGTCGTTCAGGCCAAAGCACGTGGGCATCAATAGCGCATCGCATCCTGCCGCAAGCGGGCTGAGCGCCTCATACAGCAGCGGCCATTTGTCCTCGTTATCCAGAAAACGGGCGATATTCACCGCGCGAAATTCGCTCGGGTTATCGCGCAGGACATCAAGCTCAGGCAGCTCTATCTCTGCCGTTTCGGCGTTAACGCCCTGGCGACAAAGTGACGCCGCCGCGAGATGGGGCTGAAAATCCAGAAAGCCGCTAATCCCTACCACCCGCACGCGTCCCGCGCGAATGGGGGCAACGGGCACTTCCTCCGGGCTGAGCCAGGCGGAACGCAGGGTGCCGAGCGGCGTAACGCGCTGGTGATTGAACCTGGCGCTGCCCTGCAGACGCGCGCCGCACTCCGCCAGCAGCGCTTCGGTTTCCAGCGCAAAGCGGTCA
Organism: Enterobacter sp. CFEC122; assembly: GCF_052983755.1. NCBI lineage: Bacteria > Pseudomonadati > Pseudomonadota > Gammaproteobacteria > Enterobacterales > Enterobacteriaceae > Enterobacter > Enterobacter sp. CFEC122. The sequence goes on along the minus strand of NZ_JBRIQR010000008.1, from coordinate 66,853 downwards.
ATATGCTGTGCGCCAACCAGGTGATAAGGGTGCTCCGGCGGCAGCTTATCGCGGTACGCTTCGTCCACCAGATCCAGCGAGCCCGACGAGAAGTGCAGGGCGCTCTGCCCCCGGGTGATAATGGCGCAGCGCAGCCCCTGCTTCGTGAGCTTAATGCCGCAGAGCAGGCCCGCCAGCCCGCCGCCGACAATCACGGTATCAAATTTCATCGTGTTGCTCCTTCTCCAGACCGCAAAGCCCCTGGTAGACCCAGCGGGTAAATTCACTTTCACGCAGGGCATCGCCCCAGGCGACAGGCTGAATGCCTTTCCAGCGCTCGTTTAAAAACGCGCTGAGCTGATCGAGCGACTGGGTGGCGGTGGTGGTATGAAAACGCTGCAGCAGCCCCGCAGCACGGCAGGCGCACAGTTCGCCCTGACAGGTCCCCATTCCGACGCGGGTGCGGCGGCGGAGATCGAGCAGGCTGTTGACCGTCAGGTTCTCCACCGCGTACTGCACCTCACCGGCCGTCACGGCTTCGCACTCGCACACCAGGCTGCGGCTCAATCTTCCTTCACCAAGCCACGGTGGCGTTCTGTCGCCGTGGCGGTATACCGCGGACCCGCGCAGCGGCGCGGGCAGGGAGATGATTTTCTGCAGCGTTTTTTCGGTGGACTGACGCGATCCCGGCAGCGGCTGTTCTGCCGTGACGCACGGCTCGGTATTTCCGAGCTTGCGGCAGACGGCATCGGTCGCCCACTCGGCCATCAGGCGATAGGTCATCAGCTTGCCGCCGGTGATGGTGATAAACCCGTCCATGCCGTCGCGCGCGGCGTGATCGAGCAGCACGATGCCCCGGCTGACGTTCCGTCCGCTCGGGTCGTTGTCGCTGGCGACCAGTGGACGCACGCCCGCGTAGGCGCGCAGAATGCGCGTCTGGGCCATCACCGGGGCCAGTTTTTCCCCTTCGCGCAGCAGGATGTCGACCTCTTCGGCGGTCACGCGGTTGTAGTCTATCTCGCTGTAGTCCACGTGCGTTGAAGTCGTACCGATTAACGAAATGGTATCGCCCGGGACGAGGATATCGGCGTCAGACGGCTTGCGGCAGCGGTTAATCACGTGGTTATTGATGCGGTGGTCGAGGATCAGCAGCGAGCCTTTCGCCGGGAACATGCGCACCGACAGGTCCGCGTATTCCGCAATACGCTGGCCCCAGATCCCCGCCGCGTTGACCACTACGGCGGCATACAGCTCGCCGTGCTCGTTGTACTGCGTATCAAACACCCGCACCCCACAGATGCGATGACCTTCGCGAATAAGCCCGGTCACTTCATGTCCGGTCAGAATGCGTGCGCCATGCTCACGGGCGTCCAGCATGTTGGCGGCGGTCAGGCGAAACGGATCGACGGTACCGTCAGGGACTTTAACCGCGCCAATAAGCGCCGGGTTGACCGACGGTTCCAGCCGCCGCGCCAGCGCCGGATCCATGGCCTCCGCCTGAATGCCCGCGGCAGTGCAGGCGGTAATAAAGGTCTCCTGAAAGGCGAGGTCATCTTCGGGAAGGGTAATAAAGATGCCGTCGGTCGGCTCAATGCAGTGGCGTGCGATACGCTTGAGGATCTGGTTTTCAGCAATACATTCGCGCGCGGATTCCGCGTCGGTGACCGCATACCGGGCGCCGCTGTGCAGCAGGCCGTGGTTCCGTCCGGTTGCGCCCGTGGCGATATCATGGCGTTCCAGAAGCGTAACGCTTAAGCCGCGAAGGGCGCAATCGCGCGCGATCCCGGCGCCGGTTGCGCCACCACCAATGATTATCACATCACTATAACGAGGATCGTGACTGGTCATTGTTTACCCTCTATGTTCGTTTTTTATCATTTAGCCATAGTAATTTTGTGGTTTGTTTGATTTCGAACATAAACGCGCGGAATTCGAAAGTGAAACGTGATTTCATGCGCTTTTTTGCGCATTCTGTCATATTTCTGTAACAATCTGTGCGTTGATTCACAGTAACAATCACCGTGATTTCTTAACATCCCCGCCTCTGGAATTCAGGTGCGAGCCACCTGCTCATTCATTTCAAGGCCACGGAGGCTGTTATGCTCAGTATCTTCAAACCTGCGCCCCACAGGGCGCGTCTGCCAGAGGCAGAAATAGATCCGCTCTATCGCCGTCTGCGTTGGCAAATCTTCCTGGGGATCTTCTTCGGGTATGCGGCGTACTACCTTGTACGTAAAAACTTCGCGCTCGCCATGCCGTATCTGGTGGAGCAGGGCTTCTCCCGCGGCGATCTGGGGTTCGCGCTGTCAGGGATATCCATCGCCTACGGTTTTTCCAAATTCATCATGGGTTCCGTGTCGGATCGCTCGAATCCGCGCGTGTTCCTGCCTGCCGGTCTGATCCTGGCGGCAGCGGTGATGCTGTTTATGGGCTTTGTGCCATGGGCAACCTCCAGCATTGCCATCATGTTCGTGCTGCTGTTTCTCTGCGGCTGGTTCCAGGGAATGGGGTGGCCGCCGTGCGGACGCACCATGGTGCACTGGTGGTCGCAGAAAGAGCGCGGCGGCATCGTGTCGGTGTGGAACTGCGCCCATAACGTGGGCGGCGGTATTCCGCCGCTGCTGTTCCTGCTGGGGATGGCCTGGTTCAACGACTGGCACGCGGCGCTCTACATGCCTGCCTTTGGTGCCATTCTGGTGGCGATTATTGCTTTCGCCCTGATGCGCGATACGCCGCAGTCCTGCGGCCTGCCGCCGATTGAAGAGTACAAAAACGACTATCCGGATGATTACAGCAAGGAGCACGAAGAGGAGCTGACCGCAAAACAGATCTTCATGAAGTACGTCCTGCCGAACAAGCTGCTGTGGTACATCGCGGTCGCCAACGTGTTCGTTTACCTGCTGCGCTACGGCATCCTCGACTGGTCGCCAACCTACCTGAAAGAGGTGAAGCACTTCGCGCTGGATAAATCCTCCTGGGCGTACTTCCTGTATGAATACGCCGGGATCCCAGGCACGCTGCTTTGCGGCTGGATGTCGGACAAGGTGTTTAAGGGTAACCGCGGTGCGACGGGCGTCTTCTTTATGACCCTGGTGACTATCGCAACGGTAGTGTACTGGCTCAACCCGCCGGGAAATCCGGGTGTGGATATGGCCTGTATGATCGTCATCGGCTTCCTGATTTACGGTCCGGTGATGCTGATCGGTCTGCACGCGCTGGAGCTGGCGCCGAAGAAAGCGGCGGGAACGGCGGCGGGCTTTACCGGCCTGTTCGGCTACCTCGGCGGTTCGGTCGCGGCGAGCGCCATCGTGGGCTATACCGTTGACTTCTTCGGCTGGGACGGCGGCTTTATGGTGATGATCGGCGGCAGCGTGCTGGCGGTACTGCTGCTGGTTGTTGTGATGATCGGTGAAAAACGTCACCACGCGGAAGTGCTGGCGCGTCGTCAATAAGGAGCTTTGCGATGAAATTAACTCAGTTAGCAACCGGCTTGCTGCTGGCGGGCCTGATGACAGGCTCCGCGCTGGCGGCGGATAAAATCGTTATTGCCCACCGAGGTGCGAGCGGCTATCTGCCGGAGCATACGCTGCCGGCAAAAGCGATGGCCTATGCGCAGGGGGCGGATTACCTGGAGCAGGATCTGGTGATGACGAAGGACGACCAGCTGGTCGTCCTGCACGACCATTATCTTGACCGCGTGACGGACGTAGCAGAGCGTTTCCCGGATCGCGCCCGCAAAGATGGCCGCTTCTACGCCATTGACTTCACGCTGGCGGAGATCCGCTCCCTGAAGTTCACCGAAGGCTTCGAGATTGAAAACGGCAAGAAGGTGCAGGTCTATCCGGGACGTTTCCCGATGGGCAAATCTGACTTCCGGATCCATACCTTCCAGGAAGAGATTGAGTTTGTTCAGGGACTGAACCACTCCACCGGTAAAAACATCGGCATCTACCCGGAAATCAAAGCCCCATGGTTCCACCATCAGGAAGGGAAAGACATTGCCGCGAAGACGCTGGAGGTGCTCAAACAGTACGGCTACACCAGCAAGCAGGACAAAGTCTACCTGCAGTGTTTTGACGCCGCCGAGCTGAAGCGCATCAAAACCGAGCTGGAGCCGAAGATGGGGATGGATCTCAATCTGGTGCAGCTGATTGCCTATACCGACTGGAATGAAACCCAGGAGAAGCAGCCGGACGGCAAGTGGGTGAACTACAGCTACGACTGGATGTTTAAGCCGGGTGCGATGAAGCAGATTGCGCAGTACGCCGACGGCATCGGGCCGGATTACCACATGCTGGTGGCGGAAGGCTCAACGCCGGGACACGTGAAGCTGACGGCGATGGTGAAAGAGGCGCATGCCAGCAAGATGCAGGTGCATCCGTACACCGTGCGTGCAGACCAGCTTCCGCCGTATGCCACGGATGTGAATCAGCTTTATGAGGTGTTATATAACCAGGCGGGCGTGGACGGACTGTTTACGGATTTCCCGGATAAAGCGGTGAGCTTCCTGAAGGATAAACGCTGAAATTGCCGGGTGGCGGCTGCGCCTTACCCGGCCTACGAACTGCGGTTTTGTAGGTCGGATAAGCGAAGCGCCACCCGACACATTCACATCTCGATCTCGATATCGCCTTTTGCCCGGCAGCAGCAGGGCAAAATTTCCCCTTCGTTGATAAAGGCTAGCGGTTCGGTCAGCCAGTCCACCTGGCCGGCGACCAGACGGCAGCGGCAAGAGCCGCAGTAGCCGGAACGACACTGGTACTCTACTTCGACCTGATGCGCCTCAAGCGCCACCAGCAGAGAAGGGTGCTCTTCCCGACACAGTACCTCAGTGCCGGAAAGACTTAACGTGACGCGTGACATCAGAGCTGGAAGTCGCTCAGGTCGTCGGTGTTGACTTCAGAATCAATCTGACCGACCAGATAAGAACTTACTTCCACTTCCTGCGGCGCAACCTGCACGTTATCGGACACCAGCCAGGTGTTGATCCACGGGATCGGGTTAGAGCGCGTCTGGAACGGCAGGTCGAGACCGACCGCCTGCATGCGGATGTTGGTGATGTACTCAACGTACTGGCACAGGATGTCTTTGTTCAGGCCAATCATGGAGCCGTCGCGGAACAGGTAGTCTGCCCACTCTTTCTCCTGCTGAGCCGCCAGCACGAACAGGTCGTAGCACTCCTGCTTGCACTCTTCGGCGATTTCCGCCATTTCCGGATCGTCCGTGCCGCTGCGCAGCAGGTTCAGCATGTGCTGGGTACCGGTGAGGTGCAGGGCTTCATCGCGGGCAATAAGACGGATGATTTTGGCGTTGCCTTCCATCAGCTTGCGCTCGGCAAAGGCGAAGGAGCAGGCGAAGCTGACGTAGAAGCGGATCGCTTCCAGCGCGTTAACACTCATCAGGCACAGGTACAGCTGCTTTTTCAGCGCGCGCAGGTTCACGGTGATGGTTTTGCCATCCACGTTGTGGGTGCCTTCGCCCAGCAGGTGCCAGTAGCTGGTCATCTCGATCAGCTCGTCGTAGTAATGGGCAATGCCTTCCGCGCGCTTCTGGATCTGCTCGTTGGTGACGATATCGTCAAACACCACCGCCGGATCGTTCACGATGTTGCGGATGATGTGGGTGTAAGAGCGGGAGTGGATCGTCTCAGAGAACGCCCAGGTTTCCACCCAGGTTTCCAGCTCAGGAATCGAGATCAGCGGCAGCAGCGCCACGTTCGGGCTACGGCCCTGAATGGAGTCCAGCAGCGTCTGGTACTTCAGGTTGCTGATGAAGATATGTTTTTCGTGATCCGGCAGAGACTGGTAGTCAATACGGTCGCGGGAGACGTCCACTTCTTCCGGACGCCAGAAGAAGGAGAGTTGCTTTTCAATCAGCTTTTCGAAGATGTCATATTTTTGCTGATCGTAGCGTGCCACGTTGACCGGCTGGCCGAAGAACATCGGCTCTTTGAGCTGGTCGTTTTTCGTCTGTGAAAAGGTGGTATATGCCATGAGTGTGTCCTAAAAACGTAGGCCGGGTAAGCGTAGCGCCACCCGGCATTTACATTAGATCTTACATGCGCCGCTTTCGCAGCCATCGTCCTGAATTGACGGAACCAGGTCGTCCTGCGCGTCTTCCGCACCGTCACGGGTGTTGTGATAGTACAGCGTTTTCACGCCAAATTTATAGGCGGTCAGCAGGTCTTTCAACAGCTGCTGCATCGGCACCTTGCCGGACGGGAAGCGCGTCGGGTCATAGTTGGTATTGGCAGAGATCGACTGGTCGATAAACTTCTGCATGATACCCACCAGCTGCAGGTAGCCGTCGTTGTTTGGCATTTCCCACAGCAGCTCGTAGTTGTCACCCAGCGTCTCGTAATCCGGCACCACCTGACGCAGCACGCCATCTTTCGAGGCTTTGATGCTGACGTGGCCGCGCGGCGGCTCAATACCGTTGGTGGCGTTAGAGATCTGCGAAGAGGTCTCGGACGGCATCAGGGCAGAGAGCGTGGAGTTACGCAGGCCGTGAGTCTTGATGGACTCGCGCAGGCCTTCCCAGTCGAGGTGCAGCGGCTCGCTGACGATCGCATCCAGGTCTTTCTTGTAAGTGTCGATTGGCAGAATGCCTTTCGCGTAGGTGGTTTCGTTGAACCACGGGCACGCGCCTTGCTCTTTCGCCAGCTCGTTGGACGCTTTCATCAGGTAGTACTGAATCGCTTCGAACGTCTGGTGCGTCAGGTTGTTGGCGCTGCCGTCGGAGTAACGCTTGCCGTTTTTCGCCAGCCAGTAGGCGAAGTTGATCACGCCGATACCCAGGGTACGACGCCCCATCGCACCGCGTTTCGCGGCCGGGATTGGGTAATCCTGGTAGTCCAGCAGGGCGTCGAGCGCACGAACCGCCAGCACGGCCAGCTCTTCCAGCTCGTCCAGGCTCTTGATGGCACCCAGGTTGAACGCGGACAGCGTACACAGCGCAATTTCACCGTTTTCGTCGTTCACGTCTTCCAGCGGTTTGGTCGGCAGGGCGATCTCCAGGCACAGGTTAGACTGGCGCACTGGTGCAACCACCGGATCAAACGGGCTGTGGGTGTTGCAGTGGTCAACGTTCTGGATGTAGATACGGCCGGTAGAGGCACGTTCCTGCATCATCAGGGAGAACAGGTCCACCGCCTTCACGCGCTGCTTGCGGATGCTGTCGTCTTTTTCGTATTTGGTGTACAGACGCTCGAATTCGTCCTGATCGGCGAAGAACGCGTCGTACAGGCCCGGGACGTCGGACGGGCTGAACAGGGTGATCTCTTCGCCCTTCAGCAGACGGGTGTACATCAGCTTGTTGATCTGCACGCCGTAGTCCATGTGACGCACGCGGTTGCCTTCAACACCACGGTTGTTTTTCAGGACCAGCAGGCTTTCCACTTCCAGGTGCCACATAGGGTAGAACAGGGTCGCAGCACCGCCGCGCACGCCGCCCTGAGAGCAGGATTTTACCGCCGTCTGGAAGTGCTTATAGAACGGGATACAGCCGGTGTGGAATGCTTCACCGCCGCGAATCGGGCTGCCCAGCGCACGGATGCGACCGGCGTTGATGCCGATACCGGCACGCTGGGAAACGTATTTCACGATGGCGCTGGACGTGGCGTTGATGGAATCCAGGCTGTCACCACACTCGATCAGTACGCAGGAGCTGAACTGACGGGTTGGGGTGCGCACGCCAGACATGATTGGCGTCGGCAGTGAAATCTTGAACGTCGATACCGCATCGTAGAAACGCTTCACGTAATCCAGACGGGTGTCACGTGGATAGTTAGAGAACAGGCAGGCGGCCACCAGAATATAGAGGAACTGGGCGCTTTCGTAGATCTCACCGGTTACACGGTTCTGAACCAGGTATTTGCCTTCGAGCTGCTTCACCGCCGCGTAGGAGAAGTTCATGTCGCGCCAGTGATCGATAAACCCGTTCATCTGCTCGAACTCTTCTTCCGTATAGTCTTCCAGCAGATGCGTGTCGTATTTGCCCAGCTCAACCATTTTCACCACGTGATCGTAAAGCTTCGGCGGCTCAAACTGGCCGTAGGCTTTTTTACGCAGGTGGAAAATCGCCAGACGTGCAGCGAGGTACTGATAATCCGGTGCTTCGCGGGAGATGAGGTCCGCCGCCGCTTTAATGATCGTTTCGTGGATATCAGACGTTTTGATGCCGTCGTAGAACTGGATGTGTGAACGCAGTTCAACCTGGGAGATAGATACGTTGTTCAGTCCTTCTGCTGCCCAGTCGAGAACTCGATGGATTTTGTCCAGATTGATACGCTCGGTAGTACCGTCGCGCTTTGTCACCAGCAGACTCTGATTCATGTGGGGTTTACCTGTCCGTGAAATAAAAAAATATCCCCCGCTTATCCACAGAACCGTCTTGTGACTAACTCTGTGGATAAATACTACATATAGGGGGTTTGCGATAAGAAAAACGCTATATGGTGAGTATTCTAGTAAGGATTCTTTTCAGTACAAGGGTTGATTTTGACGTTAAATTGAGGTTGTGAAAGGGTAAAAAAGGCTAAGTCCTCGTACCGTAAGGCCTGGAAGACATGTCAATAATTAAGAAAAAAAATTCAAAATTTGATCGAGTGCTGATTTCTTCAACGGGCGGTCAGAATTGCGCAACATGATGTCGCGCAATCTTTATAAGAATAACGAATGACGTTAGTCGTTTTTGGCGGTTGTATGCAACATATAGTTAACATCAACGCCCGGTGCGAGTTTGAATTTATTGGTCAGCGGATTGTAGTGCAGGCCGGTGATGTGCTGCTCCTTGAGCCACGTCTGGTCGACCCAGCCTAACAGTTCGGCAGGCTTGATGAATTTCTTCACGTCATGTGTGCCTTTCGGCACCATGCGCAGCACATACTCCGCGCCAACGACGGCCATCAGCCAGGCTTTACCGTTGCGGTTGATGGTCGAGAAGAAGACCTGTCCACCCGGTTTCACCAGTTTTGCACAGGCGTGCACCACGGACTGCGGATCGGGAACGTGTTCCAGCATCTCCATGCAGGTCACCACATCGTACTGATGAGCATGTTTTGCCGCGTGTTCTTCCACGGTTTCCTGCACGTAGTCCACCTGTATGCCAGACTCCAGCGCATGAAGACGAGCAACCTGCAGCGGTTCAAAGCCCATATCCAGGCCCGTGACGTTCGCCCCTTCGCGCGCCATGCTTTCCGCCAGGATACCGCCACCGCAGCCGACGTCGAGCACTTTTTTACCGAACAGACCGCCGGAACGCTCCGCAATATAGCCCAGACGCAGCGGGTTAATACGGTGCAGCGGTTTGAACTCGCCTTCGAGATCCCACCAGCGGGACGCCACCGCTTCAAATTTGGCAATCTCTTCGTGGTCAACGTTGTGAGCCACCGGGGATTTTTCGGCATTCATGGGCGCTTTTACTCCTTATTTAGCAAGACGAATGAGTATATCAGGCAATCCCTGTGAATAAAGCGTATAGGTTTACCTCAATCACCTCGGCTGTGTTATAATTTGCGACCTTTGAATCCGGGATACAGTAGAGGGATAGCGGTTAGATGAGCGACCTTGCGAGAGAAATTACACCGGTTAACATCGAGGAAGAGCTGAAGAGCTCCTATCTGGACTATGCGATGTCGGTCATTGTTGGCCGTGCGCTGCCGGACGTCCGCGATGGCCTTAAGCCGGTACACCGTCGCGTACTATACGCCATGAACGTATTGGGCAATGACTGGAATAAAGCCTATAAAAAATCTGCCCGCGTCGTCGGTGACGTCATCGGTAAATATCACCCGCATGGTGATACCGCCGTTTATGACACCATCGTTCGTATGGCGCAGCCATTCTCCTTGCGCTACATGCTGGTAGATGGTCAGGGTAACTTTGGTTCAGTCGACGGCGACTCCGCTGCGGCGATGCGTTATACGGAAATCCGTATGTCGAAAATCGCTCATGAGCTGATGGCCGACCTGGAAAAAGAGACCGTTGATTTCGTCGATAACTACGACGGCACCGAGCGCATCCCAGATGTGATGCCCACCAAGATCCCGAACCTGTTAGTGAACGGTTCGTCCGGTATCGCGGTCGGTATGGCAACCAACATTCCGCCGCACAATATCACCGAGGTGATCAACGGCTGTCTGGCTTATATCGACGATGAAGATATCAGCATTGAAGGGCTGATGGCACACATCCCGGGCCCGGACTTCCCGACGGCGGCGATCATCAACGGTCGTCGCGGCATTGAAGAAGCGTACCGTACCGGCCGCGGCAAGATTTACATCCGTGCCCGCGCTGAAGTAGAAGCGGACGCCAAAACCGGCCGTGAAACCATTATTGTTCACGAGATCCCGTATCAGGTGAACAAAGCGCGTCTGATTGAAAAAATCGCCGAGCTGGTAAAAGAAAAACGCGTTGAAGGCATCAGCGCGCTGCGTGACGAGTCTGATAAAGACGGTATGCGCATCGTGATTGAGATCAAACGCGACGCGGTGGGTGAGGTTGTCCTGAATAACCTGTACTCCCAGACGCAGCTTCAGGTCTCCTTCGGTATCAACATGGTTGCGCTGCACCATGGTCAGCCGAAGATCATGAACCTGAAAGAGATCCTGAGCGCGTTCGTCCGTCACCGACGTGAAGTGGTGACCCGTCGTACCATCTTCGAACTGCGCAAAGCGCGCGACCGTGCGCACATCCTTGAAGCGCTGGCGGTTGCGCTGGCCAACATCGACCCGATCATCGAGCTGATCCGTCGTGCGCCAACCCCGGCGGAAGCGAAAACCGCGCTGGTTTCCCGTCCGTGGGATCTGGGCAACGTCGCCGCGATGCTGGAACGTGCGGGCGATGACGCGGCGCGTCCTGAATGGCTGGAACCTGAGTTCGGCGTGCGTGACGGTCAATACTACCTGACTGAACAGCAGGCCCAGGCGATTCTGGATCTGCGTCTGCAGAAACTGACCGGCCTTGAGCATGAAAAACTGCTCGACGAATACAAAGAGCTGCTGGAACAGATTGCTGAGCTGCTGCATATCCTGGGCAGCGCAGAGCGCCTGATGGAAGTGATTCGCGAAGAGCTGGAGCTGGTCCGCGATCAGTTCGGCGACGAGCGCCGCACCGAAATCACTGCCAACAGCGCGGACATCAACATCGAAGACCTGATCAACCAGGAAGACGTTGTGGTGACCCTGTCTCACCAGGGCTACGTGAAGTATCAGCCGTTAACGGACTACGAAGCACAGCGTCGTGGCGGTAAAGGTAAATCTGCAGCACGTATTAAAGAAGAAGACTTTATTGACCGCCTGCTGGTGGCGAACACCCATGACACGATCCTCTGCTTCTCCAGCCGCGGTCGTCTGTACTGGATGAAAGTCTATCAGCTGCCGGAAGCAAGCCGTGGCGCACGTGGTCGTCCAATCGTTAACCTGCTGCCGCTGGAAGCGAACGAACGTATCACCGCCATTCTGCCGGTACGCGAGTACGAAGAGGGCGTGAACGTCTTTATGGCGACCGCCAGCGGTACCGTGAAGAAAACCGCGCTGACCGAATTCAGCCGTCCGCGTTCTGCCGGTATTATCGCCGTGAACCTGAACGAAGGCGACGAGCTGATTGGCGTGGATCTGACCTCCGGTTCTGATGAAGTCATGCTCTTCTCTGCGGCCGGTAAAGTGGTGCGCTTCAAAGAAGACGCCGTCCGTGCAATGGGCCGTACCGCGACGGGCGTTCGTGGTATCAAACTGGCTGGCGAAGACAGCGTTGTTTCTCTGATTATTCCGCGCGGTGAAGGGGCTATCCTGACCGTCACGCAGAATGGTTACGGTAAACGTACGGCGGAAGGGGAATACCCAACCAAGTCTCGCGGCACGCAGGGCGTTATCTCCATCAAGGTGACCGAGCGCAACGGTTCCGTTGTCGGCGCGGTGCAGGTAGACGATGCCGACCAGATCATGATGATCACCGATGCCGGTACGCTGGTGCGTACCCGCGTGTCTGAGATCAGCGTGGTGGGTCGTAACACTCAGGGCGTGATCCTCATCCGTACAGCGGAAGATGAAAACGTGGTGGGTCTGCAGCGCGTTGCCGAGCCGGTGGATGACGAAGAGCTCGACTCCATCGACGGTAGCGTCGCGGAAGGCGATGAGGACATCGCGCCAGAAGCCGACACCGACGATGACGTAGCGGATGACGCTGACGAGTAATGTCTCCTGATGTAAAAAAGGGCCGGATTCCGGCCCTTTTCTTTTGCAGAAGCAGATAAGTCAACGTTGCGACCTGGCGCGTTTACCGCTACCTTAACCACATTCTTTTGACCCCGACGGCGGAGCCTCGCCCCCTTGAAATACCTCGTCTCCTTTCGTACTACGCTGAAAGTCTCTCGCTATCTGTTTAGAGCGCTGGCGCTCCTGCTTTGGCTGCTGGTGGCCTTGTTCTCGGTGTTTTACATCGTTAATGCGCTGCATCAGAAAGAAGCGGAGATCCGCCAGGAGTTTAACTTAAGCTCCGACCAGGCCCAGCGCTACATTCAGCGAACGTCTGACGTCATGAAGGAGCTGAAGTATATTGCCGAGAATCGTCTGACGGCGGAAAACGGTATTCTTGCGCTCCGCGGGCGTAACGACAAAACCGAAGTTCCGGACTTCCAGCCGCTGTTCCCGGATTCCGATTGCTCCACCATGAGCAATACCTGGCGCGGGTCGCTGGAATCGCTAGCCTGGTTTATGCGCTACTGGCGCGACAACTTCTCCGCCGCCTATGACCTGAACCGCGTCTTCCTGATTGGCAGCGAAAATCTCTGCATGGCTGACTTTGGCCTACGCGACGTGCCCGTTGAGCGTGACAATGCGTTGAAAAGCCTGCATGAACGTATTGTGAAATACCGCAATGCACCACAGGACGAGCGCGGGAATAACATCTTCTGGGTGAGCCAGGGCCCGCGCCCCGGTGTGGGCTATTTCTATGCCCTGACGCCGGTTTATCTCGGTAATCGCCTGCAGGCGCTGATGGGGATTGAGCAGACCATCCGCATGGAAAACTTCTTCACCCCTGGCAGCCTGCCCATGGGGGTGACCATTCTGGATGAAAACGGCCATCAGCTGATCTCGCTTGCCGGGCCCGATAACCGGCTGAACGTCGAACCGCACTGGATGCAGGAGCGGTCGTGGTTTGGCTATACCTCGGGCTTCCGCGAGCTGGTGCTGAAGAAGAGCCTGCCGCCTTCGTCGCTGAGTATCGTCTATTCGCTGCCGGTGGATATGGTACTTGAGCGGATACGCATTCTTATCATGAATGCGATTCTGCTCAACCTGCTGGCGGGGGGCGCGCTGTTTACGCTGGCGCGCATGTATGAGCGGAAAATCTTTATTCCCGCCGAAAGCGACGCCCAGCGCCTGGAGGAACACGAGCAGTTTAACCGCAAGATTGTTGCCTCGGCGCCGGTGGGGATCTGTATCCTGCGTACCCAGGACGGGACCAACATCCTGAGTAACGAACTGGCGCATAACTACCTGAACATGCTGACGCACGAAGACCGGCAGAGGCTGACGCAGATTATCTGCGGTCAGCAGGTTAACTTCGTTGACGTGCTCACCAGTACGCACACCAACCTGCAGATTAGCTTTGTCCATTCCCGCTATCGCAATGAAAACGTGGCGATTTGCGTGCTGGTGGATGTCTCCGCGCGCGTGAAGATGGAAGAGTCGTTGCAGGAGATGGCGCAGGCGGCGGAGCAGGCCAGCCAGTCAAAATCCATGTTCCTTGCGACCGTCAGCCACGAGCTGCGTACGCCGCTGTATGGGATTATCGGTAACCTCGACCTGCTGCAGACTAAAGAGCTGCCGAAAGGCGTCGACCGGCTGGTGACGGCGATGAACAACTCCTCCAGCCTGCTGCTGAAAATCATCAGCGATATTCTCGACTTCTCTAAAATTGAGTCCGAGCAGTTGAAAATCGAGCCGCGCGAGTTTTCACCGCGCGAGGTGATGAACCACATCAGCGCCAACTATCTGCCGCTGGTGGTGCGTAAACAGCTGGGGCTCTACTGCTTTATCGAACCGGACGTGCCGCTGACGCTGCACGGCGATCCGATGCGCCTGCAGCAGGTCATCTCTAACCTGCTCAGCAACGCCATCAAATTTACCGATACCGGCTGTATTGTGCTGCACGTCTGCCGGGCAGGGGATTACCTGAGCATTCGCGTGCGCGACACGGGGGTCGGCATTCCGGCGAAGGAGGTGGTTCGCCTGTTCGATCCGTTCTTCCAGGTCGGTACCGGCGTGCAGCGTAACTTCCAGGGCACCGGACTGGGGCTGGCGATTTGTGAGAAGCTCGTCAGCATGATGGACGGCGATATCTCCGTAGATACCGAGCCCGGCATGGGCAGCCAGTTCACCATCCGCATTCCGCTCTATTCTGCGCAATATCCGGCAAAAGCCACGGTAGATGGCCTGAGCGATAAGCGCTGCTGGCTGGCGGTGCATAACGCCTCGCTGAATGACTATCTGACGGCGCTGCTGACCCACTGCGGCGTGAGGGTGTGCCGCTATGAAGGTCAAACACCGGACGTTGACGATGTGCTGATCGCCGACGAGATGCAGGAGCAACCGTGGCAGGGGAGAGGGTCGGTGCTCTTCTGCCGTCGCCACATCGGCATTCCCGTCGAGCGCGCGCCTGGGGAATGGGTACACAGTGTTGCGACGCCGCACGAGCTGTTGAGCCTGCTGGCACGCATCTACAAAGTGGAGCTGGAAGAGCGCGACGGCGCGGGCGGATTGCCGTCACCGGAGTCTCTGGCGTCGGTGAATGACGATATGATGATTCTGGTGGTGGATGACCATCCGATTAACCGCCGCCTGCTGGCTGACCAGCTTGGATCGCTGGGCTACCAGTGCAAAACCGCCAATGACGGCGTGGATGCGCTGAACGTACTGAGTAAGAATCATATTGATATCGTGCTGAGCGACGTCAACATGCCTAACATGGACGGCTACCGTCTGACGCAGCGCATCCGGCAGCTTGGCCTGACGCTGCCGGTGGTGGGCGTAACGGCGAACGCGCTGGCGGAAGAGAAGCAGCGCTGTCTGGAGTCAGGCATGGACAGCTGTCTGTCGAAACCGGTGACGCTGGACGTGCTGAAGCAGACATTGTCGATTTACGCAGAGCGCGTGAGAAAAACGAGAATATAAAAAAGGCCCGGAAGGGCCTTTTCTGCGGGGTCTGTAGGCCGGGTAAGCGTGAGCGCCACCCGGCATAGACAGCGGAGATCAATCTTTGTCAGTTGCACTCAGCGTGACGGAGGAGAGATAGTTCAGCAGAGCAATATCGTTGTCCACACCCAGCTTCATCATCGCTGATTTCTTCTGGCTGCTGATGGTTTTAATACTGCGGTTCAGCTTCTTGGCAATCTCGGTCACCAGGAAACCTTCTGCGAACAGGCGCAGAACTTCACTCTCTTTCGGCGACAGACGTTTGTCACCGTAGCCACCCGCGCTGATTTTTTCCAGCAGACGAGAAACGCTTTCAGGCGTGAACTTCTTGCCTTTCTGCAGCGCCGCAAGCGCTTTAGGCAGATCGGTCGGTGCGCCCTGTTTCAGCACAATCCCTTCGATATCCAGATCCAGTACCGCGCTCAGGATCGCCGGGTTGTTGTTCATGGTCAGAACAATGATCGAGATATCCGGGAAGTGACGTTTAATATATTTGATGAGCGTGATCCCATCACCGTATTTGTCTCCGGGCATGGAGAGATCGGTAATGAGCACGTGTGCATCAAGCTTTGGGAGGTTATTGATCAGTGCTGTAGAGTCTTCAAATTCACCGACTACATTCACCCACTCGATCTGTTCAAGTGATTTGCGAATACCGAACAGTACAATCGGATGGTCATCGGCAATAATTACGTTCATATTGTTCATGTATAAGGCTACCTTGCTACAGCAAGCTTTTGACGTAGGCGTCAATGTCGCTGATGTATTTTTCAATGCCAGAGGCATCTTTCTCACGAATTAGATGTTCCAGCGTTTCACATAACTGCTTGCCGGGAACCAGATTAAGCATGGCAAACACCCCTTTAAGCCGGTGTGCTGTCTGTGCCAGCGCTGCAAAATCATTCGCAGCGGACTCAGTATACAACCGCTTAACATCATCTGGTACTGTATCAACAAAGAGTGAATAGTATCCGCTGGCGTGAAGCTCGGCATTTTCATTACCACCAAGCGGGGATTCCGCTATCTCTTCCTGCGCCAGCTGCTCTTCTATTAGTTGTAGTACAGCTTCCTGCATCGCATTGCTTATATTAAAGTTGACGCGCAGCTGGCCAGGGCCGATTTTCCGCACGCCTGACTCATCATCGCTTAAAAGCAAGCCGGAGGCAGTAAGATTAGACGGATTATCAGTTAAAAACAGATCAAATTCTTGACTTGCAAGTCTTTCATCCGGCGTGATGCAGGCCGCCCCCCAGTTTTCTAACTGACGAACGACAATATTGCGGATCTCGTTCGAGGTCACATCGACCATCACCACGACATCATCCAGCAGACGCTCTTCATCTTCTTCCTGCGGATTGGCCGCCATTTTCACGTGCAGAGAATAGCGGGTGCCGAGGGATTCACGGGCTTTGATATTCAGATGGCCGCCGAGCTTGCGTGCCAGCTGATCGCACAGCCAGAAGGTGAGGGCATTGGCCTTGCCGTAGCGATCGCTTTGCGTGTCGTTCAGGAACGGGAAGTAGAGATTATCAATTTCACTCGTGGTGACGCCTTCCCCGGTGTCGAGGATGCGGAACGTCAGGCGGTCTTCTGCCGACTCCTCCGTACTGACTTCGAGGGTGATCTTGCCGATCTGCGTGGTCGTCACCGCGTACTGAATGATCATCAACAGTATGCGGCGCAGCGCTTCACGATCGCCGTGGCGCTCGTCATTTGCTGGAAGATTGTTATTGATCAGCAGCTGCAACCCTTTACGCTTAATCACGGGCAGGACTTCCGGAACCACTTCATCGATCAGATCCTGAATAGAGAAGAGGGTTGGTGTTCCTTTCCAGAAATCATTCTCCAGCATGTTCGCCAGCTGGATCTCGTCAACCATTCTGACCAGCGAGTCGGCCTGACAGGCAAGCTGGTGGCTTTCTGACGTATTTAACGCCGCCGCCTGGGTCGCCAGCGTTTTTAACGGCTGCTTGAAGGCATCGCCAATGTTCTGCATAAATGCGGCGCGCCCCTGCTGGTTTTTCTCATACAGTCTTTGCGCCTGCTTGAGCTTTTTATTCACCAGCACCTCGCGATCCTGATCGCGAATGATGAAAATTTGCGTGCGGGAGGCGACCTGGCTGCGGAACTGACGGATCTCGTACAGCTCATTGTTGATGGTGGCCTGGATCACCCCCTGGTGCTGATCCGCCATGGTGGTGATGTTCTGCAGGTTAAGATGCGGCAGCAGATGGTCGGCAATTTTATTGCTCATTACCGTACGATTCGCTTCCTGATCGTGAACTAAGACCCCAAGCGGCAGCACGGAAATAATCTCTTCATTTAGCGCACGTAACACGCGCAGTTCATTGCTGGTGCCTGCCGGGACCGCAGAGGCGTCGCTCTGACGCCCCGGCTGGAAACGGAAGGTGCTGTAGCCAAACAGCGCCAGCGCCAGCAGACCGATATTCAGCAGCAGAGGCAGCAGGATATTTTGCAGGGTATCGAGCAGCAGCGTGCCAAACGGCACCTGCCACACCAGACGCATACCGGTCGAGTTCAGGGATGAGGCAATTTCGATTTTTGAGCCGTTAAAGGAGATCGAGACGCTTTCTGCGGCCTCTTTGTCAGATGCCGCACGCATGTTCTGGGTGCTGTTGTCGGGCTCCAGACGGAAGCTGTCGAGCGGCATGTCCGGCGGGATTAAATCGTTAATCGGTAAATCGAAGGCCACAACCGTCGCCAGATGTCCTGGCTGGTTGAAGGTGGTGCGCAGAGTAAAATAATGACCGTTTTGCCAGGCCAGACGACGCAGGGAAGAGAAGCTCTCACGTTCATCAAGGGCATTCGCCTGCTGCAGCATCTCTGCCCGGCGGGAGTCGACGATGCTGCCCACGGTGGTCTCTTTAAACCCGGAAGAGAGATCTTTTAACGGCAGGGTTGAGATCAGGATCATACTGTTGTCCTGACCGTTCAGATAGTACATCGACCACGGCACCGTTTCGGCCCCCCAGAGGGTATCCAGATAGGTCGAAATACGCTGTGTCATCTCGAGCGTTGCGCTGTCGTGAGAGCCAAAAATGAGCGCCTCAGTCTTACGCTGCGGTTTTTCGAGGTAATAGACATCCTGCTTAAGCCGCGTCTCCTGAAGTCCATCTCCGGATGAGGAGGCCGGGGCGGCCGCAATATTGTCGTAAATCTGCCAGGTGGCGTAGCGCCAGGTATCGATGCGCTTATGCACGGCGTGGGTGATATCGACGACCTGATAGCTCTTATCCTTCAGCCAGGCGTTAACCGCGCTTTGTACCATCACCCCCATGGTCACTAACAGCACAACGATCAAAAGAAGAAAGAAACGGGTGATGCTCCCGGGGAGGAGGGAGAATTTGCTCGGGGCGGTGGTTTCAGTCTGACTCATTGATATCTTTAACCCGTCATGGTCATGCTCTGTGGCGATAGGGCAGTATAAAGGGTAATAACTGAATTTCCAGCGCCACCGTCCGGGAACAGGCGACTTTTTCAACGGACAATACCGGCGGCGGGTGGCGCGGTAAACATGTACAAACTCGTCCTGCGCGTACAAATAAAAAGTGCGCCTGGCCAGCAAATAGCACGAATTAACAAGAAATTAAGTTTTACATCAATTGTGTGTTAGCGAAAGATGGCCGGGGAGAATTTAGTTAATAGTCGTTACAATTTCGGTGCGGTAGCACAAAAAATGAGGCGTTGCGTAAAGAAAGGTAAAAAAAAACCGAATGCGAAGCATCCGGCTCAATTAGGGATAAACAGACATTCAAAACTGAATGACGGTAATAAATAAAGTTAATGATGATAGCGAGAGATATTTTAGAGATTAGCCGCGATCTTGTTTTGTCATTCAGTGCTGTAACGGTTTTTATTATAAGTACTTGATTGCTATATGTATGATTTTTCTTTTGATTATAAGTGCTAAATTTATAAGCTATTTGTGCTTTGTAAAAGTTCCTTGATATTTACATTTTGAAACATCTTGATTGACAAATGAAACATCTTCAAAGTTTTCGTATCATATTCGCATTGGATTATTCTGTAATTTTGCGGAGAATGAAATTGCCGACTGGTTAATGAGGGTTAACCAGTAAGCAGTGGCAATTATAAGGCATATAACAGAGGGTTAATAAAATGAAAGTTAAAGTACTGTCCCTCCTGGTACCAGCACTCCTGGTGGCAGGCGCAGCAAATGCGGCCGAAATTTATAACAAAGATGGCAACAAATTAGATCTGTACGGCAAAGTCGATGGTCTGCATTATTTCTCTGACGACAAGGGTAACGACGGCGACAAGACCTACATGCGTCTTGGCTTCAAAGGTGAAACTCAGGTTAACGATCAGCTGACCGGTTATGGCCAGTGGGAATACCAGATTCAGGGCAACAAGGACGAAGGCGA
Organism: Enterobacter sp. CFEC122; assembly: GCF_052983755.1. Lineage (NCBI taxonomy): Bacteria > Pseudomonadati > Pseudomonadota > Gammaproteobacteria > Enterobacterales > Enterobacteriaceae > Enterobacter > Enterobacter sp. CFEC122. The sequence goes on along the minus strand of NZ_JBRIQR010000008.1, from coordinate 47,272 downwards.
CAACCAGTCCTGGACGCGTGTGGCGTTTGCAGGTCTGAAGTTCGCGGAAGCAGGTTCATTCGATTACGGTCGTAACTACGGCGTGATTTACGACGTGACCTCCTAGACCGACGTTCTGCCTGAATTCGGTGGAGACACCTATGGTGCCGACAACTTCCTGCAGTCTCGTGCTAACGGCGTGGCAACCTACCGTAACCAGGACTTCTTTGGTCTGGTTGATGGCCTGAACTTTGCTCTGCAGTATCAGGGCAAAAACGGCAGCGTAAGCGGTGAAAACACCGACGGTCGCAGCCTGCTGAACCAGAACGGCGATGGCTACGGTGCATCCGTGACCTATAACCTGGGCGAAGGTTTCAGCGTGGGTGGTGCGATGTCCTCCTCCAAACGTACCGCCGATCAGAACGCACTGGGCGTATACGGTAAAGGGGATCACGCAGAAGTCTATTCTGGTGGCCTGAAGTACGATGCCAACAACATCTATCTGGCAGCACAGTACTCTCAGACCTACAACGCAACCCGTTTTGGTACCTCTAACGGCAGCAACCCAACTACCGCTTACGGCTTTGCTAACAAAGCGCAGAACTTCGAAGTGGTTGCTCAGTACCAGTTCGACTTCGGCCTGCGTCCATCCGTAGCTTACCTGCAGTCTAAAGGCAAAGACATCGAAGGTTACGGCGATCAGGATCTGCTGAAATATGTTGATGTGGGTGCGACTTACTACTTCAACAAAAACATGTCCACCTACGTGGATTACAAAATCAACCTGGTTGATGAAAATGAATTCACCCGTCAGGCAGGTATCGGTACTGACGATATCGTCGCGCTGGGCCTGGTTTACCAGTTCTAATCGCGCCATCGTGTGACGTAAGGGGGCCTGATGGCTCCCTTTTTTTGTGCTTCCCAGATTCTCACAACTCACCCGTTTTGGTGTACTCTTGCCGCCCTGGCATGAGGATAATAATGAATGGACATGACTTTTTTACGCGCCAGCTTTCTGGCTATGCTTTTTTTCCTGACCGCGTGTAACGATCCCGCGCCCGTGGCGAAAACCGACGCACCTGCCGCGACGGTGCTCGAAGGCAAAACGATGGGCACCTTCTGGCGCGTCAGCGTGATGAACCTCGATAAAACGCGCACGGATGAGCTTCGGGGCAAAATCCAGGCACAGCTGGACGCCGACGATCAGCTGCTGTCGACCTATAAAAATGACTCGGCGCTGATGCGCTTTAACCTCTCAACCAGCACCTCTCTGTGGCCGGTGAGCGAGGCGATGGCCGATATCGTGACCGAGGCAATGCGCGTAGGTTATAAAACCAACGGTGCGATGGATGTCACCGTCGGCCCTCTGGTGAACCTCTGGGGATTTGGCCCGAATAAACAGCCGGTGAAGACGCCCGAACAGGCGGCCATTGATGACGCCCGCGCCCGGACCGGGCTACAGCATCTGACCGTCATCAACCAGTACGGGCAGCAGTACCTGCAGAAAGATATTCCCGATCTGTTTGTCGATCTGTCGACGGTCGGGGAAGGCTATGCGGCGGATCATCTTGCTGCACTGATGGCGCAGGAGGGGATTTCCCGTTATCTGGTCTCCGTGGGCGGCGCGTTGGTCAGTCGGGGCATGAACGCCAGCGATAAACCGTGGCGCGTGGCGATTCAAAAACCGACGGATCGGCAAAATGCCGTGCAGGCGATAGTGGATATCAACGGACATGGCATCAGCACTTCCGGAAGCTATCGCAACTATTATGAGCTTGACGGGAAGCGTATTTCGCACGTGATTGATCCGCAGACCGGTCGCCCCATCACGCATAACCTGGTCTCGGTGACGGTCATTGCCCCCACCGCGCTCGAAGCGGATGCCTGGGATACCGGATTAATGGTTCTTGGCCCGGAAAAAGCCAAAGAGGTGGTCCGTCAGGAAGGGCTGGCGGTTTATATGATCACCAAAGAGGGCGACGGGTTTAAAACCTGGAGCTCGCCGCAGTTCAACAGTTTCCTGGTCAGCGACAAAAATTAAAAAGCAAGGTTGCGGGTTTTTTATCGGTGGCGCTCAGGCACGCTCTATGTATGCTTATACGAGGAGCCGATCATGAAAAACCCAACCTTCACTACCGATGAGGATCGCTGGCAGGCCGTGCTGGCCCGCGATCCGCTCGCTGACGATCAGTTTGTCTTCGCCGTGCAGACGACGGGTATTTTCTGCCGTCCGTCATGCCGCGCCCGCCACGCGCTGCGTAAAAATGTCCGCTTTTATCCCGATGCCCGGCACGCCGCTCAGGCGGGCTTTCGTCCATGCAAGCGCTGCATGCCGGACAAGCGCGATCCGCAGGCGCAAAAGCTGGCAAAAGTGGAACACGCCTGTCGGCTTCTGGAGCAGGATCCTGCGCTAACTCTGGAGAGGTTGGCGGAGCAGGTTGCCATGAGTCCTTTCCATTTCCACCGCCTGTTTAAATCCGTGACCGGCATGACGCCAAAAGCCTGGCAGCAGGCGGCACGGGGTCAGCGTCTGCGCACCGCGCTTGCGCAGGGAGACAAAATTACCGATGCCGTGCTGGCAGCGGGATTTCCCGACAGCAGCAGCTATTATCGTAAAGCCAACGATGCGTTGGGCATGACGGCGAAGCAGTACCGTAAAGGAGAGGTGGCCGTACGGTATGCTATCGATGACTGTTCGTTAGGACGCTGTCTGGTCGCCGAAAGCGAGCGGGGGATCTGCGCGATTCTGCTGGGTGACACCGATGCTGAATTAACCGCAGAGCTTGCAACGCAATTTCCAAAAGCAACGCACGCGCCGCGGGACGACGCCTTCGTACAGCGGATCCACCAGGTCATTGCCAGTATTGATAACCGCGACGTACCGCTTGCGCTGCCGCTGGATATTCGCGGTACCGCGTTCCAGCAGCGCGTCTGGCAGGCCCTTCGCGCAATTCCCTGCGGTGAAACGGCAAGTTACCAGCAGGTGGCGCAGGCGATTGGTCAGCCCAGTGCGGTACGCGCCGTCGCCGGAGCCTGTGCGGCCAACACGCTGGCGATTGTGATCCCCTGTCATCGCGTGGTTCGCAACGACGGCGCGCTGTCGGGCTATCGCTGGGGGGCGGCGCGAAAAGCGCTATTACTAAAACGTGAGGCGAAACGCCGGGAGGGATAATGCTCGATCTTTTTGCGGATGCTGAACCCTGGCAGGAGCCGCTTGCGCCGGGGGCGGTTATCCTGCGCCGCTTTGCTCTCTCCCGTGCGGAGGCGTTGCTTGCCGGTATTGAAGAGGTCACAGCGGCTTCACCGTTTCGCCATATGGTGACGCCGGGCGGCTACACCATGTCGGTGGCCATGACCAACTGCGGCGAACTGGGCTGGGCGACAAACGAACGTGGGTATGTGTATGCTCCGAACGATCTCACGACAGGTCGGCCGTGGCCTCCCATGCCTGCGGTTTTCCAGGCACTTTGTCACGAGGCTGCCGTGGCGGCGGATTATCCTGACTTCCGTCCTGACGCCTGTCTGATCAACCGCTACGCCGTCGGGGCGAAGCTCTCGCTGCATCAGGACAAGGATGAGCCCGATCTGCGCGCGCCTATCGTTTCGGTATCGTTAGGCCTGCCCGCCGTCTTTCAGTTTGGGGGATTACGCCGCAACGATCCGCTCAAACGTATCATGCTGGAACATGGCGATGTGGTGGTGTGGGGCAGGGAATCGCGGCTTTACTATCACGGCATTCAGCCGCTGAAACCCGGCGTTCACCCCCTCACGGGCGAGTACCGCTTTAATCTGACCTTCCGTCAGGCGGGGTACAGTAAACTAAAATAAGAATTATTCTTGATGTCCGCGCAGGGCAGTTTACACTGCTGGCTGATTTTTATTGTCCGGATTGCCTGCATGCAACTACTTCTCCTCGTCTGGCGTCAGTACCGCTGGCCCTTCGTCGCCGTCATGGCGTTAAGCCTGGCCAGCGCCGCGCTGGGTATTGGCCTGATCGCGTTTATTAACGTGCGGTTGATTGAAATGGTCGACACTTCGCTCTCCGTATTGCCGGAGTTTCTCGGCCTGCTGCTTCTGTTGATGGCGGTTACGCTCGGTTCCCAGCTGGCGCTGACCGCGCTCGGGCACCATTTCGTTTTTCGTTTGCGCAGCGAGTTTATCAAGCGCATCCTGGACACTCAGGTCGAGCGCGTCGAGCAGCTCGGCAGCGCCTCCCTGCTGGCGGGGCTGACCAGCGACGTTCGCGCCATTACTATCGCGTTCGTTCGTCTGCCGGAGCTGGTGCAGGGGATCATTCTGACCTTCGGCTCGGCGGCTTATCTCGCCTGGCTCTCCAGCAAAATGCTGGCGGTGACTGCGCTGTGGATTGCCATCACCATCTGGGGCGGTTTTGTGCTGGTGTCCCGCGTCTATAAACACATGGCGGTCCTGCGCGAAACCGAAGATAAGCTCTATAACGATTACCAGACGGTACTGGAAGGTCGCAAAGAGCTCACCCTGAACCGCGAGCGCGCCGAGTATATCTTTAACCATCTCTATATTCCGGACGCGCGCGAATACCGGCATCACATCATTCGCGCCGATACCTTCCACCTGAGCGCGGTGAACTGGTCAAACATTATGATGCTGGGCGCCATTGGCCTGGTGTTCTGGATGGCGAACAGCCTGGGCTGGGCGGATACCAACGTCGCGGCAACCTACTCACTGACGCTGCTGTTTTTGCGCACGCCGCTGCTCTCGGCGGTCGGCGCATTGCCCACCTTGCTGAGTGCGCAGGTGGCCTTTAATAAACTCAAAAAATTCGATCTCGCGCCGTTTAAGGCCGAATTCCCGCGCCCGCAGGCCTTCCCGAACTGGCAGACGCTCGAGCTGCGTAACGTCACGTTCCGTTATCAGGAAAGCGCCTTCTCCGTGGGGCCGCTCAATCTGACGATCCGCCGCGGCGAGCTGCTGTTCCTGATTGGCGGCAACGGCAGCGGTAAATCGACGCTGGCGATGCTGCTCACTGGCCTTTATCAGCCGCAGTCGGGCGAGATTTTACTGGATGGCAGGGCGCTGAGCGCGGAGAAGCCCGAGGACTACCGCAAGCTTTTCTCGGCGGTGTTCACCGACGTCTGGCTGTTTGATCGGCTGCTGGGGCCGGAAGGGCAGCAGGCCAATCCTGCGCTGGTGGAAAAATGGCTGGCGCACCTGCAGATGTCGCACAAGCTGGAACTTCAGGACGGCAAGATCCTTAACCTCAAACTCTCCAAAGGGCAGAAAAAACGCGTGGCGCTGCTGCTGGCGCTGGCGGAAGAGCGTGACATCATTCTGCTCGACGAGTGGGCGGCGGATCAGGACCCGCACTTCCGCCGCGAGTTTTATCAGGTGCTGCTGCCGCTGATGCAGGAGATGGGCAAAACCATTTTCGCCATCAGCCACGACGATCATTACTTTATTCACGCTGACCGCTTGCTGGAGATGCGCGACGGCAGGCTGAGCGAGCTGACCGGTGAAGCGCGCGATGCGGCCTCGCGTGACGCGGTGGCGCGAACGGCCTGATGCCCGTGTGCCGGGTGGCGGCTTCGCCTTACCCGGCCTGGGATTTTGTAGGCCCGTGCAGCGTAGCGCCGCCGGGCACAATGATTTGCACGATATGCCGCTTTTTTCTCCATCCCGGCCCGTTGTTTATTCTTATTTACATATCCTCGCGCTATGCTTAATACCAACTTATTTCATGGATTTATGATTGATGTCGGTATTAAAGAAAAACAGCGCCAGACAGCGTGACCAGGAACGTGCGCGACTGATCTGGCTTCTCACGACCGATAAAGCGGTCACGTCTACGCTATTAGGCAAACTGACCCTGGCTGAGCAATATGATGTCGGCACGTTAGCCGACGATATTGCTGAGGTAGGTGCGCTGGTTGCTCACTTACCCCCGCCGGATCTGGCGGACACCCTTGAAGCGCTTCCCTCGGAAGAGCGTCATGCCCTGTGGAGGCTGGTGCAGGATCACGAGCGCGGACAGGTGCTGCTTGAGGCCTCGGAAAACGTCTGGGACGACCTGATCGATGAGATGAGCGATCGGGACATCCTCGACGCCCTGCAAACGCTGGATATCGACGAACAGATTTACCTGGTTCAACACCTGCCGCGAAACCTGACCGGCCGCCTGCTGGCGTCACTGCCTGCCGATGAACGCGCGCGCGTGCGTCAGGTGATGCATTACGAGAAAAACAGCGTCGGCGCGATTATGGAGTTCGGCGTTATCACGGTGCGCCCGGACGTGACGCTCGGCACCGTGCAGCGCTATTTGCGCCGCCTGGGCAAAATGCCGGATAACACCGATAAGCTGTTTGTCACCTCCCGGGATAAAACCCTCCTCGGCGAACTGGAGCTGAAAACCATCCTGCTCAACAGCACCCAGCGGAAGGTGAGCGAGGTGATGGAAAACGAGCCGATGGTCTTCTCCCCGGAGGACGATGCGGAAAAAGCGGCGCGTACCTTCGAACGTGATGACCTCGTGAGTGCCGCCGTCGTGGACTCCGTCGGCAAACTGATGGGGCGTCTGACCATCGACGAGATCGTTGACGTCGTTTATGAAGAAACCGATAACGACCTGCGTGCGCTGGGGGGGATCAGCGCGGAAGATGACGTCCATGCTTCCGTCGGCAAGGCGGTGAAAACGCGCTGGGCGTGGCTGGCCATTAACCTGTGTACCGCGTTTATCGCCTCCCGCGTGATTGACGGCTTTGAACACACCATTTCGCAGCTGGTGGCGCTGGCCTCGCTGATGCCGATTGTGGCCGGGATTGGCGGCAATACCGGCAATCAGACTATCACGATGATTGTTCGCGCGCTGGCGCTGGAGAATATTCAGCCCGGCAACTTCGCCTTTCTGATCTTCAGAGAGATGGGCGTGGCGCTGATCAACGGCCTGGTGTGGGGCGGCATTATGGGCGGCATCACCTGGTGGCTGTATGACGATATGGCGTTAGGCGGCGTGATGATGCTGGCGATGGTGCTGAATCTGCTCGTGGCATCGATGATGGGCGTCATTATCCCGTTGACCATGACCAAACTGGGGCGCGACCCCGCGGTGGGGTCGAGCGTGATGATCACCGCCATCACCGATACCGGCGGTTTCTTTATTTTTCTTGGGCTGGCGACGATTTTTCTGCTTTAAGCCGACGCTTAATGCGGGCGGGAAGCAGCACCATGACGATAATCCCGCCCAGCACGCCAATCGCCAGATTGCCGGTTGATACCGTGGCGGCAACGGTCACCAGCATGACGACCGTTTCTGCAATCGGGGCCGTTTTCAGCGTGGCCGGCTGAAGGCTGTGCCAGCTGAAGGTTTTAACGGCGACGATGGCCATAATGCCCGCCAGCACCGCCATCGGGATGTTGGCCATCACGTCGCTGAGCGCCGTCACCAGGATCAGCAGCACGATGCCCGCAGCGAAGGTTGAAATTCGGCTTCGGCCTTTCCCCATCTCTACGTTAACGATGGTTTGTCCGATCATCGCGCAGCCCGCAATCCCACCGTAAAATCCGGCCAGAATATTGCCGACGCCTAATCCAATGCTTTCGCGGCGTTTACTTGACGGCGTCGCGGTCAGCTCATCCACCAGCTTTGCGGTCAGCAGGGATTCCAGCAGGCCGACAAACGCGATGCTCAACGCGCACGGCCAGATTATGCTCAGCGTCTGTAGATTGAGGGGGACCAGAAGTTCGCTAAGACCCGGCAAGCCGCCGCTCATGGCGCCTTCATCGCCCACGGTCGGCAGGTTTTGCCCGGTTGAAACGGTAAACAAGGTTAACAGCACAATCGCAATCAGTGGGGAAGGGATGCTTTTGAAATAGCGCGGCACCCACAGCACGATCAGTACCGTCAGCACGAACAGGCCTACAATCAGCGGGCTTCGGCTCCAGAAATGCGGAACCTGCGCAAAGAAAATCAATATCCCGAGGGCGTTAACAAACCCGGTCATGACCGACTGGGGAATAAAGCGCATCAGCCTGGCCATGCCCAGCACGCCAAACAGAATCTGAATTACGCCAGCCATGAGCACGGCGGGAAGAATGTACTGTACGCCGTGCTGATGCACCATGGGTCCAATAACCAGCGCCACGGAACCGGCCGCGGCCGTGACCATCGCCGGGCGACCACCCAGCACGGACAGGGCAAGACACAGCACCACGGAAGCGATCAGGCTGACCTTCGGGTCAACGCCCGCCACCACCGAAAATGAGATGACCTCGGGGATCAGCGCCAGGGCGGTAATCACGCCAGCCAGCGTTTCACGCGTCAGCTGTTTAGGGGAACGCAGCACGCTGGCGACACGGTTTTCGGGAGAGACAGCAGAATGGGGTAGGGACATAACGTTTCGCTGGTTAGGGCAGGCTTCCGTGCGCGCGATCACAAAACGCAACATACTAGCCAGTTAAACCGCGCTTTACCAGACGCTTCGATAATTCCTCACAAACAATCCATCATTAAATTTCACAATTACAATAATTTCGTAACCTTTAAACAATATTTAAAAGTTGTTACCGTGCCCCCGCAGCTTGTTTCACCTGCAATTTCCACGCATCAAGCACTTTTACACTAAGGCATAAATTATGAAAAAAATGACTGCCATGCTCTTTTCTCTGGCCGTGGGGCTTAACACCGTCTCTATGGCGGCGAAAGCTGACGCACCAAAAGAGCAGGAAACGGACGTCCTTTTAATCGGTGGCGGTATCATGAGCGCCACGCTGGGAACCTATCTGCAAGAACTGCAGCCGGACTGGTCAATGACCATGGTCGAGCGCCTTGATGGCGTGGCGCAGGAGAGTTCGAACGGCTGGAACAACGCCGGTACCGGCCATTCGGCACTCATGGAACTGAACTATACGCCGCAGAAAAAGGACGGTTCCATTAGTATCGAGAAGGCGGTAGAGATCAACGAGGCGTTCCAGGTATCTCGCCAGTTCTGGTCTCACCAGGTCAACAGCGGCGTACTGCACGACCCGCACTCTTTCATCAACACCGTACCGCACATGAGCTTTGTGTGGGGCGAGCAGAACGTCAACTTCCTGCGCGCGCGCTACGCCGCACTGCAGCAGAGCACGCTGTTCCGCGGAATGAAATACTCTGAAGACCACGCGCAGATTAAAGAGTGGGCTCCGCTGGTCATGGAAGGTCGTGACCCGAACCAGAAAGTGGCGGCGACCCGTACCGAAATTGGTACCGACGTCAACTACGGTGAAATTACCCGTCAGCTGGTGACGTCACTGAAGAAAAAAGAGAACTTCAACCTGCAGCTCAGCACCGAAGTGCGCGGTTTCAAGCGCAACGCGGATAACAGCTGGAGCGTGACCGTTGCCGATCTGAAAAACAACGAAGCCGAGCACGTCATCAAGGCGAAGTTTGTCTTTATCGGTGCGGGCGGTGCCGCGCTGAAACTGCTGCAGGAGTCCGGTATTCCGGAAGCGGATGACTACGCGGGCTTCCCGGTGGGCGGTCAGTTCCTGGTGTCCGATAACCCGGAAGTGGTGAATCGTCATCTGGCAAAAGTGTACGGTCAGGCTTCCGTGGGCGCGCCGCCAATGTCTGTTCCGCACATCGATACCCGTATGCTTGACGGCAAACGCGTGGTGCTGTTTGGCCCGTTCGCGACCTTCTCCACTAAATTCCTGAAAAACGGCTCCCTGTGGGATCTGCTCAGCGCAACCACCACCTCTAACGTCAAGCCGATGATGGACGTGGGGCTGGATAACTTCGATCTGGTGAAATACCTGATTAGCCAGGTGATGCTCTCTGACGACGACCGTTTCGAAGCGCTGAAAGAGTACTATCCTGAGGCGAAGAAAGAAGACTGGCGTCTGTGGCAGGCGGGTCAGCGCGTGCAGATCATCAAGCGCGATCCGAAAGAGGGTGGCGTGCTGCGTCTGGGCACCGAAGTGGTGAGCGATAAGGACGGCACCATCGCCGCGCTGCTGGGTGCGTCACCGGGTGCGTCTACCGCTGCGCCAATCATGCTACACCTGATGGAAAAAGTGTTTAAAGATAAAGTCGCCAGTCCGGAATGGCAGGCGAAGCTGAAAACCATTATTCCATCCTACGGCACGAAGCTGAACGGTAACGTGAGCGCGACGGAGCAGGAGCTGGAATACACCAGCCGCGTACTGCAGCTGCAGTACATCAAACCGCAGGCTGCGGATGCTGCGCCAAAAGCGGAGCTGAAGCCTCAGCCGGAAAACAAACCGGTTGCGGATATCGCGCTGTAAGGTAAAAAAGCCGGGTGGCGCTGACGCCTACCCGGCCTATGTTCGGTGTTGTTTTGTAGGTCGGGTAAGGCGAAGCCGCCACCCGACTTAATTTCAACGTACGACAGCCTGCTCAATCTTCTCTTCAGCCTTCCACACGCGATACTTCACTTCCACATTTTCAGGCGTATAAACCACGATCGGCAACTTGCTGTTGTAGCGCAGCAGGCTGTTGTCGCCCAGATAGGCGGTCACAAATTTCTTCTCTTTCTTGCCATCCGGGCAGGACATCATGGTGGAGACCGGAGAGGTGACTTTATCAAAGACGTAGTAGTCGTAACCCCAGCCTTCCAGCGTTTTGCTTTCCAGCTGACCACCCAGACGATGCTGGTTGCAGTCCACTTCCAGCGTCTTGCCAATTAACAGCTCCACTTTGTAGTTCGCTTCATCCTGCTGAACCGGAAGCTGAATCACCTGACGCGTCATCCCTTTATCCGCTTTCGGATACGGGGCGACTTTTTCCAGCGGCTGCGCTTTAGGTGTTTCGCTGGCGAAAGCGCTGGTGCTGACGCACGCGGCGGCGATGAGTGCGATGGCAAATTTAGGTGCGTTTTTCATTGTCATTCCTTTATGTCAAAACGATCTTGCACAGGTTAACATAGCGACTGTGAATGATTGGTGTTATTTACTTACATTTTCAATATTAATAGCGTAATAAACCATATATTTGCCACTTAAGTGGAGATTTGTACTGGCGTGGAGTCCGGCAGGCGTTTGTGTTATTTTAGACCCTCTATAATGTTATTCATCTGTAAAAGGGAAGAGAGATGGTTCGTGCAAAACTGAAAACGCCTGAAGGCCGCAAGTTCCTCCTGGCGCTGCTGGTCGTGTTTATGATTGCTGCCGCGTGCGTGGGGCGTGCCACGATTGTTGGCGTCATCGAACAGTACAACATTCCTCTCTCTGCCTGGACAACCAGCATGTACGTCCTGCAGTCGGCGATGATCTTTGTCTACAGTCTGGTATTCACCGTTCTGCTGGCCATCCCGCTGGGCATTTTCTTCCTGGGCGGACGTGATAAACACTAGACGCCGATTTGCGATATCGAAGCCATCCTGCGGGGTGGCTTTTTTTATGCCTGATAATTTTTATTCGCCTTTCCAGGATATTCTGTTGAGAGCACCTTTGTTTACAGAAAGCAGGAGAGGCTTAATGCAATCCCGGTTTGCCACGCTCCGCCAGATCCCAAAAGGTGTCTGGGTGGTCGGTGGAGTAAGTATGTTGATGGATATCTCTTCGGAGATCATTCACAGCCTGCTGCCATTGTTTATGGTCACGACGCTGGGCGCCAGCGTCATTTTCATTGGTTTGATTGAAGGCCTGGCTGAGGCCACTGCGCTGTTTATCAAGGTGTTTTCCGGTGCCATCAGTGACTATCTGGGCAAGCGTAAAGGGCTGGCGGTTCTGGGCTACGGTCTTGGCGCGTTGAGTAAACCGTTGTTCGCTATCGCCTCTTCTTCCGGCATGATTCTGGGGGCACGCTTAATCGACCGGGTCGGGAAGGGGATCCGGGGAGCGCCGCGCGATGCGCTGGTTGCTGACGTTACGCCGCCGGAACTTCGCGGCGCGGCCTTTGGGCTGCGTCAGTCGATGGACACCATCGGCGCATTTCTCGGGCCGCTGCTGGCCGTAGGATTGATGCTGCTGTGGAACGATGATTTCCGCACGATTTTCTGGATCGCGGTGATCCCCGGCGTGCTCGCCGTGGCGCTGCTTTTCTTCGGCCTGCATGAGCCGAAAACGCCCGTCGAACATAAACGCACGAACCCCATCAAAAAAGAGAACCTCAGGCGTCTCGGGAAAGGCTGCTGGTGGGTTATTGGTCTGGGGGCCATCTTCACGCTCGCACGCTTCAGTGAAGCCTTTCTTGTTCTGCGCGCACAGCAGTCGGGGGTGCCGCTGGCGCTGATCCCGCTGGTGATGGTAGCCATGAATCTGCTCTATTTCCTCTCTGCCTATCCGTTTGGCAAGTTATCGGACCGGATGAGCCACACCCGGCTACTGCAGTGGGGTCTGGTGATGCTGATTGGAGCAGATATTGTGCTGGCGCTGAGCACCCACTGGGCTGGAATGCTTCTGGGCGTTGCGCTTTGGGGAGTGCATATGGGGATGACGCAGGGGCTGCTGGCGGCAATGATCGCAAAAACGGCGCCTGCGGATCTGCGCGGTACCGCCTACGGCATTTTTAGTCTGGTCAGCGGCGTGGGATTGTTAGTCGCCAGCCTGGGGGCAGGAGCCATCTGGGAAACGTTTGGGGCGGAATATACGTTTTATGCCGGGGCGGTGATTTGTCTGGTAACGCTTGTGTACCTGCGCAAAACGCCGGACGAGGCGAAATAAAAAACCAGCCATAAGAGGCTGGTTTTCAATGTATTTTTGGTCGGCACGAGAGGATTTGAACCTCCGACCCCCGACACCCCATGACGGTGCGCTACCAGGCTGCGCTACGTGCCGACGCATAGAAAGAATACTACTCGATTCCGTTTTGAATGCAAGGAAATCCGTCGCTAACTGGTTTATTATTAATCAGTTAGCGACAAAACGCTTCTCATCCGTCAGGACCTGCAGCAGCAGGCTCAGCTGCGGTTTCTGGTCTTTCAGCCGCTCACCCTGCAGGTTATACGTCTGATAATTCCCGTTGCTGTTCAGCACCAGCGTCAGCTTCGGCGTGGTCACCACCAGCGTATTATTCCCTGCTGCCGTAACCCAGTTATGGCGGCGCGCGGCGCTGAAGAGATCCTGGCCCTGCGAATACTCGTTTGCCGGCGTGCTGACGTGCAGCAGGCGTTGCATCAGGGTGGTCATCACATCTTTATGCTCGGTAAGCATAGTGATGCGCTGCGCCGGGGTGCCCGGCCAGTGGATGACCAGCGGAACCTGCAGGTTAGGGCGTGACCAGCTCATGCTCTTCGTCTCGTCACCTAACGGGACGCCATGGCCTGCCGTCACGATCACCACGGTGTTGTCCAGCTTGCCGGACTCACGTAGCGCGTCAAGCACGCGGGCAATCTGCGCATCAACATCACCCGCCGCGCGGCCGTAGCGGCGCGCGAAATCACTCTTGTTGCTGTTAGCAAGCGTTGTACCGTTAAAGGCAACCCATGAGAACCAGCGGTTATCTTCCTGGGCATAGCGCTGCAGCCAGTTTATCCATTGGCTGGCGGTCTGCGCATCGGACTGATTCTGTGCCGCCGGCAGTGAGAAATCAGACAGCAGCGCCTGGCGGTAGAGCGGGCTGTTAAAGCCATCGGATGAGAACAACCCTAACTGATAGCCCTGCTGATTCAGCCCGGTGATCAGCGCCGCAGGCGTGCGGGTAGAGAGTACGCCGTCCATGTATCCGGCTGAAATGCCATAGAAGAGGCCAAAGATGCCCGCGTCGGTTGTGTTACCGGAGCTCATGTGCTGAGTAAACGTGACGTTTTGACTCGCGAAATTGGCCAGGGCTGGCATCTGCTTCTCATAACGGGAATAGTTCAGGCCGTCGACGGTGATGAGCAGGACGTTTTGCCCGCGGCCCATATCGCGATAGCGCAGGTCGCTCAGAGGATACTGCACGCTGACGGCTTCCGGGTTACCCTGCTCGATAAGACGGCGCTGGTACTCCTGCGCATCAAGCAGGCCATGTTTCTCGAGGAAGCGACGGGCCGTCATCGGGTACGAGAGCGGCAGGTTCGCGCGCTGCATAGTAATAGGACGATAGAAGTTCGCATCCGCCCAGATATACATGATGTGCGAACTGATAAAGGAGACGAAGAAGAGCGCGGCGACGGGCTTCGCGTAATGGCGTCGGCGGGTCAGGCTACGCAGTTTTTGCCAGCTCCAGGTGGCAAACAGCATCTCAATCAACAGGATCACCGGGACGCTGATAAACATCAGCTGCCAGTCGCGGGCCGTTTCGTTCTGGTCGGGGTTAATCACCAGCTCCCAGACGATGGGGTTGAGATGCAGGTGGAAGCGGGTGAACACTTCACTGTCGATAAGCAGCAGCGTCATCCCCACAGTCGCAAGGATGGCGGACAAGAATCGCATCAGACGCTGCGACATGACGATAAACGTCAGGGGGAACAGGATCAGCAGATAGGTGGCGAAAACCAAAAAGCTAAAGTGACCGACAACGCTTATCCAGGAGTAGATACGCCCGGTGAGCGTTGTTGGCCAGTCTGCGACAAACAGATAACGACAGCCAATGACCGTCGCCAGCAGAATGTTGAACAGGGCAAACCAGTGCCCCCAGCTGACCATCTGGGAGACTTTTTCACGGTAGCGCTGACGATTCGTCACCATAAACTGTTGTTCGTATCCCTTAATGGGCCGGGTCGTTGCTGACGGACGACTGTAAAGCCTGGGCGAAAGATTTTGCGATCGCCTGACGCTGAGCCGGAGCAACGCTGGTGTTAATCAGGTTGGTGACCATATTTCCCAAAACCATCAGGGAGAGATCGGTCGGCGTTTTATGTTTTTCCAGTACGTTGACCAGCTCACTGAGCAGTTGTTCAACGTGTTCATCACTGTAGCGGGAATGTTGTGGCATAAATCAAAATCAGTTTGTTGATGAAAGGGCAACATATTACCGTAGCAACAGCTTTTTTTCCCCTTTTTTATCTGTTGTTGCACACATGTCCTGGTGGTGGTTGAATACCGCCCGGTCTAAAAGGAGAGTTTATCATGAGTCTGGAAATCAACCAGATTGCCCTGCACCAGCTTATCAAGCGCGATGAGCAAACCCTCGAAGTGGTGCTACGCGATTCGTTACTGGAACCTACGGCGACCGTTGTGGAGATGATGGCAGAGCTGCATCGCGTCTACAGCGCCAAAAATAAAGCCTATGGGCTGTTCAGCGAAGAGAGTGAACTGGCCGATAGCCTGCGCCTGCAGCGCCAGGGTGAAGAGGATTTCCTGGCGTTTAGCCGTGCGGCAACCGGGCGTCTGCGCGATGAGCTGGCAAAATATCCGTTCGCCGACGGCGGGATCGTGCTGTTCTGCCACTACCGCTACCTGGCGGTCGAGTACCTGCTGGTTACCGTGCTGAATAACTTAAGCAGCATGCGCGTGAACGAGCAGCTGGATATCAGCTCGACGCATTATCTGGATATCAACCATGCGGATATCGTGGCGCGTATTGATTTGACCGAGTGGGAAACCAACCCGGAGTCGACCCGCTACCTGACTTTCCTGAAGGGACGCGTGGGCCGCAAAGTGGCGGATTTCTTCATGGACTTCCTCGGTGCCAGTGAAGGGCTTAACGCCAAAGCGCAGAACAAAGGGCTGCTCCAGGCGGTTGACGATTTCACAGCCGAAGCGCAGCTTGATAAATCTGAGCGCCAGACGGTGCGCCAGCAGGTTTACAGCTACTGCAACGAACAGCTGCAGGCTGGGGAAGAGATTGAGCTGGAGTCGCTGTCAAAAGAGCTGGCGGGCGTCAGCGAAGTCAGCTTCCAGGAATTTACCGCAGAGAAGGGCTATGAGCTTGAAGAGAGCTTCCCGGCGGATCGCAGCACGCTGCGTCAGTTAACCAAGTTTGCCGGCAGCGGCGGCGGGTTAACCATCAACTTTGATGCGATGCTGCTGGGGGAACGTATCTTCTGGGATCCGGCCACCGATACGCTGACCATTAAGGGGACGCCGCCGAATCTGCGCGATCAGCTTCAGCGCCGCACCTCGGGCGGTAAATAACAGGCACAAAAAACCCCGCAGAAGCGGGGTTTTTTTCGACAGGTTTGCGATTACGCGCGAACGAAGTCGATGTGAGTCAGTTTTGGCTTGAACGCGTGACGCTGAACAGCCTGAACTTTCACTTTTTCTTCTTTACCGCCAACAACGATGGTCAGAACTTCGCTGTAGAATTCACCTTTGGTCTGCAGGTTCCACAGTTTGTCGTGATCCAGTTCGATTGCAACTGGAGCAGCTTCGCCACCGTAAACGATAGCCGGGAACTTGTTAGCGGTACGCAGGCGGCGGCTCGCACCCTTACCCTGCACGTTACGTACTTCTGCTTCGATAGTGAACATTGATTTCTCTCTGTATTTAAAACCCTACTACAGGCGACCCAGCAGCAGGTGAGTGTTCTGCCTCACGGATGTGAAGCGGGCGGCATTTTATACTCAAATGCCCCTCACATCAATGAAAAGTCCCGCTAACCGCGCAATTCGTTGGCGCGACGGAAGCGACCTTCGTAGTCAAAGAGCTTCTCGCGCACCTGCCAGTACTGGCCTTTCTTACGGGCGACGACAAAATCCGGATGGCGCAACAGCACCTGCTGGCGCACGATATCGGCCACGGTGATCCAGCGCAGGGGCACGCCCGGGGTGCGGGTGTGCGGGCGAATAAACAGCTGTTCGAAGGCCGTTCGCTGGGCAGGCGTCTGGACCCGGAAGCGCTCGCTGACGTCCGCCCCGTCCTCGTCGTAATAGGTGATTTTCAACCATTCGCCTTTTTCATCGGCGCCGGGCTGTAGCGCCATGCCGGAACAGCGCAGCACCAGCGCATCTTTCAGCTTTAGCGCCGCTTTCAGCATGTCGTCCGGGTCAACCAGCACCGTGTCGCACTCCCGACAGCGGCGAGCGGCAATGTCATTTTCGGCGTTGCACTGCGGGCAGTTTTTGAAGCGGAAACGAAAATCGCACTGCTCGCGATGCCCTTCATCATCTTCAAACCAGCCCTGACAGCGGCGGCCAAAATGTTCGATCAGCGTGCCGTCGGCGGTGGTTTTGCCCCAGAAGGTGTTGGCAAACCCGCAGGCAGGGCAAAAGACCTGCACGGGCACGTTGTCGCTTTTTCCTTTTGGCGCGCCGACCTCAGGCGTATAGAGATCGTGCGGGTTACCGGCATAATCCAGAATCAGGCAGTCGGTTTTCCCCGGCGCCAGACGCAGGCCGCGGCCAACAATTTGCTGATACAGACTGACCGATTCGGTCGGGCGCAAGATAGCGATCAGGTCGACGTGCGGGGCGTCAAAGCCGGTAGTCAACACCGACACGTTAACCAGATAGCGGAACTGCTGGGCTTTAAAGGCCTCAATCAGGCGGTCGCGCTCCGGGCCGGGCGTCTCGCCGGTGATGAGCGCCGCGTCGCCGGAGGGCAGTAACCCGGTGATTTCGCGCGCGTGCTCAACGGTGGCGGCAAAGATCATCACCCCTTTACGCGTCGCGGCGAACTCCTCAATCTGGCTGATGATATGCGGCGTAATGCGCTTTTGCTTTTTCAGCTCCAGGTTAAGATCCGCTTCGCTGAATAACCCGTTGCTCTGCGCCTGCAGGCGGCTGAAATCGTACTGCACCACCGGCATATCCAGCCGTTCAGGTGGCGTCAGGTAGCCATGTTTAATCATGTAGCGCAGCGGAAGCTCGTAGATGCAGTCGCTAAACAGGGCCTTGTCATCGCCGCGCACCATGCCGTGATAATGGTAACGATAGATCCAGCCTTTACCCAGACGAAACGGGGTCGCCGTCAGGCCCAGCAGGCGCAGGTGAGGGTTCACGTCTTTCAGGTGCGTCAGGATTTGCTGATACTGGCTGTCGTCGTCATCGCTGATGCGGTGACACTCGTCGACAATCAGCAGCGAAAATTCGCTGCGAAACAGATCCAGATTGCGGGCCACCGACTGCACGCTGCCAAACACCACCTTGCCGTGGCTCTCTTTACGCTTTAGACCGGCGGCGAAAATGTCGGCTTCCAGTCCAAGTGCACAATACTTGGCATGGTTTTGCGCGACGAGCTCTTTAACGTGCGCCAGCACCAGCACGCGGCCACGGGCCAGACGCGCCAGTTCGGCAATGACCAGGCTTTTGCCTGCACCGGTCGGGAGCACAATCGCCGCCGGCTCGCGATGTTTACGGAACCAGGCGAGGGTGGCGTCAACGGCTTCCTGCTGATAGGGACGAAGTGTAAAAGTCATGGTGTCTCGGTTTCGTTATTCCGCACATATACCCGTCATACTTCAAGTTGCCTGTGCGTTGGCTGCACTCGTTCACCCCGGTCACTTACTTATGTAAGCTCCCGGGGATTCACTCCTTTGCCGCCTTCATGCAACTCGAATTATTTAGGGTATAGATAGTATGCCACGAAACTTTTTCCCTTGAGTGGCGCAACCAGACCATTATACTGAACCGTTCCAGACTGCTTCTATTTTCGGACCTGTTGTCCGACTTCCTGCACCATTAAGGCTAAAAAGATTTCATGCGACTTGATAAGTTTATCGCTCAGCAACTCGGCGTAAGCCGCGCTATTGCCGGGCGCGAAATTCGCGCCAGCCGCGTTACCGTGGATGGCGACATTGTGAGAGACAGCGCGTTCAAACTGCAACCTGACCATCAGGTGGAGTACGACGGCAATCCGCTGACCCAGCAGCACGGTCCTCGCTACTTCATGCTCAATAAGCCGGAAGGCTACGTCTGCTCAACGGACGATCCGGATCACCCGACGGTGCTCTATTTCCTCGACGAACCGGTGGCGCACAAGCTGCATGCCGCAGGCCGCCTCGACATCGACACCACCGGTCTGGTGCTGATGACCGACGACGGTCAGTGGTCGCATCGCATCACCTCTCCACGCCACCACTGCGAGAAAACCTATCTGGTCACGCTGGAGTCACCGGTGTCGGATGACACGGCTGAGCACTTCGCGAAAGGCGTGCAGCTGCATAATGAAAAAGATCTGACTAAACCGGCGGTGCTTGAAGTCATCACCCCGACGGAGGTCCGTCTGACCATCAGCGAAGGGCGCTACCATCAGGTGAAACGTATGTTTGCCGCGGTGGGGAACCACGTTGTTGGCCTGCATCGCGAACGGATTGGTGCGATTGAACTCGATCCCGACCTTGCGCCAGGCGAATACCGTCCGTTAACGGAAGAAGAGATCGCCAGCGTCGGTCTGCCTTCGCACTAATTTCAGGAGAACCCTGTGACCATCAGGCCACACTCGTCGTTCAAAATCGTCTTCATTCTTGGCCTGCTGGCCATGCTGATGCCGCTGTCTATTGATATGTACCTGCCCGCGCTGCCGGTCATTTCCGCGCAGTTTGGCGTCCCGGCGGGCAGCGCGCAGATGACGCTCAGCACCTATATTCTCGGCTTTGCCCTTGGCCAGCTGTTTTATGGCCCGATGGCGGACAGCCTTGGACGCAAGCCCGTCATTCTGGGCGGGACGCTGGTCTTTGCGGCCGCTGCGGTTGCCTGTGCGCTGGCCCAGACCATCGATCATCTGATTATCATGCGCTTCTTCCATGGTCTGGCGGCGGCAGCGGCAAGCGTGGTGATTAACGCCCTGATGCGCGATATCTACCCGAAGGAAGAGTTCTCCCGCATGATGTCGTTCGTGATGCTGGTGACGACGATTGCGCCGCTGGTGGCGCCAATGGCGGGTGGTGCGGTGCTGGTGTGGTTCAGCTGGCATGTGATTTTCTGGATCCTGGCCCTGGCCGCGCTGCTGGCCTCGGCAATGATCTTCTTCTTTATAGATGAAACGCTTCCCGTCGAGCGCCGCCAGAAGTTTCACATCCGTACCACCATCGGCAACTTTGCCTCGCTGTTTCGCCACAAGCGCGTGCTCAGCTATATGCTGGCAAGCGGGTTCAGCTTTGCCGGAATGTTCTCTTTCCTGAGCGCCGGGCCGTTTGTCTACATCGAGCTTAACCACGTGTCGCCGCAGCACTTCGGCTATTACTTTGCGCTTAACATCGTCTTCCTGTTCATCATGACCATCATCAACAGCCGCTTTGTCCGGCGGGTGGGGGCGCTGAACATGTTTCGCGCGGGGCTGTGGATCCAGTTTGTGATGGCGATCTGGCTGGTGGTGAGCGCGTTTCTGGGCGTGGGCTTCTGGGCGCTGGTGGTCGGCGTAGCGGCCTTTGTCGGCTGCGTGTCGATGGTGTCGTCCAATGCGATGGCGGTGATTCTGGATGAGTTCCCGCACATGGCGGGGACCGCCTCTTCCCTGGCGGGGACGTTCCGCTTCGGCATCGGCGCTATCGTTGGCGCGTTGCTTTCTATGGCCACCTTTACGACGGCATGGCCCATGCTGTGGGCGATGGCTTTTTGCGCAACCAGCTCGATACTCTTCTATCTTTACGCCAGTCGACCGCGAAAAGCGGCCCACTAAAACACAGAGAAGGCCCGGCAGGGCCTTTTTTGTTGATGCATATCAACCAAACCCCCGTTCGTTTATGCCGTGTTTGTTTATTTTATGTAAAATCTATTTGTGTAAAAAGTCACATCATTGTATTCAAAAAGGTTGAGTTAGATCGCAGAAACGGGTACATATAGCGCCGACGCGAGCCTGAATACCGATAAAAAAGTGCTGAATAGTGCAGGCTGGCGATGATGTGTTACTATAAATGTAAATAAATTGTGAAGTAAATTTTGCTTCCGGGGAACGAACGTGAATACATTACAACTTTCTATTGTCCATCGCTTGCCCCAGAGCTATCGCTGGTCGGCGGGTTTTGCTGGTTCGAAAGTTGAACCGATTCCGCAAAACGTCGCGGGCTGTGAAAACTGCCTGGTGGCGCTCAAGCTGCTGAGCCCGAGCGATGAAAATGCATGGCGGGTGATGGAGCGTCTCAGTCAGGCCCTGACGGATATCGAAGTGGACAGCTCCGTGCTGGAATGCGAAGGGGAGCCGTGCCTGTTTGTGAAAAGCCAGGACGAGTTTGCTGCCACCTGCCGCCTGAAAAATTTTGGCGTTGCTATTGCAGAGCCTTTCTCCGGCCAGTATCCATTCTGAGCGCTAGTCTGACGACAACAGCTGGCGCGTGTAGCGCTGCGTTGGCGCGTTAAATACGCGCTTGCACTCTCCCTGCTCGACCACCTCTCCCTGTCGCAACACAATCACCTGATGGCATAGCGCCCGCACCACCTGCAAATCATGGCTGATAAAGATATAGGCCAGCCGGTGCTTTTCCTGTAGCCCTTTAAGCAGCGCCAGGATCTGCGCCTGTACGGTCCTGTCCAGAGACGACGTCGGTTCATCCAGAATAATTAGCTCTGGTTTCAGGATCAGCGCGCGGGCAATGGCGATACGCTGGCGCTGCCCGCCGGAAAATTCCGCAGGATAGCGGTGGCGCGTCTCGGGATCTAAACCCACTTCAACCATTACCCGCATGACCTCCTGCTCGCGCTGCTGCGCGCTCAGGCCGGGCTGATGGACGCGCAGGCCCTCTTCGACAATCTGTAACACGCTGAGCCGCGGGTTAAGCGAGGAGTTGGGATCCTGAAAGACCACCTGCATGCGAGGACGTACGGGCAGCATCTGCCGCCGGTTCCAGCGGTGCAGCGGCATGCCGTCAAACAGAATTTCGCCCTGTGAGGCAATTAAGCGCAGCAGCGCCAGACCGGTGGTGCTTTTACCCGAGCCGGATTCGCCCACCAGCCCGAGGGATTCGCCCGGGCGCAGCGAGAAGCGGATATTTTTTAACACCGGGTTGCGATCGACAATGCGGCGCAGAATACCTTTGCGGATCGGGAACGAGACGGACAGATCCTCAACGCGCAGCAGCGGCGTGCTGTCAGCGTCGAGGGGAACCGGGTCGCCGGAGGGTTCGCTGTCGAGCAGGCGCTGCGTATAGGGGTATTGCGGCGCGCTCAGCAGCGTGGACGCCGCATTCTGTTCAACACAGCGGCCGTTTTGCATCACCGCGACGCTGTCGGCCAGCTTTCTCACAATGCTCAGGTTGTGCGTGATAAACAGCAGGCTCATGTTTAGCTCGTCACGCAGGTCCCGCAGCAGCGTCAGTATTTGCGCCTGTACCGTCACGTCCAGCGCCGTTGTGGGCTCGTCGGCAATCAACAGCTCGGGGCGCGTCAGTAGCGCCATGGCGATCATCACGCGCTGGCGTTCGCCGCCGGAGAGCTGATGCGGAAAATCATTCAGCCGTTTGGCCGCATTGCGTATGCCTGTGCGTTCAAGACAATCCAGAATTTCTCCCCGCGCGGCCTCTTTGCGCATCCCACGGTGCAGGGAGAGCACTTCATAGAGCTGTTTTTCCAGGCTGTGCAGCGGGTTAAGCGACACCATCGGCTCCTGAAAGATCATCGCGATTTTGTTGCCGCGAATGCCGCGCAGGGTCTGTTCGTCGGCGTGCAGCAGCGAACGGCCGTGAAAAAGGATATCCCCTTGCGGGTAGCTCACCGGCGGAGAAGGCAGCAGCCGCAGGATGGAGAGTGCCGAAACGCTCTTGCCTGAACCCGACTCACCCACCAGGGCCAGCGTTTCACCGCGCTGGATCTGCAGCGTCAGGTCGCTGACCACGGTGCGCGTCTCGTCCTGTTTTGAAAAGGCAATCGACAGGTTATCAATACGGAGCAGGGGCTGGGTCATTTTAAACCGCCTTGTTCGGATCAAAGGCATCGCGCACGGCTTCGCCAATAAAAATCAGCAGCGACAGCAGCACGGCCACGGAAAGAAAGGCGGCGATGCCTAACCACGGCGCCTGCAGGTTGTTCTTGCCCTGCAGCAGCAGTTCGCCGAGCGACGGGGAACCCAACGGTAGCCCGAAACCGAGAAAATCCAGTGAGGTGAGGGTGGTGATGGAGCTGCACAGAATAAACGGCAGGAAGGTGAGCGTTGCCACCACGGCGTTGGGCAGCATATGGCGGAAGATGATCCCGCGGTCGCTCACGCCAAGCGCCTGCGCGGCACGAATATAGTCGAAATTACGGGTGCGCAGAAACTCGGCCCTGACCACACCGACAAGCGCCATCCAGCCGAACAGGACGGTAATGCCTAATAACCACCAGAAGTTGGGCTGTACGACGCTGGAAAGCAGGATGATCAGAAAGAGCGTCGGCACGCCTGACCAGACCTCAATCACCCGCTGGCCCCAGAGGTCAATTTTCCCGCCGTAGTAGCCCTGAATGGCACCCGCCACGACGCCCATCACGCTGGAGAAGATCGTCAGCATCAGCCCAAAGAGAAGCGAAATACGCGTGCCATACAGGATGCGCGCCAGCACGTCGCCGCCGTTTGCATCCGTTCCCAGCCAGTTTTGCGCGGAGGGCGGGGAAGGGAAGGGGGTCGTGGTGGCGAAGTTAATGCTGTTTGCGCCAAAACGCACCGGCGCCCAGAGCGCCCAGCCGTGCTGCTCAATCTGCTGGCGAAGCCACGGATCCTGATACTCCGCCGGCGTCGCAAACGGGCCGCCAAAGTCGCTTTCGTTGTAATTGGCGATGACCGGCACGTACCAGCGATCGTTAAAATGCACCAGCAGCGGTTTATCGTTAGCGATCAGTTCTGAAAACAGGCTTAAGACAAACAGCACGGCAAAAATCCACAGCGACCAGTAGCCGCGGCGGTTGTGGCGAAAGCGGGCCCAGCGGGCCTGGTTGACGGGGCTTAAACGCGGCATCATCGGCCCTCAAAATCGATTCGGGGATCGACCAGCGTATAGCTGATATCACTGATGATATTCAGCAGCAGGCCAATCAGGGTGAAAATATAGAGCGTGCCGAACATTACCGGATAATCACGCGACACGGTGGCCTCATAGCCCAGCAGGCCCAGACCGTTAAGCGAGAACATCACCTCTATCAGCAGCGAGCCGGTAAAAAACATACTGATGAACGTGGCCGGAAATCCGGCGATCACCAGCAGCATGGCGTTGCGGAACACGTGCTTCCACATGATCTGCTTTTCGCTCACGCCTTTAGCGCGGGCCGTGACGACGTACTGTTTACGAATTTCATCGAGAAAGGCGTTTTTGGTCAACATGGTCAGGGCCGCAAACCCGCCAATGACCGTGGCCAGAACCGGCAGCGTGATATGCCAGAGGTAGTCGGTGATTTTCTGGTACCACGGCAGGGAGCTGAAATCGGCGGAGACGAGCCCCCGCAGCGGGAAGAGATCAAAATAACTGCCCCCGGCAAAAAAGACGATCAGCAGAACGGCGAACAGAAACGCCGGGATGGCATAGCCGATAATGATGAACGTGCTGCTCCAGATATCGAACCGGCTGCCGTTGTACACCGCTTTGCGGATCCCAAGCGGTATAGAGACCAGATAGATGATCAGCGTACCCCACAGCCCGAGCGTGATCGAAACCGGCAGGCTTTGCTTGATCAGCGTCAGCACTGACGCACTGCGAAACAGGCTATCGCCAAAATCAAAGCGGATGTAATCCCAGAGCATCTTGAAATAGCGCTCGTGAATCGGTTTATCAAAGCCGTAGCGGTGGGTGATCTCGGCGATCACCTCCGGATCCAGCCCGCGTCCGCCGCGGTAATGGCTTTCGCTGATATTCCCTACGCCGGTTCGCGCATGGCTGGCGCCCATCCCTTCACCGCCGCCGCCCGGCATGCCGCCGCTGTTGCCAAATTCTATGGCGGCAATGGCCTGATCGACCGGCCCACCGGGAGCGATTTGCACAATAAAAAAGTTAATCGTGATGATGGCCCACAGGGTGGGGATGACCAGCAGCAGACGGCGGAGAAGATAGGCACCCATGATAATTCCTTATCGCCGCTCAGCGGGAAGTCTGGCGGCTTTGTTAACGTCATACCACCAGGTGTCAAAGCCCAGAGAATAGACCGGGCGCACGGCAGGCACGGAGAACTTATCCCAGCGCGCAAGGCGATCTTCGCCCATATACCACATCGGCAGCATGTAGTAGTTCCAGGTTAAGACCCTGTCGAGGGCGCGCCCGAGCGGCACGAGCTTGTCTTTATCCCCCTGCGCCGCCACGATTTTCGCAATCAGCGCATCAATCGCCGGGCTTTTTACCCCCGGCGCATTGTACGAGGAGTCGATGTAGCTGGAGGCCCAGGAGATTTGCAGGTCCGAGCTAGGCCACGGCTGCGCGGGCCACAGGCGCTGCATCATGTCGTAATCACGGCTGCGCATGCGGCTGGTGATCTGCGCGTTATCAACCTGGCGAATGTTCATGGTCACGCCCAGCCGCTCAAGGTTGTGCTTAAACGGCAGCACCCACTGGTCGTTGCCCCCGGACGAGAGCAGCAGTTCAAAGCTGAGAGGCTTGCCCGTTTTGGCATCCACACGTTTTTGATTCTTCAGGTGCCAGCCTGCGTCATCCAGCAGCTTGCTGGCTTTGAGCAGGTTGTCGCGGTCGTAACCGTCACCCTTCGATGCGGGCGGCTGAAACACCGTTGTAAACACCTCTGGCGGTACCTCTGCTTTAAGGGGGGCCAGCAGAACCAGCTCGTCGGCTTTCGGATAATCGCGCGCGGCGTATTCGGTATTCTGAAAATAGCTGTTGGCGCGGCTATAAGCCCCGTAAAACATCGCTTTGTTCATCCACTCAAAATCAAAGGCCAGGGAGATGGCTTCCCGCACCCGGCGGTCATTAAATACCGGACGCTGAATATTAAACGCCAGCCAGCGGGTGTCCTGGGCAGATTCATTTTTGTGTTCGTCTTTGACGATATAGCCTTTGGCGAAATTTTTGCCGATATAGCGGGTCGCCCAGTTTTTGGCGCTGCTCTCGACGCGCAAATCGAATGCCCCGGCTTTGAACGCTTCAAACGCCACGTTATCGTCGAGGTAGTAATCATAGCGAAGGGTGTCGAAGTTCCAGCGTCCGCGGTTGACCGGCAGATTGGCCGCCCAATAGTCTTTGACGCGGGAATAAACGACATATTGCCCCATTCGCCAGTCGGTAATGCGGTAGGGGCCGCCAGCCAGAGGAGGCGTTGAAAGCGGGTCGCTCAGCTTATGATTTTTCCAGAACGATTCCGGCATCACCGGCAGCGAGAACAGGCTGAGCATATTCTCTTTGTTCGGTTCGTTCAGCTCAATGCGCACAGTGAGCGGCGCGATGGCTCTGACCGACGCGCCTTTATATACGATGCGGAACTGGGGGACGCCTTCGGTCATGAATTTATGGAAGGTGAACGCAACGTCGCTGGCCTTCACCGGTGTGCCATCGTGAAAACGTGCCCGCGGGTTCAGCGAGATTTCCGCCCAGGCGAAGTTATCGGCGTAACGCACGTTCTCGGCAATCAGCGGATAGTAGCTGCCGGGCTCGTCATCGGAGGTGACAAAGAGCGTATCGTAAAGCGATTCCGTACGCGCGGCCGCCACGCCGCGCAGGGCGTAGCGGTTGAAGTTGTCGAAGGTTCCCGTGGCGGAAAGCGTGACCTTACCGCCTTTTGGCGCGGTTGGGTTGACGTAATCGAAGTGCGTAAAATTGACCGCGTATTTCGGCTCGCCAATCACCGCGAAGGCGATATTCTCTTTGATGGTTTGCGCCTGGCTGGACAGGCTCGTGAATGCCAACATCAGCAACATAAAGCGCATAAGCATCTCGCGGCAGCTCCCTCTCTACAGACCGGCTCGGTTAAGCTGAATAATAAGTGACGTCACGGGCAATGTGAAATTAATCGCCTTCGGGCGAAATATCAGGCCGCCATTCGCGGAACTGCGCCAGCGGCATCGGGCGGCTAATCCAGTATCCCTGCAGGAAGTTAACGCCGTGTTCGCGCAGCCAGGCCGCCTGTTCCGGCGTCTCTACCCCTTCGGCGACGGTCGACATATTCAGTCGTCTTGCCAGCGTCAGAACGGCATCCAGCACCGGCGACGTCACGGTCTCGGTACCGATCGCATTAACAAAACCACGGTCGATTTTGAGATAGTCCATGGTGAAATGCTCAAGGTAAATCAGCGCGCTGTGGCCGGTACCAAAATCATCAATGGCGATTTCAAACCCTTCGTTATGCAGCCATTCGAAAAGGGTGTTGGCCTCCCGATGGTTGAGCATATCGCGCTCGGTAATTTCCAGCACGATCTGGAAGTAATCCGGCGGCAGCAGGGCTTTGAAGGTGCGCATATCGTCCTTGAAGCTTTCCGCATGCAGATGCCCCGGTGCAATGTTAATACCCACCTTTGCGCCCGGAGGTAACAGCGTTTGTAACACGGGCGCATCGTGAATGATAAGGTCAAAGAGATGCAGCGTCAGCGGGACAATCAGCTTCTGTGCTTCGGCAAAATTGATAAACGCGTCCGGCGGAATTTCCCCCATTGTCGGGTGTTTCCAGCGCATCAGGACTTCGAGCCCGGTCATCCTGAGCGATTTGGCATCGACGACGGGCTGATAAACCACATAAAACTGACCGCGCTTGATAGCGCTTAAAATTTCTTTACCCGGGTTGAGCCGAATGCTGAGGATGTAGTAGTTAAGCGATCCGGCACAAATCCCGCATACCAGCCCGAAGAACAGCGCGTAGAGAATTTCATCGCTGGTCCATGCGTCCGCATACAGGTTGATGGTCAGGGGGAGGTCTTTCAGCGTCGCCGTGCGGACCGGGATGTCATGCAAGTCGCGGGTATGAACCAGCGTGCTGGACCGCGTCGACAAGGCGTTATCGCCGATAATGATAGCGATACCCGCGAACTCGTCCTGGCGCTCAGTATAAAGCAGGTATGGCGTCAGATTAATATTCACAGAAGTGAACACCCCGCCGTCCTTCACTAATGGGTTGCGGTACCAGATCGCAATCGCAGGTTCATCAGGCAGCATGGGGGTACCCGGAAGCAACGCCATATCGATCTGTTTATTGATGTTCAGCTCAGGTATGAGCGTCTCCATCGGGGCATTCATCGGGCCTGTTGCCGAGGAGCAGAATGCCATCTTGTCCCGGACCAGCAGGAAGGCGCGAACGTTAATGCTGAAGGCCGCGCGTGAGGTGAGTTCCTGGTTGACGTCCTGGCACGTGTTCAGCGTGAGAGGCTGGAGGACATTGACCGCTTTTTTTAGGTCTTCGAAATAGCTCCCCATGTAGGCGCTCACATCATTCACCAGGGTGTCGAATTTGACTTCCCGCTTGTGGTAACTCCACGAAAATTGCAGGGAACCCAGGAGCAGGGCGGTGATGAGACCCGTGATAATACTGAGGATCAGTATTTTACGATTACTGGAGAAGTAGCGGGTGAGCATAGACGTCGTGATTCCTGAAAAGCCGCTTGATGTATTCAGTGTAACGGGCAAAAAAAAACACTGCCGAAGCAGTGCTTTTTTTCATCATATCGCCAGCCAAGGGATAACCAACGATACAATAGTTATATTAACTGCGGGTCAGTACGCGGCGCGCTTCGTTATAACGCTTCTTCCAGTACGGTTCGTTCATGCTGGAAATGGTCACACCGCTGCTGGTGGAGGCATGTACGAACTGGTCATTACCAATGTAGATGCCAACATGTCGACCTGTAGACCCCGCGCGGAACAGAACTAAATCGCCGGTGCGCAGTTTGGTACGTGAAATCGACTTGCCCATCTCCTGCTGTTCATAGGTTGAACGCGGAAGATCTAACCCAAATTGCTCGCGGAACGTACGCTGTACAAAACCGGAACAATCAATACCTGTTTTCGTGCTGCCGCCAAGACGATAACGCACGCCTTTCCAGTCAGCATACTGGTCCATAATGCGGGATTTCACGTCCAGATTACGTACCATATTTTCAAATTCATCCTGAGAGGCTTGCAGTGAAGAGGAATCTTCCATTCCCACAACACGCGTCTCAGGATGCATATTCTTCGCGGTGTTCGATGTACTACATGCAGATAACAGTACCGCGACTGCTATCGCCGGGATCCCCCGCAAGATATATCTCAGAAACGGTTGAGATTTGACCATTTTGTTTATTTTCCCTTGAAGTCCTTAACGACAAATATCGTTATAAAAATGCCAAACGTGACGAGACTAATTATCTGTTCACATCGAGACAATTCTTTCTGGTCACATTTGTGGCATAGCGCACAAAATTATTCACCATCGAAATAATTATCCCTATGGGGCAAAACGAGTTCGAGATTAACCGATTGCCAGGGGTATTGCGAGTAAAAAAAGCCTTTTTTTTATAAGAAAATGTGATACAGAAAGTAAAAATCCGTAATTGCTTAAAATGCGGTCAGATCCGACGCGTGATCGCGCAATTGCTTCATTTTTATCATGAATGTGATGACAAGAATATGACAGAGGGAAAAGATCGTGGCGGGAAGGCTATCGGGGATCATGTCGATCCCTGATAGCTCACGTTAATTTAGGTTAGTTATTTGTTTAATTGTTGTTGCGCTCTACCGGGAAGATAGCGATCGAACAACGCTATTATCCTGTCGCTCAGCGGGGTCATTAAACACCACGGCAGCGCAATCAGCGCAACGGAGAGCGAACCGACAGCAATATCGGTGAACCAGTGAGCGCCAATCATTACGCGCGGGAAGGCAAAAACCACAAAAATAATCAGGGCTATGGCAAACGCTTTTCGGCCGAAATAGCGAAGCATGACTGCGGAAAAAATGAGCAGCATCATGCCGTGATCGCCGGGGAAACTGTCCTTCGACGCATCTTTTGTTGGAATATGCAGCAGCTCACTGACGCGATAAATATCGGTGAAAAAGAGCGTAGGGCTGGAACGCTTAACCGGAATTATCGCGGTAGCCAGCTGATTAATGACGACAGCAAACAGCAGCATTACCAGACCGATAATCAGAATACGCCGACGTCCCGCTTTATCCTCTTTCAGCCAGAAAGAGAGCATCAGGCAGCCCATGGCCAGCAGCGAGAAACCGTCGAAGGCGCGGTTGTTGGTGATGGCCACCAGCCACAGGAATGCGTCGCTCTTCACCAGCGCCTGGTTGAAGAAGTGAAAGATGCCAGAATCCAGGGGGAACCAGAAACCATGATTCGCCGGGATATACCAGGAGAAGAAAAGCGCCAGACCGGCGACATTAAGCAGTAATATCAGGGGAAATCGAGTTGTCATAACGTTCTGCATAGAGTGAAAACTGGGGCAACGTTAGCCGCCCGAACTTAAACGAATCCTCAACAGGCTGGACTGGAGGGCATTCCAGTCGGCGTTAACCGCACTAATTAACTCTATTCGGCTGTCAGGCGGCGCCACGTTCTGCGTTTCAATGAAGAAATCGTCGCCCTGGCGGTTGATCCGCACCAGTCCGTCCGGCGTGCGCATGATCCCTTTCACGCGATCGACGGGCGCAAGGCGGGCCCACTCCAGAATCCCGATAGTATCGAAAACGGTCTCAGCATCGAAAATCCATCCGCAGGCCTGGTATCCCTGGCCGCTGTTCAGGTTACGACGCCAGCGCTGGTGCTCCGGCAGGCTCAGGGCTGCCAGACCCTGCTTAACCGGATGGCTGTGCGCATGATCCGCGCTGGCAGGCAGCTCGGTGAGGTTCAGACGAGGCAGGTCAAGCAGGGTGCTATCAATATTCCCCTGGGTGGTCTGCACCCGCGTGCGATTGCCGCCAAAATGTTGCCACCACGCCTCCAGCGCGGCCTGGCTTTCAGGCGTGGCGCGATCTTCCTTGTTGGCGACGATAACGTCCGCCGAGGCGAGCTGATCGCGGAAGTTCTCGTTGGCCACCGCCTTGTCATCCAGAAGCTGACGCGGATCGAGCAGGCACAGTGTGGCGCGCAGATCGATCCACGGCTCGTAAACCGGGGCGGTCAGTAAATCGAGGATCTGCTTCGGGTGGCCCAGCCCGGTGGGCTCAATCAGCAGGCGGTCGGGTTTGCCCTGACGCAGCAGGGTATTGAGCCCCACCTGCATCGGCAGGCCATTGACGCAGCACATGCATCCGCCGGGGATCTCTTTAATCATCGCGCCGCTGGATGACAGTAACGCGCCGTCAATGCCCACCTCGCCAAATTCATTGACCAGCACGGCCCACTTCTCGGCCGGATCTTTATTCGCCAGCAGGTGGAGAATTGAGGTGGTTTTACCGCTGCCGAGAAAACCGGTGATGAGGTTGGTTTTGGTCACGTGCGCTCCGGATGAGAATGATGATGCGATAACACTGTTCTCTATCCTGGCGAAAAACGTGACCTGTGAGAAGGGGAAGGGCGAACGAAGGCTTTATCCGTTCGCGTTAAGCGCAACAATCGTTAAATATTTAACGTTTCGATAACAGCCTGACGTGCGCCGTGACGGGTGATGCGCTGATAGGCCTGGCTAACAGCCTCAACAAAAACACGATTGTGCGCGAGATCGTGACCAAACACTTCGCTCAGCCCCAGCAGCGCGGGGACGCGGTCGATGTCGCTGCTGGCGTTGACGATCGTGCGGATTTTATCGCTGAGGGGATCGCGAACGTCAATCGCGTTGCCGCGCTCGTCGGTGCCGCTGACGTAGCGTATCCAGCCGGCCACGCCCAGGGCCAGCAGCGGCCACGGCGTGTTTCGCTCAAGATGAACGCGGATCCCGTCCAGCATTCTTTGCGGAAGCTTCTGGCTACCGTCCATCGCGATTTGCCAGGTCCGATGCTGGAGGGCCGGGTTGGCAAAGCGTTCGATCAGGCTATCGGCATACGCGGTGAGGTCGACATCCTTAATCCGTAACGTGGGGGCCTGCTCGTTCAGCATCAGCCGACGGGCGGCTTCCCGGAACGCTGCATCCTCCATGCATTCATTAATATGCGCGTAGCCGGCAAGATACCCGAGATACGCCAGGAAAGAGTGGCTGCCGTTGAGCATGCGTAATTTCATCTGCTCCCACGGCAGAACATCCTGCACCATCTGGACACCCGCCACTTCCCACTCGGGACGGCCGGCGACAAAATTATCTTCTATTACCCACTGAATGAACGGCTCGCAGCTGATGGCGCACGGATCTTCCACGCCGAGCGCGTCGGTGATTTCCGCCAGCGAGGCCTCCGTCGCGGCGGGAACAATCCTGTCGACCATCGTTCCGGGGAAGCTTACGTGGGTATCGATCCATTCAGATAACCCTGCGGAACGTTTTTG
Source organism: Enterobacter sp. CFEC122 (assembly GCF_052983755.1). Taxonomy (NCBI): domain Bacteria; kingdom Pseudomonadati; phylum Pseudomonadota; class Gammaproteobacteria; order Enterobacterales; family Enterobacteriaceae; genus Enterobacter; species Enterobacter sp. CFEC122. The sequence continues at coordinate 15,290 of NZ_JBRIQR010000008.1, read as the reverse complement.
CGCCATGCCCAGCACGGCGTTTTTCACCACGTGCCCGTTGTCCGGGATATTGTCGCAAGAGAGCACGGTAAAGGCAGGCAGGCCGCGCTCGCGGCGGCGGTGGAGGGCTTCGACCAGGATCCCAGGGGCGGAATGTGGCTCTGAGGGGTTTTCAAGGTCGTGGACGATCCGGGGGTTATTCAGGTCGAGCTTCCCGGTCGCGGGATCGATGCAATAGCCTTTCTCTGTGATGGTGAGCGAGACAATCGCGACCTGAGGCTCGCAAAATTTCTCAATAATGGCGGGCAGGGAGTCCAGCTTTGCGTTCAGGCATTCATGGACGGCACCGACGATAATGGCCTCATTTCCTTCAGCCCCTTTTTCCAGCACGGTGAACAGATGATCCTGCGCGCGCAGCTGGCTCATCAGCACGTCGCCGCTGAAGAGGCTAATCTCACAAATCCCCCAGTCGCCGCCTTTTTCATTCAGCACCCGATTTGTTAACAAGGCCTGGTGCGCACGGTGAAACGCGCCAAAGCCAAAGTGGACGATGCGGGAGCGCAGTTGCTGACGATCGTAGCGCGGTTGCTGAACCCGGGCAGGAAGGGCGGTGGAGGCAATTGTCTTCATGAGATACACCTGATTAACCATTAATTAACAATGCCAGTGTAAAGTTATATGACAGCAAATAAAATTGGTGAGCCGTAAATATCCCCGTTATGTGAGTTTGATCAATCAATGTGTGGCGGTGTATTGACCCTTCGCGGTAAACATGTATGGTAGTCGTCATTGTAGTAACGCATATTGGTATAACAACTTAAGAGGGTGAGGCAATGGAACAAACCTGGCGTTGGTACGGGCCGAACGATCCGGTTTCTCTTGATGATGTGCGTCAGGCTGGCGCAACGGGTGTCGTCACGGCGCTGCATCATATTCCTAACGGTCAGGTCTGGCCGGTAGAGGAAATACAGACGCGTCAGGCGCTGCTGGCGGAAAAAGGATTAACCTGGTCTGTGGTAGAAAGCATTCCGGTTCACGAAGACATCAAAACCCATTCCGGCGAGTATCAGGCCTGGATTGCCAACTATCAGCAGAGCATCCGTAACCTCGCGGCCTGCGGTATTGATACCGTTTGCTACAACTTCATGCCCATTCTGGACTGGACGCGTACAGACCTCGAATATCAAATGCCGGACGGCTCAAAAGCGCTGCGCTTCGATCAGATTGCCTTTGCGGCATTCGAACTGCACATTCTGAAACGCCCTGGCGCCGACGCGGATTACACCGCTGAAGAGCAGCAGCAGGCGCTCCAATGGTTCAATGCCGCCAGCGACGCGGATATCGAAAAGCTGACCCGTAATATTATTGCGGGCCTGCCGGGTGCCGAAGAGGGGTATACGCTGGATCAGTTCCGCGCCCGCCTGGCGGAGTACGGCAATATTGATAAGCAGCAGCTGCGTGAAAACATGGCGTATTTCCTGCGCGCAATTGTGCCGGTCGCGGAAGAGGTGGGGGTTCGCCTGGCGGTACATCCGGACGATCCACCGCGTCCTATCCTCGGCCTGCCGCGTATCGTGTCTACGATTGAAGATATGCAGTGGCTGAAAGAGACGGTCGACAGCATTCACAACGGCTTTACCATGTGTACCGGCTCCTACGGCGTGCGGGCCGATAACGATCTGGTGCGGATGATTGAAACCTTCGGCGATCGCATTCACTTTACGCATCTGCGCGCGACCTGCCGTGAAGAGAACCCAAAAACCTTCCACGAGGCGGCGCACCTGGGCGGTGATGTGAATATGGTCGCGGTGGTGGACGCTATTCTGGCGGAAGAGGCGCGTCGCAAGCAGGCTGGCGATGTGCGTCCTATCCCGTTCCGTCCGGATCACGGACACCAGATGCTGGACGATCTGCGTAAGAAAACCAACCCGGGCTATTCGGCGATTGGCCGTCTTAAAGGGATGGCGGAAGTGCGCGGCGTTGAGCTGGCGCTGAAGATGACGAAGTATCCGGAGCTGCTGTAAACGGAATTGCCGGGTGGCGGCTTCGCCTTACCCAGCCTACAAAAACACAAAAACCGGCTTCTGGGCCGGTTTTTTCGTAGGTCGGGTAAGCGTAGCGCCACCCGACAAACGCCGCAATCAGTCAGCGCGACCCATATAGCGTTTTTCTTCGATATGGATGCGGATTTTCTCGCCAGCAGAAAGGTATTCCGGCACCTGCACAACCAGGCCGGTGGTCAGGGTAGCCGGTTTGTTGCGGGCACTGGCGGATGCGCCTTTGATGCCTGGTGCGGTTTCAACGATTTCCAGATCGACGGTCTGAGGCAGTTCCAGCGCCAACAGCACGCCGTCCCAGGTCAGAACCTGCATATCAGGCATACCGCCTTCCGGGATGAACAGCAGCTCTTCTTCAATCTGGTCTTTGGTGAAGATATACGGGGTGTAATCTTCTTTGTCCATGAACACGTATTCGTTGCCGTCGATGTAGGAGAAATCAACATAGCGACGGGTCAGGGTCACGGTATCGACGATATCGTCCCCTTTAAAGCGCTCTTCCACCTTCAGGCCGGTACGCACATCGGCGAAACGCATTTTGTACAGCGTAGCTGCACCACGGGCGCTTGGTGCCTGAATATCGATATCTTTCACAATCAGCAATTTGCCGTTGTAATTCAGTACCATACCTTTCTTAATTTCGTTCGCTCTTGGCATTGCAGTAATCCTGTTTACGGGAGGTAAAAAATATCGCGCCAAATTACTCGCGCGCGGCCTTTCAGGCAAGAGGAATTCGTGGCTTTTGCTATCAATACACAAAAGGTGTTACTGTGCGCGCGATGCCCGACCGTACGGGCATTCGCCAGCGGAAGAGAGCATTTATGGATTGTCGTCCCGATTGTGGCGCGTGCTGTACTGCACCGTCCATTTCAAGCCCCATTCCAGGAATGCCCGAGGGCAAGCCTGCCAATACCCGCTGCGTTCAGCTCTCGGAAACGAACCTGTGCATGATCTTTGGCTCACCGTTGCGCCCGAAGGTCTGCTCCGGGCTTCAGCCCACGGCTGAAATGTGCGGCAGCACGCGAGAGCAGGCGATAACGTACCTTCTTGAGCTGGAAGCGCTCACCGCGCCTTAAACGTCTTTAATCCTCGCCAGACAGCCCATCGTCAGCGTACACATCACCAGCGCAATCCAGAACACCGTGTAATAGTTCCAGATTTCGGCCACGACACCGGCCATTGAACCGGCAATAATCCAGCCCACGCGGGTGGTATTAGTATAAAGGGTGGTGGCGGAGCCTGCCTGGCCCGGCATCAGATCCTGGAAATAAAGCATGCCTATCCCGGCGAGAATACCAATATAGATAGCGTTCAGCAGCTGTAACGCCAGCAACAGCCCCGGCGTATGTACCGTCAGCATACCGATATAAAACAGCAGACCGGCGACGGCGGCGATGCGCATTAAAAAACGTTTCCCGAAGCGCTTTGCGTAATAGCCTGCGATCAGCATGGTCGGGATCTCAAGCCCGGCTGCGGTGCCCATCATGATGCCCGCCAGCTTCTCCGGCAGGTGCAGTTCATTAATGATAAACAGCGGCATATTGATGATATACAGGCTATTGGTGCCCCACATCAGCGTGCAGATCGCGAACAGGAGCAGGGCATCGCGGCGGTTACGGCGCGGCGCTTCCAGCACGCCCGTTGCCACCTTGGGCTCTTTGCGCATGGACGGCAGGAAGAACCACACCAGCGCGCCGCACGCCACAAACGCGACTGCCGCGCTCAGGTACATCACCGTAAAGCCAAAACCCATCGCCAGCGCGTAGGCCAGCGGCGGGCCAATCACCCACGCCAGCGACACCTGCGCACGCAGGACAGAGCTGAACATCACCGCTTCACGTCCGGTATGGTCGGCGTGTTCGCGGGCAAGCGCAAACAGCTGTGGGTTAGCCGTCGAGCCAAAGCTGCTCAGGAATACCCCGACGAAAAGCAGAATGAAGTAGTTGCGGTTCCAGGCAAAAAGAACGCAGGCCATGACCCCCAGCAGGCAGCAGAAAACGATCAGGCTTTTACGATCGCCTTTTCTGTCGGAGCGCCCCGCCAGAAACTGACTGACCAGGATGCCGATGATGGCGCTTCCGGTAAAAAAGAAGCCAACCAGCGCCGGACGAACATGAACCTCATTGGTCAGAAATAAGCTCAGCGTCGGCGTCTGTAACGCACCGGCAATGCCCGTGAAAAAGGCAACAATCAGGAAGGCCGCTGAGGTCAAGTCAAAGGGCTTTGGCGAGGCAGCCGCAGGGGTGTTATGCATGTTTTATAATTAGCGAGTAGCAGAGAGGGGCGGAGTGTACGCCGTCAGCTAAAAAATAAACAGTGGGTGCGGTCAATGATGCCACGAAAAATCAAAATGGCATTTCAACTTGTCTCTCACGCTGCTGACCTTAGCTGAAACTGACTTGCTGAACTTCAGCAAAATTCAGCTCAATGAAGAAGAAATGTGCTGTATCTCTAAATTCTGATATCAGAAAGACGAGTTTACTTGCAAGGTACAGCAGAAAGCGCAAGACTTTTTGAAACGTTTCAGCGCTATCTTGTTTTAACAAACGGAGCAGGCTAGCGCATTTTTTCTCATTAAAGCTAAAACGATTCAAGTTCAGCAGGAGTGGAGAACCATGTTCCAGTTATCTGTTCAGGATATCCACCCGGGCGCTCAGGCCGGGGATAAAGAAGAGGCTATTCGCCAGGTTGCCGCTGCGCTTGTGCAGGCGGGTAACGTCGCGGACGGCTATGTCAACGGCATGCTGGCCCGCGAGCAGCAGACTTCAACCTTCCTCGGCAATGGCATTGCCATTCCGCACGGTACCACCGACACCCGCGATCAGGTGCTGAAAACCGGCGTTAAGGTGTATCAGTTCCCGCAGGGCGTGCTCTGGGGCGACGGTCAGGTGGCCTATGTGGCCATCGGTATCGCGGCCAGCAGCGATGAACATTTAGGTCTGCTGCGTCAGCTGACGCATGTCCTGAGCGATGACGCGGTGGCTGAACAGCTTAAATCCGCCACCACCGCGGAAGAGCTGCGCGCCTTGCTGATGGGCGAAAAACAGAGTGAAGCGCTGAAACTGGATAATGAAACGCTGACGCTGGATGTGGTTGCTTCCGATCTGGTGACGCTGCAGGCGCTGAACGCGGGTCGTCTGAAAGAAGCCGGCGCGGCGGATGCCACCTTTGTGACGCGCGTGATTAACGATAAGCCGTTGAATCTGGGTCAGGGCATCTGGCTGAACGACAGTGCTGAAGGCAACCTGCGCAGTGCGATTGCCGTGAGCCGTGCTGCCACGGCGTTTGAGGTAGAAGGCGAGCGCGCAGCCATGCTGGTGACCGTCGCGATGGCTGATGAACAGCCGGTTTCCGTGCTGAAGCGTCTTGGCGATCTGCTGCTGAACAACAAAGCTGAAAAACTGCTGAACGCTGATGCATCCACCGTGCTGGCACTGCTGACCAGTGATGATGCGCTGACGGATGACGTGCTAACCGCGGAGTTCGTGGTGCGTAACGAGCACGGCCTGCATGCCCGTCCGGGCACCATGCTGGTGAATACCATTAAACAATTTGAGAGTGAGATTACCGTGGCGAATCTTGATGGCACGGGCAAACCGGCCAACGGCCGTAGTCTGATGAAAGTGGTCGCGCTGGGCGTGAAGAAAGGCCACCGTCTGCGTTTCACCGCGCAGGGTGCCGATGCTGAACAGGCGCTGAAAGCGATTGGCGATGCCATCGCGGCGGGTCTGGGGGAGGGCGCATAATGAGCAGACGTGTTGCGACTATTACGCTGAACCCGGCTTATGACCTGGTGGGGTTTTGCCCGGAAATTGAGCGCGGCGAAGTTAACCTCGTGCGTACCACCGGCCTGCATGCTGCGGGCAAAGGGATTAACGTCGCGAAAGTGCTCAAGGATCTCGGTATCGATGTCACCGTGGGCGGATTCCTCGGCAAAGACAACCAGGATGGTTTCCAGCAGCTGTTCAGCGAGCTGGGCATTGCCAACCGTTTCCAGGTTGTTCAGGGCCGTACCCGTATCAACGTTAAGCTGACGGAGAAAGACGGTGAAGTGACCGATCTGAACTTCTCTGGCTTCGAAGTGACGCCGTCAGACTGGGAACGCTTTGTCAACGACTCGCTGACCTGGCTGGGGCAGTTTGACATGGTGTGCGTCAGCGGCAGCCTGCCATCCGGCGTCAGCCCGGAAGCGTTTACCGACTGGATGACGCGCCTGCGCAGCCAGTGCCCATGCATTATTTTTGACAGCAGCCGTGACGCGCTGGTCGCGGGCCTGAAAGCCTCTCCGTGGCTGGTGAAGCCAAATCGCCGCGAACTGGAGATCTGGGCGGGCCGTAAGCTGCCAGAATTAAAAGATGTGATTGACGCTGCCCATGCGCTGCGCGAGCAGGGTATCGCTCACGTGGTGATCTCTCTTGGTGCAGAAGGCGCGTTGTGGGTTAACGCGTCTGGCGAATGGATCGCCAAACCGCCGTCAATGGAGGTTGTGAGTACCGTTGGCGCAGGGGATTCCATGGTTGGCGGACTGATTTATGGTCTGCTGATGCGGGAATCCAGTGAACATACCTTACGTCTTGCCACTGCCGTTGCTGCCCTGGCCGTCAGCCAGAGCAATGTCGGTATTACCGATCGTACCCAGTTAGCCGCGATGATGGCGCGCGTTGACTTAAAACCTTTTAACTAACAGCAGGAGAGGAATAATGAAAACGCTGCTGATCATTGACTCCGGTCTCGGACAGGCACGCGCCTATATGGCGAAGACCTTGCTGGGAGCGGCGGCGAACAAAGCACATCTCGAGATGACTGATAACCCGGGCGATGCCGAACTGGCCATTGTCCTGGGCGACAACATCCCGGCTGACAGTGCGCTGAACGGCAAAAAAGTGTGGCTGGGCGATATTAATCGCGCGGTGGCACATCCGGAACTGTTCCTGAGCGAAGCGAAAGGTCACGCGTCTGTCTACAGCGCGCCTGTCGCGACGGCACCGGCTGCGGCCACGGGCCCGAAACGCATTGTGGCGGTGACGGCCTGTCCGACGGGGGTGGCTCACACCTTTATGGCGGCTGAAGCCATTGAAACCGAAGCGAAAAAACGCGGCTGGTGGGTAAAAGTTGAAACGCGCGGCTCCGTCGGTGCCGGCAATGCCATCACCCCAGAGGAAGTGGTGGAGGCCGATCTGGTGATTGTGGCGGCGGATATCGAAGTGGACCTGGCGAAATTTGCCGGTAAGCCAATGTACCGTACCTCTACAGGCCTGGCGCTGAAAAAGACCGCGCAGGAGTTTGATAAAGCGCTGGTGGAAGCGAAGCCGTATCAGGCAACCGGCGCGCGCCAGACCGCGACGGAAGGGAAGAAAGAGTCCGCAGGCGCCTATCGTCACCTGCTGACCGGCGTGTCTTACATGCTGCCGATGGTGGTCGCGGGCGGTCTGTGTATCGCGCTCTCGTTCGCGTTTGGTATCACGGCGTTTAAAGAAGAAGGAACGCTGGCGGCAGCGCTGATGCAGATCGGCGGGGGCTCAGCCTTCGCCCTGATGGTGCCGGTACTGGCGGGCTTTATTGCCTTCTCCATTGCTGACCGCCCGGGTCTGACCCCGGGGCTTATCGGCGGTATGCTGGCCGTGAGCACCGGTTCTGGCTTTATCGGCGGTATCATCGCGGGCTTCCTCGCCGGTTACGTCGCGAAGCTGATTAGCTCGAAGCTGAAGCTGCCGCAGAGTATGGAAGCGCTGAAGCCGATCCTGATCATTCCGCTGATTTCCAGCCTGGTGGTCGGCCTGGCGATGATTTACCTGATTGGTAAGCCGGTTGCGGGCATCCTGGCGGGTCTGACCCACTGGCTGCAGACCATGGGCACCGCGAACGCGGTTCTGCTGGGGGCAATCCTCGGCGGCATGATGTGTACCGACATGGGTGGTCCGGTGAACAAAGCGGCGTACGCCTTTGGTGTGGGCCTGCTGAGTACCCAGACCTACGCGCCAATGGCAGCCATCATGGCGGCAGGCATGGTGCCTCCGCTGGCGCTCGGCCTGGCGACGATTATTGCCCGTCGTAAGTTCGATAAAGCGCAGCAGGAAGGCGGTAAAGCCGCGCTGGTGCTGGGTCTGTGCTTCATCACCGAAGGCGCGATTCCGTTCGCGGCGCGTGACCCAATGCGTGTGCTGCCGTGCTGTATCGCAGGTGGTGCGGTAACGGGTGCAATCTCCATGGCGATTGGCGCAAAACTGATGGCACCACACGGCGGTCTGTTCGTGCTGCTGATCCCTGGCGCCATCACCCCGGTACTGGGCTACCTGCTGGCGATTGTTGCCGGTACGCTGGTGGCGGGCCTCTCTTACGCGGTGCTGAAACGTCCGGAAGCGGAAGTTGTGGCGAAAGCAGCGTAAGCGGTAAGCAATAAAAAAGCCGGGTGCTAATGCAACCCGGCTTTTTTTATGCCGCCTGTTCAGCGGTTTGCTGTGCCTTCAGCCAGGCAATCTCTTCTGCCCAGATGTCCGGATTGATGGTTTCAAGCACCATCGGAATACCGTCGAAGCGAGCGTCCTGCATGATAAAGCGAAACGCATCGTGGCCAATGTTGCCTTCGCCCAGGCTGTGATGGCGGTCAACGCGGCTACCAAAGGCGCTTTTCGCATCGTTTAAGTGCATTCCACGCAGGTATTTAAAGCCCACAATGCGCTCGAACTCATCAAACGTGTTTTTTGTTGCCTCGGTGGTGCGCAGGTCATAACCGGCGGCAAAGGCGTGGCAGGTATCAATGCACACGCCGACGCGGGATTTGTCCTCCACGCCGTCGATAATCGCCGCCAGATGTTCGAACTTAAAGCCGAGGTTGCTGCCCTGACCGGCGGTGTTCTCAATCACCGCCGTCACGCCTTTGGTTTTATCCAGCGTGATGTTAATGGACTCTGCAATGCGCGCCAGGCAGGCATCTTCGTCGATCTGCATCAGATGGCTGCCCGGATGGAAGTTCAGCAGCGTCAGCCCCAGCTGTTCGCAGCGTTGCACTTCATCCAGAAACGCCTCTCGGGATTTTTCCAGCGCTTCTTCAACCGGGTGACCGAGGTTGATCAGGTAGCTGTCGTGGGGGAGGATCTGGCCGGGCCCGTAGCGGTATTTCTCACAGGCGGCTTTGAAATCATCAATCACCTCAGCGGTGAGCGGTGCGGCGCGCCACTGGCGCTGATTTTTGGTGAACAGGGCGAAAGCGGTCGCCTCAATTTCGGCGGCACGAATGGCGGCATTCGCAAGGCCACCTGCAGCGCTGACGTGCGCTCCAACATATTTCATAAAGGGACTCCTGTTAACCCGAAATGCCTATGATAGCGGGTTAACAGGAGAAGGATGTAGTGGTTTATGCCATCAGGCTATGGACCGCGAGGTTAATTGCGCCACCGCCGACAATCAGCCAGATGAAGAGCACCAGCGCCATCAGCAGCGGTTTCGCACCGGCTTTTTTCAGCGCGCTGACGTGTGTGGTCACCCCCAGCGCCGCCATGGCCATCGCCAGCAGTACGGTATCCAGCGTCACCAGCATATCCACCACCGCTTTCGGCAGCAGGTGGAAGGAGTTAAAGATAGCGACCACGATGAACAGGATCGCAAACCACGGAATGGTGATTTTGCTCTTCTCGCTGCCGCCCGCCGGAGCCAGCTGTTTAACCCGTGCGGCCAGGAAAATCAGGAACGGCGCCAGCATCATCACGCGCAGCATTTTGGCAATCACCGCCGCGTTTTCGGCGTCCGGGTTAATGGCATGTCCTGCTGCGACCACCTGGGCCACTTCGTGCATGGTCGAGCCGATATAGATGCCGTAGGTTTCCGGGCTAAACCAGTGGGCGACCAGCGGATACATGGCCGGGTAGAGGAAAATCGCCAGCGTCCCGAAGATCACCACCGTCGCGACGGCAACCGTTACCTTGCTGGCTTCGGCTTTCACGACCGGCTCCGTTGCCAGCACCGCCGCTGCGCCACAGATACTGCTCCCGGCACCGATCAGCCAGCTGGTTTGCCTGTCCAGTCCAAACACTTTCTGACCGATAAAGCAGGCCAGTAAAAAGGTGCTGGTCAGGGTCAGAACGTCGATGGCGATCCCGCTCGCACCCACATCCGCAATCTGCGAAAAGGTGAGACGAAAGCCATAAAGAATGATCCCAAGACGCAGCAGATGCTGCTTGGCAAAGATCACGCCGCCGTCGCAGGATTTCCAGATATGTGGATAAACGGTGTTACCCACGACCATGCCGAGCAAAATGGCGAGCGTCAGCGCGCTGAAACCTGCGCCTGCGATGGCCGGGATGCTGCCGCCCCATAGCGCGACGGCGGTCACTGCGGCGCTGAGCGCAAGACCCGGCACGAAGTGCCACACTGTACGATGATGTTGTAAGGTGATTTCTGACATAACCTTCTCCTTTGTCTGGCTAAAGGTTACGGCGGTCTGGCTTAAAAAATAAAATTGATTATATACTTATAATCAATCTATATAAGTGGTAAGCAACCATGCACATTACTTTGCGTCAGCTGGAAGTGTTTGCCGAGGTGCTGAAAAGCGGCTCGACGACCCAGGCGTCACAAATGCTGGCGCTCTCTCAGTCTGCGGTCAGCGCGGCGTTGACCGATCTTGAAGGACAACTGGGCGTTCAGCTTTTCGACAGGGTAGGGAAGCGTCTGGTGGTCAACGAACACGGTCGTCTTCTTTATCCACGCGCGCTGGCGCTGCTGGAGCAGGCTATCGAAATCGAACAGCTGTTCCGCGAAGATAACGGCGCGATCCGCGTCTACGCCAGCAGCACCATCGGCAATTACATCCTGCCGGAGGTGATCGCCCGCTATCGTCGGGATTTCCCGACCCTGCCGCTGGAGATGAGCGTGGGCAATAGCCAGGACGTCATCAACGCGGTGATCGACTTCCGCGTGGATATCGGCCTCATCGAGGGGCCCTGCCACAACGTCGATATCATTGCCGAGCCCTGGCTGGAAGACGAGCTGGTGGTGTTTGCGTCCCCGGCCTCGTCATTATTGCAGGGCGAGGTGACGCTGGAGCGGCTGGCGCAGGCGCAGTGGATCCTGCGCGAGCAGGGCTCCGGCACGCGTGAAATTGTCGATTACCTGCTGCTGTCCCATCTGCCGCATTTCCAGCTGGGGATGGAATTGGGGAACTCAGAGGCGATTAAGCACGCGGTGCGCCACGGATTGGGTATCAGCTGTCTTTCCCGGCGCGTTATTGCCGAACAGCTGGAAACCGGATCGCTGGTGGAGATTCCCGTTCCGCTTCCGAAACTGGTGCGCACGCTGTGGTGCATTCATCATCGCCAGAAACACCTTTCCAGCTCCCTGCAGCGTTTTCTGCGCTATTGCGAAATCTGACAGCGTCCCTCACCCCAAAGGGGAGAGGGAAAAATTATGCTTTACTTATAATCCTGGCCGCGTCATGAAGCTCTCTTATAACTGAGTATTTCTGCCGGAAGGAACGCGGATCGTCTGCTACAATCGCGCCTCATTTATTAAATGGACAGCATTTTCATATGGTTTCAGAAATTAAAACCACAGAAGCGCCCACGCTACGTCGTGAACTCAAGGCGCGTCACCTGACGATGATCGCCATTGGCGGCTCCATCGGTACAGGTCTTTTCGTTGCCTCTGGCGCAACGATTTCGGCAGCCGGCCCGGGTGGGGCACTTTTCTCTTATATCCTGATTGGCCTGATGGTGTACTTCCTGATGACCAGTCTCGGCGAACTGGCCGCGTACATGCCGGTATCCGGTTCGTTCTCGACCTACGGTCAAAAATACGTTGAAGAAGGCTTCGGCTTCGCGCTGGGCTGGAACTACTGGTACAACTGGGCGGTCACCATCGCCGTTGACCTTGTCGCCGCACAGCTGGTGATGAACTGGTGGTTCCCGGATACGCCGGGCTGGATCTGGAGCGCCCTGTTCCTGGCCGTCATCTTCCTGCTGAACTACATCTCCGTGCGCGGTTTCGGCGAAGCGGAATACTGGTTCTCTTTGATCAAAGTGGCAACCGTCATCATCTTTATCGTCGTCGGTGTGGCGATGATCGTTGGTATTTTCAAAGGCGCTGAACCTGCGGGCTGGAGTAACTGGACAATAGGCGATGCGCCGTTTGCCGGTGGACTGTCGGCAATGATTGGCGTGGCAATGATTGTCGGCTTCTCCTTCCAGGGAACCGAGCTGATTGGCATTGCTGCCGGTGAGTCAGAGAACCCGGAGAAGAATATTCCGCGCGCGGTTCGTCAGGTCTTCTGGCGTATCCTGCTGTTCTATGTGTTCGCGATCCTGATTATCAGCCTGATCATTCCGTACACCGATCCAAGCCTGCTGCGTAATGACGTCAAAGACATTAGCGTCAGCCCGTTCACGCTGGTCTTCCAGCATGCCGGCCTGCTTTCAGCCGCAGCAGTGATGAACGCCGTTATCCTGACCGCCGTACTTTCTGCCGGTAACTCCGGAATGTACGCGTCCACCCGTATGCTCTACACGCTGGCATGCGACGGTAAAGCACCGCGTATTTTCGCGAAGCTGTCCCGTGGCGGCGTACCGCGCAACGCACTGTACGCCACAACGGTGATTGCCGGCCTGTGCTTCCTGACCTCTATGTTTGGCAACCAGACGGTGTACCTGTGGCTGCTTAACACCTCCGGGATGACGGGCTTTATTGCCTGGCTGGGGATTGCCATTAGCCACTATCGTTTCCGCCGTGGCTACGTCAAACAGGGTTATGACGTTAACCAGCTGCCGTATCGCTCAGGGTTCTTCCCGCTGGGTCCCATTTTCGCCTTCATTCTGTGCCTGATTATTACGCTGGGACAGAACTATGAAGCGTTCCTGGCGGACACCATTGACTGGGGCGCCGTCACGGCAACCTACATTGGTATTCCGCTGTTCCTCGTCATCTGGTTTGGCTACAAGCTGACGAAAGGAACACACTTCGTTCGCTACAGTGAAATGGAATTCCCGGAACGATTTAAACAATAATCGCACTTCCTCTCTCTTAGCCCGCTCGTTTGAGCGGGCTTTTTTATTCCCGCCCCCTGTAACAAAGATATATTTCTTAACAATTTAATTGATAATAATTATCGTTTGCTTTATCGTTATCAAAAATAAGCGTGTCACCGACCCACCGGAGATGTGGGCGGCAAGGAAGACGCTGTGAGCAATGATGATTTGATTGAGTTGTATTTACCTCATGGAGATATGGAATGTTTAGGTTGAATCCCTTCGTCAGGGGAGGACTTTGTGCGTCCGCAATGTCCCTGGCCCTGCCTGTTATCGCAGCGGAATCCGGCGACACAATGGTTGTCACGGCTTCCGCGACCGAGCAAAACCTGAAAGACGCACCGGCAAGCATCAGCGTGATTACCCAGGAAGATTTGCAGCGCAAACCCGTTCAGAACCTGAAAGATGTGTTACGGGATGTGCCGGGCGTGCAGCTCACGAGCGAAGGGGACAACCGTAAAGGGGTAAGTATTCGCGGGCTGGACAGCAGCTACACGCTGATCCTGATCGACGGCAAGCGCGTCAATTCCCGTAACGCAGTGTTCCGCCATAATGATTTCGACCTCAACTGGGTGCCGGTTGACGCCATCGAACGAATCGAAGTCGTGCGCGGGCCGATGTCCTCGCTTTATGGCTCCGATGCGCTGGGCGGCGTAGTGAACATTATCACCAAAAAAATCGGCCAGAAATGGACGGGCACCCTGAGCGCTGATTCCACAATTCAGGAACATCGCGATCGTGGTGATACGTACGACGGCCAGTTCTATACCAGCGGTCCGCTGGTGGACGGCCTGCTGGGGCTGAAAGCCTACGGTAGCCTCGCAAAGCGTGAGAAAGACGGTCAGCAGAAGTCCTCTACCACGGCGAGCGGTGAAACACCGCGCATTGAAGGCTTCACCAGCCGCGATGCGAATGTGGAGTTCGCCTGGACGCCGTCTGAAAATCACGACTTTACGGCGGGCTACGGTTTCGACCGTCAGGATCGTGACTCGGATTCCCTCGACAAAAACCGCCTTGAGCGTCAGAACTACTCTCTCAGCCACAACGGCCGCTGGGGCATCGGCAACAGCGAGCTGAAGGTTTACGGCGAGAAGGTGGATAACAAAAACCCGGGCAACAGCAATCCGATCACCTCCGAGAGCAACGCGGTAGACGGGAAATACGTGCTGCCGCTGGGCGACATCAACCAGCTGATGACCTTCGGCGGCGAATGGCGTCACGATAAGCTTAAGGATCCGGTCAACCTGACGGGCGGCTCCGGCAGCAGTACGTCGACAAGCCAGTATGCCCTGTTCCTGGAGGACGAGTGGCGTATTTTTGAACCTCTGGCGCTGACCACCGGCATCCGTATGGACGACCATGATACCTACGGCGACCACTGGAGCCCGCGCGCCTATCTGGTCTACAACGCGGCCGATACCGTCACGGTGAAAGGGGGCTGGGCGACCGCGTTTAAAGCGCCGTCACTGCTGCAGCTGAGCCCGGACTGGGTCACCGGCTCGTGCCGCGGTGCCTGTGAGATTGTCGGTAACCCGGATCTGAAGCCGGAAACCAGCGAGAGCTTCGAATTCGGTCTCTACTACAGCGGGGAAGAGGGCTGGTTAGAGGGCGTACAGGCCAGCGTGACCACCTTCCAGAATAACGTCGATGACCGCATCAGCCTCAGCCGTACGGCCAATGCGAAACAGGCGCAGAGCTACCCTAACTACGTTGGCCTGAATGCAGACGGTGAACCGATTTTCCGCTACTACAACGTCAACAAGGCGCGCATCCGCGGGGTGGAGACCGAGCTGAAATTCCCATTGGCGGACGACTGGAAAGTGACGCTGAACTACACCTACAACGACGGTCGTGATATCAGCAACGGCGGCAACAAACCGCTGTCCGATCTGCCGTTCCACACCGCCAACGGGACCGTTGACTGGAAGGCGACGCAGGACTGGTCGTTCTATGTTCAGGGCAACTACACCGGTGAGAAACGCGCGCTGACCAGCAGCGACCCAACGCCGGGTGGCTATGTTATCTGGAATACCGGCACCGCGTGGCAGGCGACGAAAAGCGTGAAGCTGCGCGCGGGCGTGCAGAACCTGCTGGACAAAGATCTGAGCCGCGACGATTACAGCTACACGGAAGATGGCCGTCGCTACTTTGTCGGCGTGGATTATAAGTTCTGATGTAGCCTTGATGCCCGGTGGCGCTTCTGTATGACCGGATACATAGGTGACAGATCAGACCGGGA